>JAGKWY010000001.1 GCA_021151625.1 Gammaproteobacteria bacterium | reverse complement strand
TTATTCGCCGCGCTTGCGGAAACTGTTTAACAGGCCGCCGATAGCTGCCGCTTTGGGTTTAACCAGCCAGAACTTGCCGATGTAATCATCGAAGTTATCCAGCAGGTGTTGACCCCATGCACTTTCGGTCTCTTGCGTAAACTCTTCGATCACCGTGCGCAAGTGGTGGCGATGCGCTTCCACTGCTTCAGTGTTGATGCGGTGGATATCCACCAATTCATGGTTGTAACGATCCACAAAATCATTGGCTTCGTCGAGCACATAAGCGAATCCGCCAGTCATGCCCGCACCGAAGTTAACACCGGTTTGCCCCAGCACAGTGACTACACCGCCAGTCATGTATTCACAGCAGTGATCACCCGCGCCTTCTACAACAACATGGGCACCGGAGTTACGCACACCGCACCGCTCTCCTGCGGTACCTGCGGCAAACAATTTTCCGCCAGTCGCACCATACAGACAGGTGTTACCCATGATGCTGGTTTTGTTGGATTTGAATTCAGAGGTACGCGGTGGACGAATCACCAGCTTGCCGCCGGCCATACCTTTACCCACATAGTCGTTTGCGTCACCTTCCAGATACATATCCAGACCGCCAGCGTTCCACACACCAAAACTCTGACCGGCAATACCGGTGAGTTTCAGTTTGAGCGGCTTGTCATTCATGCCCTGGTTGCCATAACGCTTGGCGATTTCACCACTGATGCGCGCACCGATGGAACGGTCGCAGTTGGTGATATGGAATTCAAACTCGCCGCCGGTTTTAGCTTCAATAGTTGGCAACAGAACCTTAACCATCGCCTCAGCAGTTTCACCCTTGTCGAATGGCTCGTTCTTGCTCACCGCACACAATTGCGGCTTGGTTGCCAGGTAATCATCGGTATAGATGATCGGGCTTAAATCGAGTTGTTGTTGCTTGCTGGTTTCACCTTCAAGGATCTTCAACAGATCCACACGACCTACCAATTCACCCAAAGTACGCACACCCAGACGCGCCATCCACTCACGGGTTTCTTCTGCAACAAACTTGAAGAAGTTCATCGCCATCTCAACGGTGCCGATGTAATGGTCCTGACGCAGTTTGTCCTGCTGGGTAGCAACACCGGTTGCGCAGTTGTTCAGGTGGCAAATACGCAGGTATTTACAGCCGAGCGCAACCATCGGGCCGGTACCGAAACCGAAGCTTTCTGCACCGAGCATCGCGGCTTTCACAACGTCCAGACCGGTTTTCAAACCACCGTCAGTTTGTACACGAACTTTATCGCGCAGGTCATTGGCACGCAGGGTTTGGTGAGTCTCGGACAGACCCAATTCCCACGGTGAACCAGCGTATTTAATCGAGGTCAACGGGCTCGCCGCGGTACCGCCGTCATAACCGGAGATAGTGATAAGGTCGGCATAAGCCTTGGCCACACCGGCAGCGATAGTCCCTACGCCTGGACGTGATACCAGCTTCACCGATACCAACGCATCAGGGTTGACTTGTTTCAAGTCATAAATCAGTTGCGCCAAGTCTTCAATCGAATAGATATCGTGGTGTGGCGGTGGCGAAATCAGGGTCACACCGGGAACCGAGTGACGCAGACGCGCAATCAACGCATTCACTTTACCGCCGGGCAGCTGGCCACCTTCACCGGGTTTTGCTCCCTGGGCGACTTTAATTTGCAGTACTTCCGCATTCACTAGATAAGCCGGTGTTACACCGAAACGGCCAGACGCCACTTGCTTGATTTTGGAGGTCTTGATAGTGCCGTAACGCGCTGGATCTTCGCCACCTTCACCCGAGTTGGAGCGCCCCCCCAAACGGTTCATGGCTTCAGCCAAGGCTTCGTGCGCTTCAGGTGACAGAGCTCCGAGCGACATACCCGCCGAGTCAAAGCGCTTGATTACGCTTTCGATAGGTTCAACTTCGGATAACGGAACCGGTTTGCAAGCATCTTCACGAATCGCCAGCAAGTCACGCAACATTGCTACCGGACGCTTGTTCACGATATCAGCATAGTTACGCCACAACGCGTAGTTACCACTTTGCACTGCTTTCTGCAGCGTTTGCACTACATCCGGGTTGTACGCATGGTATTCAGAACCATGTACATACTTGAGTAAACCGCCCTGGATAATCGGCTTGCGATCCAACCAGGCAGTTTGGGCAATAATTTTCTGGTCCGCTTCCAGTTCTTCGAAGCGCGCACCGCCGATACGGCTTGGTGTGCTTTCAAAGCAGGTATTGACCACTTCTTGCGACAAGCCAATGGCTTCGAACAACTGCGCGCCGCGGTAGGAGGTAATAGTGGAAATACCCATCTTCGACAAGATTTTCAGCAAGCCCTTATCGATACCTTTGCGATAGTTTTTGTAAGCTGAATCCACATCGCTGAGCAATTCGCCGGTCTCAATCAAGTCGTTGAGAACGTGGTAGCTCAGATATGGATAAACTGCTGTCGCACCGTAGGCAATCAAAGCAGCAACCTGATGCGGATCGCGTGCCGTAGCGGTTTCAGCAATAAGGTTGGATTCGCAACGCAGGCCGACATTGGTCAAATGCTGATGTACAGCACCCACAGCCAACAAGGCGTGGATAGGCAGTTGGCCTTTGCTGAAACCAGCATCGCTCAATACGATCAGTACTTTGCCTGATTTAACAGCAGCAGCCACATCATCACAAAGCTTGCTCAAAGCCGCTTTCAGGTTAGTGGTTTCCGGGCTGTAGTAGAGCGAAAATTTTTGCTGGTCGTAACCCGGACGCTTCAGCGCCATCAAGCCACGGAATTTCTCTGGTGACAGCACTGGCGAGCTGAGGATTACGCGGTCAGCGTGATCAGCGTGCTCTTCGTAAACCGACAACTCACGACCGAGGCAAGTTTCCAGCGACATAACAATCGCTTCGCGCAATGGGTCGATTGGAGGGTTGGTTACCTGCGCAAACTGCTGGCGGAAATAGTCGTACAGCGAACGTTGCTGACGAGACAAAACCGCCATCGGGGTATCATCACCCATGGAACCAACGGCTTCCTGACCACCTTCAGCCAGTGGACGTAACAGCTGGTCGCGCTCTTCAAAGCTGACCTGGAACATCTTCATATTGGCTTTCAGCTCAATACCTTCCAAACCGTTTTCTTTGGCATCGGTATTGAGTGTCGATTCAACGCGCAGCGCGCGCTCTTTCAGCCATTGCTTGTAAGGCTTGCTCGACTTGAGTTGGTTGTCGATATCCTGGGTGTTATGCAGGGTGCCATTCAAGGTGTCGATCGACATGATCTGACCTGGGCCGAGACGACCTTTGGCAACTACATCCGCCGGATCATAGGTGTACACGCCCACTTCCGAGGCCACAGTAATCATGTCGTCTTTGGTGATTACCCAGCGGGACGGACGCAAGCCGTTGCGATCAAGGGTACAAACCGCGTAGCGACCATCAGTAATTACCAAGCCAGCTGGGCCATCCCAAGGCTCGATATGCATAGAGTTGTATTCGTAGAACGCACGTAGATCCGGATCCATGTTCTCCACATTCTGCCATGCCGGCGGCACCAGCATACGAATAGCGCGATGCAGTTCCATACCGCCCAGGGTAAGGATCTCCAGCATGTTGTCCAGGCTGGATGAGTCAGAACCGGTACGATTCACCAGCGGCTTGAGCTCTTGCAACTCAGGCAACAATGGGGTGATGAATTTTGGTGTACGGGCAACAGACCAGTTGCGGTTACCCACAATGGTGTTGATCTCGCCGTTGTGCGCCAACATGCGGAACGGCTGCGCCAGTGGCCACACTGGCATGGTGTTGGTAGAGAAACGCTGGTGGAATACGCAGATCGCCGTTTCCAGACGCTCATCCGCCAAATCAGAGAAGAAGCGCGGCAAGTCTACCGGCATCATCAAGCCCTTATAGGAAAGGATACCGGTGCTCAGGCTAGCCACATAAAAGCTCTTGTCGCCCGCCAAGCGGATTTCCGCCTTACGACGTGCAACAAATAACTTGGAGTTGACCTGTTCAATCGACAGATCAGTATTGTTAACAAAGACATGATTAAAAGTCGGTAGCGACTTCAGGGCGATTGGCCCCAGGCACTCCGGATCCGTTGGGATCAAGCGCCAACCGGCAACCACCAAACCTTGTTTGGTCAGTTCTTCTGAGATGCGAAAGCCGCGCCAAATCACATCCCAGACAAAAAAGCCCCTGGTATCCAGAGGCTAGGCAAATGGGCGCAGGATATTACCCGCTTGGAGGGGCATTGGCAAGATAAGAGACGGGGCGTTAATAGTCGATTGAGAAGTCAATCGGGTGCAAAAACAAACGCACCCGAATAAAACCTAATCACTTCTGCCCCCAGCGCTCTGGCCCCAGAGTTTGTCTTGCACCAAAAGTCTTTTGATCCTCTGCAGTTGCACCATCTTTGCATTCGCCGCGCACCCATAGGTGATAGCGCGAGATACTGCGATCCAACTCAAAAAAACCTTCGCGGCAATAGCCCGCATGCTCAACAACATAAGCTGTATTTTCCAGCAATCGCTCATAGGTGCCACGCCCTACATCTACCCCGCCCCGTTCAAACTCGCGCTCGGGGCTGCCACCGCCACGCTCGACCCGGATATGACTGGGAATATGATCCTCCGGCCAGCGCAGACGGTAGGTAAACATCTTGCTGGTGTTGGGCAATATTTCCACTTCCAGCGTTTCCACCATTTCGGTCTCGACATAACTGCGCCCGCTGGTGCCACAACCAGCGGCCAGCAATATCACCAATGGCAATAAGAGAACAATCTTCTTCATGCAGGTTATCCATTTTATTAACACTATTGATCAGAACCCTATTTAAACAGCCAGCCACATATGGTTGGTCGATGCGGGAAAATTAAAGAAACAAGCAGCGCTGCCGACAAATATGTATCCCCTTTTTTAGCACTATACCTGTTCACCATCGGAGCCTGCCATGGGTTCACACACACCAAAATTACAGATTACCGCCAACCAGCTCAACCGCCTGCTGTTGACCCTGGTTGTGACATTCAGTTCATCCATTACAAGTATCATTTGCCTGGCCGGCCCCTCCATTGTGCCGGACGATATCGCCTACCAATCAAAACCTGCCGCGACCGATACCAGCATAAATAACAGTGTCACCGTGGGCACAGCAGAACTACCCGGCAATACCTCACCAGCAACCGCCCCTGAAACCACTACAACTCCCACCACACAAACCACACAATACCTGAGTGGCAACCTCTGCCCCGATCAAAGTGGCAATCACAACAACCTGCAGAAATCCCTGGTGGTTACCCGTTTTTTGCGCGGCAACCCGCACACAGCGAATGCCGGGAATTTGTTTGCAGCCGAAAGCGAAATTCCCGCACTGATTCGCGCACAATTAAATGATAATTTCCAAAGTATCGGCCCTGGGGTTTTGCACGCTGGCTTTGCAGCTGCAACACTCAGCGATAGCCAGCTGAAACAGCAGGCACAAAAAATTGCACGGCAAGCGCGCACCCAATTTGTGTTGAGCGGCACAATCGAAGACATGAGCATGACCGCCCCCAACACTACCTATAACCCTAACCTCTATCGCCAGGCCGCCAATGCCTTTCACGATATAACCCACATAAAAATGTTTGATAAACGCACGCGGGTTTTGAATCTTTCCGTGCAATTGCGCGATGGTTTTACCGGCGAGCTATTGTTGAGCAAACAATTTTCCACATCCGGTATTTGGAATACACGTAAGCCTATCGGTTTTGATTCGCCCGCTTTTTACCAAACACACTACGGCAAAAAAATAAAAAGCCTAACCAAAAAAATTAGCAAGGAAGTAGCACAAGTTATTCACTGCCAGCCCTTTATGGCGAGCATTGACTCACAGCCAGGACAGGCACAGATTTTATTACACGGCGGCGCCAACAACGGCTTGCATGCAGGGGACACACTAAGTTTGTATCAAGTCGTAGTGGTTGGTTCCAATACCGAATATCAAACCAATGAAACGCGACTGGTGAAACGCGAAACGCGCCTGCACCTGAGCGAGGTCTATCCCTCTCACAGTATTGCGCAAGTGGAAGGCGGCAGCTATTTGAATGGGCACTATCTGGCGGTAGGTGAGTAGTCTTGCGTTAGATGAACAATCTTGCAGCAGGCGAGGATTCGCCGGATTAATTTTCCGGCGAGCCAGGTTCAAGGCCGTAATGCTCAGCCAGATATTCATCGTGACTAGGCAAACTTTTTACCATATTAAAAATGGCCGAGCGCGCGAGCTTTAACGTCTCGCTAATTTGCTGGTAATCCAGATTATCTACGCGCGGATTATATTTTTGCGGGCGAATTCCCATACCTTCAAACACCGATTGCCAGCTAGCGGCGCGAAATAATTCGTCATTGTCTTCACGCAAGATTCCATGCCCGCGAAACAACTCGATACGCTCCTGCAACGACTCCGGCAATTCCATCGTTTTGCACCAGCGCCAGAATTCGCTGTCCTCTCGCCTGGTCGCACAATAGTGCAACACAATAAAGTCGCGCACCTCTTCATAATCTGCCGCCATGCGGCGATTGTATTCGCGCTGCAAACTGCGCTCGCAATCCGCATCAGGGAAAAAGCGCAAAAAGAAATCCATACCGCGCGCAATTAAATGAATTGCCGTTGACTCCAGCGGTTCGATAAACCCGCCCGACAAACCCAGCGCCAGGCAATTATCTTTCCAAAATTCCTTGCGTCGCCCGGTATTAAAATTGATTACACGCGGATCATTAATGCGCGGCGCATCCAAATTTTTTAGCAAGGTGGTTTTGGCTTCAGCATCGGTGCAAAAACGACTCGAATAAACATAGCCATGCCCCGTGCCGTTGCGTAGCGGAATCCGCCAGCCCCACCCGGATTTACGTGCAGTCGCGGTAGTATAAGGCATGCGCGAACCGGCTTTTTCCGTTTTCACCACATAAGCACGATCACAAGGCAAATAGTGTGACCAATCTTCAAACGCAACCCCCATGGCCTTTTCGGTAAGCAACGCTTTAAAACCCGAGCAATCAATAAAAAAATCACCCTGAATTTTGCGCCCATCCGCCAATTCGATGGCATCGATAAAACCATTATCTTTGCGAAACACATTCACACAATTGCCTTCACTGCGCACCACACCACGCGCTTCGGCGTAGCGGCGCAAAAAGGCCGCCACCAGTTTTGCATCCAAATGCACTGCATAACCAGCGCCGCCAATCGGTGTATTCATCGCCTGCGAAGGAAGGAAGAATTTCTCCTGTGCGGCCATTACTGCACAGGGCGAAAAATCCTGCAGGTCGTAAGCTTCACCTTCTTTGGTTGCTTTCAACCAGCACTGATAAAAATCCTGGGAGCCGATGCGTTTACCCAGAGTGCCGTAGGGATGGAAATAGGATTCATTTTTTGCTCGCCAATCGACAAATTTAATGCCGAGTTTGTAGCAGGCCTGAGTCTCACGAATAAATTCTTCCTCATCTATTCCCAGACTGGTGACCAGGCGCACCACTGGGGGAATAGTAGATTCACCTACACCGATAGAACCGATTTCCTCCGACTCTACCAATTCAATTTCACAAAAGCCGGGCTTCAAATGCGCCGCCAGCATGGAGGCGGCAATCCAACCGGAGGTTCCGCCGCCGAGAATGACAATTTTTTTCAGGGGATTAATACTGGCCGTCATAAATCAATTTGCTCGTAAAGCATTTACAGGTTATTCGCGCACCACCAACATGTTTGGCTAGCGAACCGACAACATAGTCTGCATGTTTTCATCCGGCTCGGTCGTAAAATTCCAATAAGCACCGCTACAGGTCTGGATTGCTTTACGTAGCACATCTATCGCCTTGTGCCGCGGAAAGCTGGCCCGCCAGGCAAGCGCCAAACGCCGCTGCCCACCGGGAATCGCCAGGGGCCGTGCCACCAAACGATTCGCCTGACACAAGCTTATCTCAGCAGCTGAGCGCGGCAATATGCTCAAGCCTAGCCCAGCAGCCACCATATAGCGAAGCGTTTCCAGACTATTGCCCTCAGCGCGTGGCGCAATTAATTCGCCATCTTGCAAATCAGCACGCAACGCCGGGCACAGCGTCAACACCTGCTCGCGCAGGCAATGCCCCTGCCCCATCAACAACATTTGCTGTGGCTGGATGTCCTCAAGGGTAATTTCTGCCTTGTGCGCCAGACTATGGTTTCGGGGCATAATCAGCACCAACGGCTCATCAAACAACTCCTGGGTAACTACATCAGACTCACTAAATGGCAGGGAAACCAGAATCACGTCCAACACTCCATCGCGCAATTTTTTGCGCAGGTTTTCGGTGTAATCCTCCTGCACCAGCAGTGGCATTCCAGGAACCTGTTTTTGCAGGTGCGGAATTAATTGCGGCAGCAGATAAGGCCCCATGGTGAAAATAGTGCCCAGTGCCAGGGGGCTGCCCAGCTGATCTTTTCCCGCCTCAGCCAGAGCCTTGATAGTTTCAGTTCCCGCTAATAGTGCTTTCGCCTGACTAACAATGCGCTCACCCATCACCGTGGGCTTTACGCAGGTCTTGGTGCGTTCGAATAACTCTACCCCCAACTCTTCTTCCAGCTTTTTTACTGCCACACTCAGGGTGGGTTGGCTCACATGGCAGCGTTCGGCAGTGCGGCCAAAATGCTGCTCTTCAGCGAGGATAACTATGTAACGCAATTCGGTGAGAGTCATAAACGCACAAACAATTTGATAAAAAGCCTGGCACCAGTGTGCACAGATCCCGACGATAAGGCAAAAAACTATCGTTAAAAAATAGCCCCGCAAACACTATAGCCAATTTCTATGGCGTTCAAATTGCCCCCACCCTACAAAGCCATTTCTAATAAGCCGGCCACAAGTCCCTTCGGCGGGACTCATAACAACTATCAACAATTATTAGAATGCGGACTTAGCTATGCCAATTGCCCAACTCTCCGTTGTATTTTTCCTGCAAATGTTTGTCATCCTCGCTGTCTGCCGCCTGGTCGGCTGGGCAGGACAAAAGTATTTTCACCAGCCCCAGGTTGTGGGGGAGATGATCGCCGGGGTTATCCTTGGACCATCGCTGTTCGGCCTGTTTTTGCCTGAACTGCAAAAAGCCCTGTTCCCGACCGAAATGAAAGGCGTGCTCTATGTGGGCGCGCAATTGGGTGTAGGGATGTACATGTTCCTGGTAGGGCTTGGTTTCCGCGCGGATCACTTCAAAACCAATATTAAAAGCGCAGCTGCAGTATCTATATCGGGTATGGCTGCCCCCTTCCTGGTGGCAATTGCGATTACCCCCTGGTTACTAACAGTACCAGGCCTCTTCTCCGAGAAAGCAACCACCTTCAGCGCCACACTGTTTATGGGCGCCTGTATTGCAATCACCGCCTTTCCAATGCTGGCGCGCATTATTCACGAGCGCGGCCTGAGCCAAACCAAACTGGGCACTCTGTCCCTGTCTGCTGGCGCAATTGATGACGCAGGAGCCTGGTGTGTATTGGCGATCGTATTAGCCACCTTTGGCGCCGGTCCCGAATTAGCGATTAAAACGATCGCCGGTGGCGTTGCCTTTGCCACCTTTATGATTCTGGTTGCCCCCAAAATTCTGGCGCCTCTGGCACGCGCCGCGGGAAAACAACAGACCTTAAGCCCAACCCTGCTGGCCATAGTATTAATGTGCTTCATGCTCTCGGCGTTTACTGCTGATGCTATTGGCCTGCACGCTGTATTCGGCGGTTTCCTGCTCGGCGCAGTTATGCCGCGCGGCAAGTTAACCCAGGAAGTGAAACGCCAGTTGGAACCCTTTGTTGTTATCCTGCTGCTGCCAATGTTCTTCACCTACTCCGGCCTTAACACCCAGTTGACCATGGTTAACAACGTTGAATTGCTGGCAATTGCCGCTGTGATTTTGATCGGCTCCGTGGTTGCTAAAGGTGTTGCCTGCTGGGGTGCAGCGCGTTTGTGCGGTGCAGATAACCGTACCGCCATGGGCATAGGCGCACTGATGAACGCGCGTGGCCTGATGGAACTGATCATTATCAATATCGGCTTGCAAGCCGGTGTGATTGGCCCAGCCCTCTTCTCCATCATGGTATTGATGGCAGTGGTAACCACCCTGATGGCATCCCCCCTGTTTGAAGCCGTATATGGCAAACGTGCCCGTGAAACCGGAGAACTGGGCGCAGTTGTCGGCGATGGCGAAGACACTGCTGCCGCAGCCAAGGCACAAGCCTCCTAACCCCTATCGTTGTACCCCCTCTGTTTATCGCCCACTTTGGCCCGGACAATGTCCGGGCTTTTTTTATGGGCAGCCGTTTTATGTCGGTAAAATTGACACTAAAAACCACACACCGAAAATATGAGACGCAGATCACACAAAGAATCAATAACTTACGTCGAGTGGCGCGAGAATTGCTAATTGGTTAAATACAGAACAACCATAATCCACTTAATCAACTTAATGGACTTTGCTCTATGTGCTCACTAAAAAACGCTCTCGCAGGGCTTGCGATTACTCTTGGAATAGTTGGCACCGCCAACGCAACTCCAATTACTTTTGATCTTAAATCTCCAGATTCCCGCAATGGTATTTTTAATAGTACCTACGCAATGCAATATAACTACGAAGAAGAAGACCTCGGCCTGGCAGTCACCGGCTGGTCTTATGGCATTAAAACCACCACCACGAAAACCTGTAAGAAATATGACCGCAAAGGCGCCTGTAAAGAGTGGAAAACCACTACTACCACCAGCCTGAACGAAGCAATTGAACAGGATTATGTAGGCAAGTGGGACGGGCTTGGGGTCGAAAAAACCGACACGCCCAACCACGCGGTTGATAATGAAGCGGGTGACTACGACATGCACCTGCTCTCCTTTGATGAAATGGTAAAGCTAACCGCTTTGGATATTGGCTGGTATCAAACCGATACCGATATTTCCATCCTTGCGTTTAACGGTACCAGCTTCGATAGCAGCTCATTACTGGGGAAAAAATGGCAGGACCTTATTGGCAATGGCTGGCAACTGGTAGGTAACTACTACAACGTCGACTATGGTCCCAATAACGGAGCAGTCAATCAGGGTGGGATCACCTCACAATACTGGTTGGTCGGCGCCTATAACAGCAACTTTGGCAATGTATTCAGTGGCCCGAATATCGACAAATCCAAAGGCAATGACTACTACAAGCTCAAAGGAGTAGTAGTTGAGCGTCCGGTTAAACTGCCTGAGCCAAGCTCAGTTCTGCTACTCGCACTCAGCCTGCTTGGTTTGTGCGTAGCACGTCGTCGCACTGCCTAGTTCACATCACCAGAACAGCAGATTAAAAAAGGGCACCTCGGGTGCCCTTTTTTATTGCCTATAAATCTGAATCGCTTATGATGGCGCCGGTTTTATAAAAATAAAAAGATGGCCGGGACAACAATAACAACATATCAGCGAGGTAAAGTTATGCTCAAACGAATCGCCTTATCCCTTGCACTGACCAGCAGTTTCCTTCTCGCCAGCTTGAGTGCCAACGCCCAGCAGTTCAATGTTTTACTGTTCACTAAAACCAATGGTTGGCACCATGAAGCGATTAATGAAGGGGTAGATGCTGTACGCAAATTGGCAGTGCGCCACCACTTCACCGTGGATTGGCATGAAGATGCCAGCATTTTTAACGATGAAAAATTAAAAAAATACCAGGCCGTCATCTTCCTGATGACAACCGGCGATATTCTCAACGACGAACAGCAAGCCGCCATGGAGCGCTTTATCCGCTCGGGTAAAGGTTTTGTGGGAGTACACAGTGCGTCTGATACCGAATACGATTGGGATTGGTATACCAAAATGGTGGGCCGCACCTTCCACATTCACCCGGAAATCCAGACCGCCGAACTGGAAGTTCTCAACACCAAATTTCCCGGAGTTGAGCGTATGCCTGAGCGATTTTTATGGACCGATGAATGGTACGAGTTTGGGGCAGAGCGCATTAAAGGTTTGAATTACATCCTTGCCGTTGACGAACAAACCTTTAACCCGGCAGTGGATTGGGGCAGCAAAAAAAGCCAGGGCATGGGTAAGTTTCATCCCATCGCCTGGTATCACAACTATGATGGCGGGCGGGCATTTTACACGGCCTTAGGTCATCTGCCGGCCACCTATAGCGACAAGATGTTTCTGGAACATATTTACGGCGGACTTTACTGGGCAGCAACCGGTAAAGGTATTCGTAAAAAATAACCCCTGACAAAAACCAACATTTAATAACAAGATTATGAAAACATTCTTTAAGACCTACGCGCGATTTATTTATCCGATCGTCATTTTGCTGGTCTCACTCAGCATCTACTTTCCTTATTACGGTACACCCCAAGCGATGTTCTGGGATGAAAACTACCATGTTCCCAATGCGCAAAAACATATCGATGGCATGATGTACATGGAGCCACATCCACCGCTCGGCAAAATGCTAATGGCGGTAGGTGAAGTGTTTTTTGGTGGGAATGAAAAAGTTAACAAGCAAGCCTTGCTGGAAACTGACTATCTCACCGGCGATGCCGCGCCGCCCGAAATGACCTACAAGGGCTATCGCTGGCCGACAGTGGTAATGATGGCACTTTCGGTAGTGTTCTTTTACGGCATCATCACTTGTATTACCCAGCGGATGTGGCTTGCTGCCG
The DNA here is from genome assembly GCA_021151625.1 of Gammaproteobacteria bacterium. Lineage (GTDB taxonomy): Bacteria > Pseudomonadota > Gammaproteobacteria > Pseudomonadales > Cellvibrionaceae > Cellvibrio. Next base: position 86,304 of record JAGKWY010000001.1, on the reverse strand, counting down.
CGTTTACCAGCCTGGTCATTTTTGATAATGCGCTGGTCATTCATGCACGCGCAGCACATCTTGATGGGATTCAATTATTTTTTGTGCTCGCCGCCCTGTATTTTTTTGTTCGCGCCGCAACGCAATTTATTCATTATCAACGAGCCGTACGCCTGTCAGACTACGCCATTATCGGTGTCTGCATTGGCTTGGGCATAATGGTTAAAGTCACCGCAGCCATCTTACTGTTGTTGTTTGCGATGCTTTATATCGTTGAGCAATGGCAACAGATTAAAACCTGGAACTGGCAAGCCCTGCTAAAGCGCCTGGCAACCACCGTTCCATCAGCAGTAGTTCCTGTTGTGCTGTGCATACTGACGGTGTTTTACATTCATATAGGCATGGGAACCAAAGTCATTGCCAATAAAACCTATAAGGCCTCACCCGAATATTTAAATCAGATCCGCATGGGTGATACCTGGTCATTTAAGACGTTCCAATTAGGCCTGCGCGATAACTGGAAATTCATGAGTGAATATGCTGACGGCGTACCGCGTCTGGATGTATGTAAACCTGATGAAAACGGTAGCTATGCACTGAGTTGGCCACTGAGTAAAAAAACAATTAGTTATCGCTGGGACAGAAATGTTGTAGACGGCAAAGTCATCGTTAAATACAAATACCTGATTGGCAATCCGATTGTCTGGTTTTCAATCGTAGGCGGAATAATTCTTTCAGTTGGCCTGATCATCAGTCGCTATGTTTACAACAACCCGGTTAAAGATGAAAAACTTTTTTACTGGATTTGCGCCTTCACCGGTCTATACCTCGTTTACATGACGACCATTTTGCAAATTGAACGGGTGATGTACCTTTATCACTACTTCATTGCGTTAATTTTCGGGGAATTTGAAATGCGCAACTGGTTCGAATTCTGGAAACTGCAGGTGGTGAGATAATAATTATGAATATTCAATCCTACTTAACTAAAAACTGGCTGTTCTCGTTTGCGCTTATATTCGTGAGCCTGCTCATTGTCTATCGCATTGTTCCAGTCACGGTGGATCACGTGGTTAAACTGGTGATCAGTAAAAATCGCGTGAGCATCGCCAATATTTACCAGCAACGCGATATAGAAAACACCACCGAGGTCTGGGTGGATGTATTAGAGCTGGAACATAAAAGCCGTTTCAGTCACCCCAAGCTTGGCAATATCGCCAATTATTCAGATGATTTTTTTGTCGATGTCGACCATAAAATCACGGTTAAAAACACCGACACCTATCGTTTTATGGTGGGCAGTGATGATGGTTTCTCATTGAGCATTGATGGCAAACTTATCTGTGAACACCTGGGCGATCGTCCGTTCAGTGTGCAGCCTTGTCTGATTCACCTAACCGAAGGCGAGCATCAGGTACATGTCTCCTACTTCCAGGGTTACGGCAATTCCGGTTTTACTGTGGAATATGCGCGAGCCGATGAAAAACCACGCTGGTTTGGGGAAGACTCGGACAGCGTTAAGTTCTAGTTCTAGTTCTAGTTCTAGTTCTAGTTCTAGTTCTAGTTCTTGCGATACTAAAACGCCTGCATCTGCAGGCGTTTTTTTTGAGTGTTTTTTACAAAAAAGATCAGGGTAAATTTTCCCTATCCGACGCTGCCAACAGCGGACGCAATTGTCCAAGCCCTTTGCGCGCGCGCTTTATCCCCAACCAGTGCACCAACGGTGCTGCAATTAAAATCGACGAGCTGGTGCCAATCACAATGCCGAACAACATCGGCAAAGCAAAACTGGATACCGCACTACCACCTGCAATTCCCATCGGCAACAATGCCAGAAAAGTCACCACTGAGGTAAAGATGGTGCGAGTAAGAGTCGAGGTAATGCTTTCATTTAATAATTGCAACAAAGGCTTTTTGGGGTCAGCGCGCAAATTTTCGCGAATGCGATCAAACACCACTACCTTGTCGTTGACCGAGTAACCAATTAGCGCCAGTAAAGCCGCGACAGCCGTTAAATTAAATTCCACCCCCGTCAGCGCAAAAAAGCCAATGGTTTTGGTGAGATCCAATGCGAGGGTGATAGTAGCGGCCAGGGCAAAATGCGACTCAAAGCGCGCCCACAAATACCCCAGCATGCCCAAGCCTGCGAGAATAATCGCAAGAATAGTCGCATCACCAAAATCGCCACTCACGCGCGGCCCAACCATTTCGGTGCGTGGAAAACTGGCATCGGGTGCGAGCTGTAATACCTGATCTTTCACTGCTTGTACCAATTTCCCATTGGCAACATCCTCAGCAGTTTGCGCAGGTAAGCGCAGCAAATAGTGCCCTTCACCACCAAACTCTTGCAACGCAACCTGATGAAATTTTTGCGCCGACAATTGCTCGCGCAAATTGCTTTGACTCAAGTGCGGAGCTTGTACCTCAATCACACTGCCACCACTAAAATCTATGCCATATTCCAGGCCAGGTTTAAAAAATAAAAACACAGAGGCGAGCGATAACACTGCTGACGCAATTAAACCGGCGTAGCGCGCACGCATAAATGGAATAGTATTTTCACTCACGGTATCCAGCCATTTAATGCCGGTAATGTTTAGCGGCTGTTTACCCAGTTTGCGCACACGCCACTCCATCACCAAACGCGTAAATGAAATTGCGGTAAACATGGAAATTAATAAACCCACCGCCATAGTTACTGCAAAACCGCGCACCGGGCCACTGCCAAATAAAAACAGCAAGCTGATGGCAATGAGAGAGGTGAGATTGGAATCCAGAATGGTGGCATAAGCGCGTTGAAAGCCGGCACTCAAGGCAGCCATAGCCGATTGTCCCTGACGAGTTTCTTCGCGAATACGTTCATTAATTAAAATATTCGCATCCACCGCCATGCCGATACTTAAAATAAATCCGGCAATGCCGGGCAGCGTGAGCGTGGCGCCGAGCAAACCCAAAATACCAAAGGTCAAACCAATATTAATCGCCAAGCCCAGGCAAGCAATAAAGCCCCAGCGCCCATAAATGCCCACCATAAAACCCAACACCAGCAGCGCGCCCAAAATACCTGTGCTGATCCCGATAGAAATTGCATCACTACCCAGATCCGGCCCGACAGTGCGCTCTTCAATGACTTTGAGCGGTGCAGGCAAGGCGCCTGCACGCAATAACAGCGCAAGGTCATTCGCGCTGGCACTGGTAAAGGAACCGCTAATTTCACCGCTACCACCTTGAATTGCACTGCGAATAACCGGTGCAGTGACCACCTGTTGATCCAGAACTATCGCCAATGCGCGACCAATATTATTTTTGGTTAAATTGCCAAACTGATGGGCACCTTCACTGTCCAATTTAAAATTAACGACTGGCTCATTAGTTTGTTGGCTAAAGGCCAGGCGCGCATCGCTGACATGCTTGCCCTCCAACACCACAGTTTCTTCCAATTGATAACTACTGCCTTGCTGCTCGCCGTTGACTGAAACCAGGGGTGTTCCCGGCCGGGTTTTCGCATCGGCCACCCAATGAAAAGTCATTTTTGCCGTTGTGCCCAATAGCTCGCGAATATGTTGCGGGTCGCTCACACCTGGCATCTGCACCAGAATACTGTCTTGTCCCTGCCGCGTAATGATTGGCTCGACCATACCTGTTTCATTTAAACGGCGACGTACCACTTCCAAACTCTGCTCCACTGTGTCGTGAACAATTTGTGTTTGCAGCGCCGGGCTTTTATTTTTAGTCAGCTCACTGGCATCAACTTCCAGCAATAAATGCGAACCGCCACGCAAGTCCAACCCCAGAGTAATTTGCTGCTGCGTATACCAGTCCGGCAATTTTTTTAACCAGGAATCAGGTAATAAATTCGGTGCTGCACAGAGCAGCCCCAAGAGGATAACCAGGCCGTATACCAACGCCCGGGATGAAAGAGTTTTCATAAGCAAGACTCCGCCCTGCCTTCAAGAGGAAAGCAAGCATTAATTAAAATTTAAACGCGTTAATTTAAAAAATGAAAGGAGTAGCGGTAGGTGGTGCGCGGGAAATATTGAGTGTTTGCAACTGCAACCAACGCGCACTGAAAATTCGATGTAGTACAAATTGAAATGCAGAATTCAGAATGACCGTCAGTGCAAAAACTGTAGCAACTAATGGCCAGGCAAATGGAAAATAATCGTCGTCTTGTGGTATAGAAGAAAAAAATGGATTAGTGCGGCGCGGTGAAAAATTCTGTTCACTGCTTGCATAAGGTAATGCATCAGCTGCAACTGCCACATGGGGCGGCTCATCGACCGCCATGCTCCAGGAGGAAACGGCCAGCGTTTGCCAGAGCACCGCCAGCCACAACAAAGCCACAGCACCCATCCCGCTCACTAAGAGCCGGATTTGTACAGGTGAAAGTTGGCGTTGTTGATACATAAAAATAGCCGTTGGTTTTATCAAACCGGGAGTTGGGGGTCAGCCCCGCAATATTCAACTCCCATAACTACAAAATATAAGCAGTTAGATTATTCACTAAATTGGCATAGCTCATCGTTAAACTGGCGTGAAAATAAGTGCGTTAGATGATTTGGCAGTTAGCGTTTAATTCTTATATGGGCGCCCATCCCAAGTTAGCAAAGTCCCTTTCCCTTGCACTTCGCAAAACCAATTTGCCCATCTAGGCTTTCAATCCGGTACGCAATCTGTACCGCCATTTATTACAACCTAACCACTAACCTCACCACTATATACACCTGACTGTATCAAGGAGCTTGGCTATGCAAAAATTATTGCTTGCACTAATCGTACTGTTAAGTTTTCCCTCGCTGGCGGTGATCGACGAGCGATTTCCCGAGGCGCCGGCGTTTATAAGCAAAGCCAATATGCTGCGCTTTCAATATATGTCGCACACAGGCAGTCAGTGTACAACCGGAGTGAATACGCGTTTAATTTCGCGCGTACCTTTTTATGTTTATGCCCCCGCCGTCAATAACAGCCAAATAAAAACCGGGAAATTTTCTGCACTGATTTTTTTACACGGCATGGGGGAGCAGGGACCATCAGTATTAAATATGTGTTACGCCCGCGACGATGCTTATTATGCATCGCTTGCGACCACGCTCACTAAAGTTGAGAATCAGGCGGGCGGCCCGGGCGCGGCGATTATCAACGGGCAATTTAATCCAGCTGAAAACATGTTGGTGATTATTCCGCAATCCATGAACAAAGGCGGCTTCAGCACCGAGGTTATTCGCCAGGTGATTTCCGATACCAGCGCGCAAATGCTTGCCAAAGGCATTGAGCTGGATGCGGATAGAATTTATCTCACCGGCTTAAGCATGGGCGGTGGTAGCCTGGTGCAATATCTCACTGCCAATCCAAGCCATTTTGCGGCGGCGATTCCAATTGAGGCCGCCGGAGGAATTGATGCCTGTTTACTGCGCACGCATAATATTTCCTACTGGGGTTTTGCCGGAGGTGCATCTGGAAATATGGGTGCCGCCAATTTAATTAGCGCTATTAATGGCAACAGCAATTGTCCTGATTCGATTATTGAATACGCCAACCCTGCTTATACTTGTGTGTACAACAACAAAAGCTGTACGCGCTTTTCTGCACCACGGCCCAATAATTTGCGCGCGACTTTTATGCCCACCAATGGTCACAGCGGTTGGCGCGAGGTTTACAACGGTACACACAGTGCACTGCCAACTACGGAAAAAAATATTTATAACTGGCTACTCACGCAAAAAAATTCCGACCAGGGAAAACCACTGTTTCCGCTCGAATATAATCCAGTTAGCAGCTCTTCCTCTAGCTCTGTAACCGCGAGCACTGCGAGCTCTAGCACACCTTCATCTACACCCATTTCGTCCAGCTCACCATCATCGAGCAGCATTGCTGTTTCAAGCTCTGCGACCTCCAGCTCTACGCAATCCAGCTCAACACAATCCAGCTCTGCTCCCGCCAGTTCATCATTCTCAAGTGTTGCTGTATCCAGCGCGAGTGGCGGCGCTGGCGATATAGTGCTTTCACCGGTGATGATAATGCCCGGCGCATTAGGCAATTCGGAAGCATTGGTGGATGAGCAGGCATCCACAGCACCCACCACTTATTGGTTTGCCGGTTGGTCGACCAGTATTTATCCGGTGGAGGCGATTATTGATTTGGGGCGCGAATACACGCTGACAGAAATTATTTTCTATGACGCCAACGGCACAGGATTGGTAGAGTTTTCGGATGGCGATCCAACTCACTCACAAGCAGTTGTTGTGTCCGATGGATTAAATCGTTACTTGAAATTCACCAGCTACAGTGTGAACTTGCAAACCCGTTACCTGCGAGTTAAAAAATTTAATGCGGCGACACTTAGTGAAGTTAAATTGAAAGGTTTTTAGATAAATGTTTAATCTCCCCCAACCCCTCTTTTATAAAGGGAGGTTGGGAGGGATTTCACACAGCTAATAAATCATTAACAACCCAAATTATTGCCCGCTGTGCCACCAATAATTTGCAGAATGCGATTGAACTCACTGATACGACTTTGTACCTGTGCCGGGTTGCCACCATTACATTCTTTAGCACCGTTGATGGTGCGAATGGTTTCACCGAAGCCGTAGTTGTTAACAATATTGTCATGCGCTGTACGATAACCGGCACCGCTCTGGGTCATCCAGAACCAAAGTGCTGTCTGCCAGGCCACTGTCGCATTTTGCTCAACCAATTCCGGGTTGCGACGCAAATCCAAACCCAATGCCGCACCCGCCGCGCAGTAGTTACCGTTGTGACTCAATTGGATTGGGCCACGACCGTAATATTGTTTGCCTGGCTCGCAGGGACAGGTTGCCAAATTGCCCCAATCGCTACAGTAGAGGCCGCGCGCAATTTCGGTGACGTGCACAAAACTGCCAGTCTCGTGGGAGAAGTTAGCAAGTGCAGCGGCGGCTTCGCGTTTTTTCAATTGAATATCACCAGTACCTGCGAATGCGGGGTAAGTATTTGTTGCAGCGACCAAACCGGCATAGGTATAGAAAGGATTGCGGCCCGGGAACATCTGGTTGAACTGCGCTTCACTCACCACCGCCGCAAAGCCGGTGCCGTTATTGGTATTGGACGACACGCTGGAGCTGGTGCCAGTGCCATTACAGCTGCTAGTTGGCTCCCAGAACCAGGTACTGATCAGAGGGTCGTAACCGGGATTATCGTATTTGGCGCGGAAGAAGGAGCCGTTGTAGCTAACGGTATTGCCCGCGTAATAAAGCCTGCCCGCCACCCAGGCCGCGCAAGTGCCATTATTACCAGTGCTGCTCGATGTATTAGTGCCGCCCGGGCAGGACGCTGTTGGCTCCCAGTACCAGGTGCTGACTACCGGATCGTATCCAGGGTTATCGTGCTCGGCCAAATAGAAAGCGCCATTGTATTTAACCACTGTGCCAGCCAAATAAGTCGTGCCCGCCGCCCAGTTAGGGCAATTGCCACCGGTAACCGGCGTGCTGGAAGCAACACTGGAGCGCACACTTGAAGTTGGTGTTGAGCTGGTTGCCGTAGTACCGCAAGAGCCGAGATTCGTCCAGGCCTCACCCGATGCCCAACCTGTGCCAGGCGCGTATGGCCCGCCAATCGTACACCAGCCACTCACTTTACAGCTGAAGGCGCTGCCGGCGTTTTGCACTATGGCATTGGCATTGTAAGAGCGGCCATCCACATACTGAGCCACACCACTGCAGTTATAGGCATGCGCCTGTCCGGCACAGAAAAGTGCAGCGGCCAGACCGAGCATCTTTTGCAAGCCGATAGTTTTTTGAATGTTCATAATTATCTGTCCTGTTTTTATTATTCCCTGACAAGGGATAGGTTGGTTGATTAAGAGGGTTATGTCTCACATCACTCAGGCAGCAACTACATTGCCGAAAAAACAGGCTACGCCGATACAGACAACGTTGTCAAAAATTTGCGCAAAATCGAACGTAGCACTTTAGGCGGGACTGAAAGTGGGAATAGAAAGTACGGATATTGGTAGGTAAAAGAATTACTTATTCTTCGCCTCAATCCACTGCCCCATATATTGGGTGCTTTTGAGGGAGTGGTGACGCAACATCTGGCCGATAAAATTATTACTGCGTTCGAGTGCAGCAGATTCAACCAAACGCGCCAAACGCTGCTGCAACAGCAGGTTATAGTCAGTTTGAACAAAATAATTGTGCAGAATGTTAAAGCCCGCTTGCTGCGCATGACACCAGGTAATCGGATTCTGATACAGAGCAACAGCGGCAGCAGCAAATGAATCTGCATCATCAGCAATTGCCCCACCCCAAGGCAAATCGCCGCGCATGGATTCAGCACCAATCGTGGTAGTAACGCTGGGCGTACCGGCGCGCATGGCATCCATTAATTTGCCTTTAATCCCTGCACCAAAACGCAAAGGTGCCAAACAAACACGCGCCTGCTGCATTACCGCTGCAGCATCTTCGGCCCAGCCTTTTACATAAAAACCTTCTTTAGCGTTGTGCAGCTGGGTTGCCTTGGGGGGAGGATAGGCGCCGTAGATGTGCAACTCTGCTTGCGCTCCTGATTGCAAGAGCTGCGCGCGAATCATCGGCCACAACTGGTGTTTTAACCAGAGCACTGAATCCCAATTGGGCTCATGGCGAAAGTTACCTATAGCGATAAAATGCTGGCGCGCGGAAAAATCTGGCAATGACTGTTGCTGTCCAACAATAGGCGACAAGAACGGAGCGTAAAATAATAATTGTGCAGGAACCGAAAAATAGGTTTGCAGAAACTCCATTTCAAATTCGGAAATCATCAAGCTCAAGTCACAGCGAAAAATGGCCGCCACTTCGCGTAGAGCCATATCCTGTGCGCACATCTGTTGATACAACTCTGCCGGGCTCGCCAACACTGGTCCAACCGATTGCTTTTCCTTTTCATTAGAATATTTTTTTTGCTCGGCTTTTAGCAACTGCTGACGCGCATGGCGCAAACTGTGAAAATCTTCCGTATCCAAAATTCGTAACGCATTGGGGCAGGCCTGCGCAACCCGCCAACCAAATTGCTCTTCGGTAAAAAACCGATCAAACAATACTATGTCCGGTTGCAATTCTTTTACGTAGCCATCAAAACTGCTGCAATTTAACGCAATGACTTTTTCCGCAACACCTAGCGCAGTTAAATCAAAACGATGCTCTGATAATGCCGCCGCCGATGCAAAGGTCACTTCACACTGCATGCGTAAAAATAATTGCACCAACTCCAGCATGCGCGTGCCGGCCGCCGAGGATTTTGGTTCAGGCCATACATAGCCGACAACTAGTACGCGTTTCATTAGCGCCTCTTTAACCAGGCGGTAACGCCGAAACCTGCTGCACGGCCGCTGGCAAAACACCCTGTAAGCAAATAGCCACCGGTAGGTGCATCCCAATCCAGCATTTCGCCCGCGCAGAAAATACCGGGCATTTTTTTGAGCATAAAAGCGTTATCCAATTCTTTCGCAGCGATACCACCGGCACTACTGATAGCCTCATCGATTGGGCGTATCGCGGTTAGGGTTAACGAAAGTTTTTTAATCACCAGGGCCAGCAGCTCAGGATTCTCAAAGGTGTTTTTCGTCGTTAGCTCACGCAACAGCGCCAACTTGACGGGTGACAAATTTAACTGCTTGCGCAGAAAATTACTGAGCGAATTTTTCTCGCGCGGCTTATTCAAGCGCTGCACAATTTTATCCGGCGAAAAATCTGGTAGCAGATCGATATTCAGCAGTGCCGTACCCTGTTGCTCCAATTGCTCGCGCAAATGTTTTGACAAGGCGTAGATACCTGTCCCTTCAATGCCGTATGAACTCACAATAGCTTCGGACAACACACTACGCGTACGCCCTTGCAAATCCACACAGCTCAAACCCACACCATGCAGAGGCGCACCGGCGTGTTCTGTGCGCATGTGTTCGCTCCAGGTCACATCAAACCCGCAATTGCTCGGCACCAATTCATTGATTTGTATTTCGCACTCACGCAACAGAGGAACCCAGGCACCATCGGAGCCCAGGCGTTGCCAACTGGCGCCACCGAGTGCCAGCACTACCGCATCCACAGCAACAGCGAATGGCGATTCATGCTCAGGAGCAGAAAAATTTAATTGAATTGCGCCCTTTGCTTTTAATTTATCGCCACTCTCTTTTGATTTGTCGTCATTAGCTTTTGATTTTTCGGCCCAACCCAACCAGCGATGACGCGGATAAAACTTTACTCCCTGTTCACGTAAACGATGCAACCAGGCGCGCAGCAGCGGAGCAGCTTTCATATCTGCAGGGAATACGCGCCCGGAAGTGCCTACAAAGGTTTCAACCCCCAGGTCATGGACCCAGTTACGCAAAGTGTTTGCGTCGAATTGTTTAAGGCTATTGAGGAAATGCACGCTGGCCGAATAGCGCGCGCGAAAATCTTCCGCCGGTTCCGCATGGGTGATATTCATTCCCCCCACACCGGCCAATAAAAATTTTCGCCCTACCGATGGCATAGCATCGTAAACCGAGACCTGATGTCCCGCTGCGGCAATCACTTCGGCAGCCATCAAACCCGCAGGGCCACCACCAATAATTGCTACGGTTTTCACGGGGGCAAGATCAAAAATATCGAGTTGATTCACAATAAAAAACGCCGATGAGAAATTAATTCTGCATCGGCGATTTTTGTCTGAAACATTTATCAGTTGTCACAGAGGTAGCGGAATGGATCCGGTGTTTGCTCGGAGACCGTGGCCCGCATGGACGCGGGCGACGAGCCCCCACGGATGGGTTTACGGCGTGTCTCAGAGTGAACACCGGAATCCATTGCGCGGGGGAAACAGATATTAGTCAGACACGCGAGCCTCAAACGGCGATGCAGGTAGACCCGCGCTATTATACAGATTTGCGCCCGCAGGGTTATCCGCCCAGGCATAGCGCACCCACTTGGGTTCAGCGACCGCATCCGTCCATACAATCAGCTTATCCTTCTTCACCTCCGCCCTGGCCCACACAAACTGCTTATCAGCCCCCGCCACAGCGATTCGCTTCAGCTCGCCGCCACGTACATCCAGGCCTTTGCCCACCTCCGTAAAACTCAACACCAACTTATTGCCCTTGGCATTTAGTTTTTTCAGGTTAGGGCCAGATGCCAGCAAGGATTTTTTACCATAGGCCAACTTGTTCGCACTCAACGCCAAACGCTCACCCACTGTTTGTTTATCCAACGGGTGAATATCGTTCCACTCACCCGCATCAATCGCTACCGTCATAGCAGTGTTTTTCAACTCCAGCGTTTGTCGCTGAGCCTCGCGCAACTGCGCCCATTTACTTTCCGTCGGTTGCTCATAAGCGGGCAAGAAATTGGCAAGCTGAACAAACAGGAAAGGGAAATCACCCTGTTTAAACTGCGCGCGCCAATCGAGAATTAAATCGGCAAACAAATAGCGATATTCCGATGTACTCGCCGCACAAGTTTCATCCGTACATTGACCACCGGGCTGGCGATGCACGCCCTGTGCATCGGCGCGATCCACATTCGATTCCCCCTGATACCAGATCACGCCTTTTATTTTCAGCGGCAATGCCGGCGCTAATTTCGCATTGAATAAAGCAGAAGGCAGATAATGCAAAGTAGTGGTGGATTGCATGGAACCTGCACGCGCCGCGATTTGATATTTCCACTCGCCTTTCAAATCAATTTGCTCATCACCAAACAGGCCTTCGCCGAGCGCTAATTCGTAGCGTTTATCTTTTACAAAACCGGCGTTGGCCGAATAACTGGTGATACGAATACTGATGCTATTAACACCCGCTTTTAACAGGCCCGCAGGTACCGCATAAATACGCGGCGGGTATTGATAACCAGTTTGCCCGACTTGCTGACCGTTCACATAAACCTGGTCGCCATCTACAATGCAGCCCAACCATAACACCGCTTTTTTTGCCGCCTGCGCAGAAGACAACTCAATAGTTTTACGCACCCATAAAGCGCCATTAGTAAAATCACTGCCCTGCTCTTTCAAAAAGCCAGGAACTTGCAATGTTTTCCAATCGGCTGTATTTAATTTTTCCTGTTGCCAATTATTTTTCAAACCAATATCGGCCGCACCCAAATCGGCAAACCATTTATCGCTATTGGTTTTGTCTTTTGCGCTAGTCGCCTGCACATGGGCATCATCTTTAAAAGGCTGTAATTTTTTTTGATAGTGCGGATATTTTTCTAATACCGATTCGCTGACCCAGGCTTCAGCCGGTGAGCCACCCACAGGGATAGCAACCAAGCCAATCGGCACATTACTTTCGGCGTGGAGTTTTTGCATAAAGAAAAATCCCACTGCGGAAAATGTTGCCATGTTCTCCGGCGTTGCCGTTTTCCACTGGCCTTGCGTGTAATCCTGCAATGGCCCTTTAAACGCGTAGGCAACGGGCACATTAAATTCGCGGATATTGGGTTGATTGGTCGACTCGATTAAACCCGGGTATTTATATTTCACGCGATTGAGCGGCAACTCCATATTGGATTGCCCGGCCGCGATCCACAGGTCGCCCAATAAAATATTCTTTCGCACCAACTGGTTTTTTCCCGTTACATTTAATTCGTAAGGACCACCCGCTTTAAATGAAGGAAAGGTCACTGACCAGCGCCCTTCTTTAGTCACAGTCGATAACTCCTTACCAGCGAATTTAACGGTAACTTTTTCCCCTTCATCCGCCCAACCCCACAGGGTTAAGGGCTTATCGCGCTGAAGGATAGCGCCGTCGCTCAACAAGCGCGGCAAGGTAACATCGGCAAGGGCCTGAACTGCGCCAAACGCCAGTAAAGACGCAACAGCAAATCTGGAGATAATTGATATTTTCATAGGCTTAGTGGTCATTATTGGTTATAAGTTATTGGCTGGATCTAGCCGGTAAAGCACTTGTATACCAGCGCAAGTGTAGCCCAATAACAATAAAAAGCGCCAACTTGACTAGACGTACGGTAAAGCGTACGCTTGATTTTCTAATGAGGGTTTTTCTATGTCCAGCTTTACAGTGAGCGAGGCCCGCTCCAATCTCTACCGCCTGATTGACGAGACGGCAGATAGCCATCAACCCATATTAATTACCGGCAAACGTAATAATGCGGTTCTGGTTTCCGAGGCAGATTGGGCGGCAATTCAGGAAACACTTTATCTGTTATCTGTGCCGGGGATGCGCGAATCGATTCGCGAAGGCATGGCGGAGCCTATTGATCAATGTACCAAGGAGTTGGACTGGTGACCTGGGAAATCGTGTTTAGCAAACAAGCGCAAAAGGACGCGCAAAAAATCGCCACCGCCAATTTGAAAGATAAAGTTTTGCAACTTTTCGAAATCATTAAAAACAACCCTTACCAGAATCCACCGCCGTTTGAAAAACTGGTGGGCGATCTCAGCGGCGCCTATTCACGCCGCATCAATATCCAGCATCGATTGGTTTATCAAATTATTAATGAGTCGCACACTGTAAAAATTTTGCGGATGTGGACTCATTACGAATAACCTATTCCTCCGCCGGCAATTCGCGGTGGCCAATCAGCGCCGTGTAATTTTCACGGTAATCGTCCATATGTTCCTTTAAATGATCGCGAAAGCGACCCGTCAGATAATTGGTGGTACCTTCTACATCTTCCGCAAATTCATTTTTATCCAGTGAGGAATGGGCCACTACAAAGGCATTAAAACGTGCGGCGGCGTTAAGCAGAGCCGCAGCGATTATGCCGGGATCAGCAGCGTCGCACGCCTCATTCGCCTGATTAATAAAGGCCTCAACCTGATTCCAATAAATATCTTCATCATTTGCGCCAGACATACCTACCTCCAGTTTTATCGATGGAGCGAATTATAAATAACAAAGCCCCCGCTGTCGCCAGACAACGGGGGCTTTGTTGCACTAGCTGTGATTACTTCGCTGGAGCGAAGGGTTTAGCTTTGAAATTGGTACCGCGCAACTGCAACAGGGCCTTGCCGGATTTCTCATTCAGCAAGAGGCTCTCATAAATGCGCACCAAATCCGCCTTGGTCACTTTTTTCAGTGCTGCCAAATAGCGATCACGGCCATCAAATTTATATTTCGCATGCCAGAACTCATTGGTATAGCGCGAAGCCTCTGCATAGAAATCGGTCGGTTTTTCCAGCACATTGGCGATCAACGCCTGTTTTGCCTGTTCGATTTCCTGTTCATCAGTCGCTTTGAGTGTGGCCAGATAATCCTTGCGGAACTTATCCATACGCGCCTTTATGCCGGGCAAATCGGTGTTAGAGCTCTGCACCAGCATCACAAAACCAGGAACGTCATCTACCGGGTATTCAAAACTGGTGACAACATAGCCCAATTGTTCATGGGTGCGCAGTTGCATAAAGAAGGCATTACCAAACAATGCATTCAATACCGCCAGTTGCGCCTGCTCATCATCAGATTTTTTGCTGCCAAACCAGCTTTGCAATACCGCACTATCCGCCAACTCCACATCACCGGTAGACTCGGTAATTTTTCCCACTGAGGGAACAGTGTAGGAATTTACCGCGCGATTTTCCGGCAAACGTGTGCCCGGTAAAATTTGCGCGGCAGTCTGCGCAAAATGCTTCACTTGGGCTTCGGTATAGTTGCCCACCGCAAATAAACGCAGGAGTGCATTTTTCTTAACGGCGTCTTGATAGGCAATCAAATCCGCTTTGGTAACTGATTGCAACGCCGCCAATTGCTCATCGGTACTGTAACCATTTTTAACCGTTACACGGCCCAGGTCACCGAATAGTTGGCGGAATACATGATTCTTTTTGGCGTTAAGCAGATTTTTTTCCAGGCTATCTTTCGCTTCAGAGAACCATTGATCAGTGATCGGTAACTCCACAAAGTTTTTCAATAACTGGGTTAACAGTAATTCATGTTTGGTGGTGTAACCGGAAACAAAAATTCCCTGCGAGTTAGTTACCGTCGATTTCAACTCAACCCCCAGGGATGCGCGCCCGGCGCGATCAATCAAGGTCAGGTTTTGCTTATTGAATACTTCATTGAGTAAAGAAGACAACACCGCCTGACGCGGCGATGACTTGCCAAAATCGATATTTATTTGCAGCGACAACTGGCCCTTGTCTTCGCGATAAAATTCCGGATGCGCCAGATAAGCCTCTACGCCCGGTTGGCTAAGTACCTGATGCGGCTTGAGATAAGTATTTTCAACAATCGGTGCCTGCTTGTCGGTGAACAAATCATTTAGCGGCGGCAAATTGAATTTATAGTTTTTCTCGAGTGAATCCCAGCGTTTAAATTCCGCTGAGGTAATATCGCGAATTGCATACTTACCATCAAAGAAAGGTACGGGAGTTTCGGCTTTTTCAGCGGGGCTTATGTACCATACACGCGCACTTTTTTCGTCCAGCTGTGCAAGTACCTTCTTAATAGTCTTGGAATCGTAGCGCTCGTAAACATACTCAGAGTTCAACAGGTTTTCGACCGGCAAATCAAATTGCGACATGGTCAAACCCACTGCCTGCTGTAATGGGTCTGGCTTGGGTGCATTGGCAAAATCTTTACTGCGCATGGCTTGCAATTCGCGGTAATAATTTTCGTCCAGGCCTTTTTTCTTGATCAAATCCACGTAAGCGAAAATCGCGGCAATAATTTCATCCTGCTTTTGCACACCGGCATCCGTTAAATCTGCCTGCACACGCAAAAAGCCATCGGGGCCATAAGCTTCGCTATCAAAATAGGCGGTCAGGGTTTTCACCAGACCTTGCACACGCAATTGCTCACCTAAAGTACCCGGCTCTTCCGAGGTTAACAGGTTGTGCACAAACTCATTGGGCTTCAAACGCCATTCAGCTTTGTTGGATTTCACCGGAAAATCCACATAGAGGGATTTCAATTCTTTGATGGGCTTGTAGTGAATGCTCTTGCCCAACTCCGCTTTGGTCAAACCAGGCACATCAACTTCGGGCAAGGGAATATTTTTATTAGGGATACTGGAAAAATGTTTTTGCGCGAGGGCTTTTAACTCAGGCAGGGATTGCTTGCCCGCTAAGGTTAATTTCATGATATTTGATGAATAGTAAGTATCATAAAATTTCTTCATTTCATCATTCAGCACCGAACCCGGTTTGTCTTTCAAGGTATCCAGGTTGCCGATATTGAATTTGGAGCTGGGGTTATTCGGGCTGGCCGTAAAACCTTGCAGTACAAATAAATTCCAGGGGTCCTGCGCTTTTTGCAGTGACCATTCATTATTTACTGCATTGCGCTCTTTATCGCTGAAATGCGGATCAAAGGTCGGTTTCTTGAAATAATCGCTAAAACGATCCAGCGCCTCGTCAAACTTGCCCGCATTGATTTGGAACATGTAATTGGTTTTATCGTAGGCAGTAAATGCATTGGTCATACCGCCATTGGCCTGGGTGTATTTCATAAACCCATCCGGCTCGGGATATTTTTCGGTGCCTAAAAACAACATATGCTCAAGGTAATGCGCCAGGCCCAATTGATCTTTGGGGTTATGCGCACTGCCCACACCCACGGCCAAAGAAGCGGCCGAGTTTTCCAGACTGGGGTCAGACACCAACACCACTTGCAAACCATTCGGCAGCATCAAGGCGCCATACTGGCGATCATCATTGGGGCTTTTAATAATGGTGACTTCTTCAAGGTTGCGAACGGCAGTTACTGTTGCAGTGCTGGATGCAGTTTGCGTAGTTTCGCAGCCGGTCAGTGCGACGCCGCCCAACAATAAAATACTGAGCGCCAGCGCCGAATAGGATTTGGACATAATAGTTCCCTTTGGAATTGATCGAACAATTAAAAACCGCCAAAGCCTAACAGACTTTGACGGCCCGCGCACGACGACGCAGACAAAGAACACGGATTAAAATCGTTAACTTGTGGTGCCTTTTGACTACGGCGATGAGGCAGGGTTCCCGGCTTTATTAGCGGATGAAATAGCACCAGTGGAATTATCAACAGCTATAACCCGGGAGATAAAATGCCGCTGACTTTGCATGGTGGCGCCAGAGCTTTCATCCTGTACTTCGCGGCGAATGGTAATCAAGCGATTGCCTTGCTGCTGGTAACGCATAGCGACGGTATTTTTGAACTTAAAACCAACCACCAGGAAAATGCGGCCAGAGCCCTTTTCAGTCAATTGGCTGGCCAGTGGAACACCCTTATCATTGATCCAGAGTTTAAATTTATGATTATATTTTTTAACGTACTTGCGAAAACTTTTATCAATTTTTTCCTGCGGCAAACTAAATGTCAGCAATCTGGCTGGATTGCCTTCAAACACATCGTTCTTTTCATCAACAAACTTATAGCTGGCGATTGCCAGCCCCAGCTGCGCTGCCGGGTAGATCAGCTCGCGCCATTCCCAATAATCAAATTGTCCCACCGCATTCAGTGCTGAATTTTTAACATTTTCATCGGCAATTTTAGCCAGCTCTTCCTTGTGTAAGAGCGCAATAGTTTCAGGAGAATAAACTACCTGCATCCCTTGCTTGCCATCACTCAAACGCAAATTAAGCAACCCTTCACGATCCACCAACTCATGACTTTCGCCGCTGCGGCCAAACAATTTAAACTCCACATCAACAGCAACGGGATCGCTGGTTTGCAATTGTTTGAGCGCTGCGCGCAGATCGGACAAACCATCGGCCTGCACTAACAATGACAAGAGCAATAGGCACAGCCCAAAAAGAATTCGCACGCAATTACGCAACAGGTCCAGCCTGGCCATGTATATTCCTATTTGAATGTTTTATAGATTAGGCAACCACAGCCCCATCCAGGCCCCAAATATTCCCAGTGCCATCGCCAGAGTTAATGCCACCAGCACTGAGGCCATAGCTATTTTGATTCTCGCATCAGCGGAATCCTGTGCGCGAAAATAACACTCGAGCACCAATAACGGAACAAGGTATTGGGCAAAAGCAATAAAGGTAACAAAAGGGCCGGTAAAGGTAGTGGGATCAAACCCTACCGGAGCCTGATGGATGACCAGCCATAACATCAATCCCACGCGGAAAAACCAGACGGCACTGACCACCATAAACAAACGCAATGCCCAGCGACGATGGGTTTTAAAATCGCGCTGCAAGGCTGCACGCAATGCAACAGCTGCAAACACCAGAATCAATAACGCATCCAGGCTTTGTGCAACCATCAACACCACACCACCCACAGTGCCGTGCACAAATAACATATATAAACCGGCAATACTGGTGGCTACAACCGCCAACAAATACACCCGCCCACTCCAGCGATGGAACACAGGCAGACGCGTGCGAATTTGTGGAACCAACTGCAGCGACCCGAGCAGCATAATAATTACCGCCAATAGCAAATGCGCAGCTACCGCCGTATTACCAATAGCATCACCAGGCACATAACCGTGGGTTAATTTTTCTTTCCACAAATGCAACTCGCCACGCACAGCGGAACCGCCATAAAGCAACACCAAATAACTCGTAAATAACCACTGCCCAAAAACTGCAGTAATAAACCAGAAATTAGCCGCTAGCTGTAATACTTTGCGGCCCGATGCGGTAGACTTGATGCGCTGCTCCAATACCAGTTCACTCATAATCTTCTCCTTATCATTAATCGACTTCAGAACGAATCAGCTATTTTTATTGCGGCTTTTCCTTTTGAGTGGCAGAAAATTCTGCGATGAGCAATTTGGTATTTTCCAAGTTTTTCTCACTGACTTGAGATGAAGCTGATTCAACATCCATCGCCAGCCTAAAGCCCTCACCCAGACTGCTGGCATTATCGCCACCAGTATGTCCACGCAAGAATATAAGGCTACCTGATCCACTTAAACCGTAATTTCCACCGCGATGAATAAACATAGGTGTAGAGCGCAGCAGACCAAAAAAATACGTATTATCTTCACAGCCAGTTATCCAGGCGGAGCCATCTGTGGGTGCGCCGGCGTAATAGAAATGCTGACAATCCTCCACCAATTCACCGACATTACCAATCATGTCGTACAAACCAAATGCGTTGGGTTTGTACATACCAACTGCCGACGTATATTCAGCCTTATCGTTGCATTTCACACCTGGCCAATCGACACCCAAATCGCGTTTGAAGGCTGCCGAGCCAGATTCATCAAGCACATTGGCATATTCACACAGCCGCCTCTCATCATTGCCAAAAAAATAATTTTCTTCTGAACCAGCCCGCGCAGCATACTCCCACTCGGCCTCACTGGGTAAGCGATACTGGTTACCGGTTTTCTTGGAGAGCCATGCGGCATAAGCCTTAGCATCATCCCGACCGATACACATTACCGGGTGATTTTCTGTGGGTGCATAAGCGGACGAATTCCATTGACCATCAACCATTTCAATTTCATCAGTGCCCGTTTTTCTTTTCCAGCATTGGGTCTTGGTTTTACGCTGGGTGTCATCCACAAATTTTCGAAACTCTTTTACTGTCACTTCATATTGTGAAAGCTGAAAGGCGTTTACCCTGACATCATGGGCCGGAGAGTGAAACACTTTGAATCCTTCACCGCCATCACTACCCATTGTGAATTTTCCCGCTGGGATACTAACCATTGAAGGAACGATATATTCCTCCTTTGCTGCCAGGTTAGCTGACAACAAAAGTAACACCGCCAAGCAGTATATTTTTCTGAGGCTCATTTTTTTAACTTCCCTTTTTCTATTTCAGTTAATTATTCATTAAATTTCGTAACGGTTATTGCGCAACCAAATCGCCGCGCAAATCATTACCACTGAAAATAGTAATGCCAGGCTTGTTGTCGCTGGATCCAAACCTGACATCAAATCAATCTCAGTGAGTGACGCTTTCGAGTCAGCCATCAGCTTCTTCGCTGTTGTACTGGTCAGCTGAGCATAGGCACGAAGCGCATCTTTAAATAACAAATTGATTTCCAAGTACCTTTGCGCGATTGAATCTACAAACCACAGCCCCAAGGGAATGGATAAACTAATAGTTACCGGTGAGCGACGCGCAAATGAAGAACAAAAAAAGCTCCATGTGATAATCGGCAACATCAACATAACCACAATAAAGTAACTAGCTAATAGCTCGACACTAACATACAGCTCCTTTAGGGCTAGCATAAATTCACTTGATGAGGGGTTCAACAGAGCTAAAAATAGGGAAAATATAAAACCACCCACCAAACTCCCCAAAAAGATAATTACCGGTACGACAAAACAAATCATCGCCAACTTCACGAGCACATTCATGGTTTCGCTAACCGGCATGGAACGCCAAAAAAGGATTTCCCGGCTTTTTCTATCTGCAAACAATGTGGAATGCGCGTAAACCGCAACGACAATAGCAAATGAAACCAAATAAACGGCACAAGAGGCTACCTGATAAATTAACGTCATAAATGCCATAGCACCAGGATCACCTGCAACTACCTGCATATTATTTTCGTCGTGAAAAGTTACCCTCTCAACAACCACCCACATTGCCACCACAATCAGCAACCCACTAAACACCAGCGGCGCCCACAAAAAACCCACCCGGTTTTCCCATAACTCGCGCTTGAATTGCGCCACAATATTATTAATTTTCATTACACAACTCCCTCTATGTTGATTTGAGGTTTAACTTTGGCCACAAATAAATCGCTCAAGCTGGGGGTAGCCAAACGCCCTAGCGTTGCAAGCGAATCGCGCTGCTCACAATTTTCATAGAGCATGCCGTAACCGCCCAACAGGTTGCGCACATGAATAGGATTATGGGCCAGCGCATGTTCCTTATAGGGTGCATCCACCTGCAACTCCACATAAGTATCTGCAACAGCTTCCATACTGGCATTAAGTAAAATTTTCCCGGCACTGATAAAAATAAGATCGGTAAGGATGCTTTCTATTTCCTCTACCTGGTGCGTGGTAATCACAATGGTTTTTTGTGCATCGTAATAATCGTTTAACAGGCATTCGTAGAATTGTTTGCGATAAATAATATCCAACCCCAGAGTTGGCTCATCCAGCACCAACAATTGGCTATCGATTGCCATGATGAGTGCGAGATGCAATTGCGTCACCATTCCTTTGGATAATTGTTCAACCTTATCTTTTAACTGGATATTAGTGTTCGCCAGAAATTTCATGCAGCTGGCGCGACTGAAGCGAGGATGTACCGCTTCGGTGTAAGCAATTAATTCCTTTACCCGCATCCAGCGCGGCAGAGTTGCGGTATCGGCAATAAACGACACCTGCTCCAATAATTTCACGCGTTCGCGCTGCGGATTCATACCCAGCACACTTAACTCGCCATCGACTGGCGCCAAGCCCAGAATACCTTTCAGTAAGCTGGTTTTGCCTGCGCCATTAGGGCCAATCAAACCCACAATTTTTCCCGCCTCAATAGTTAGGTCAATATTGTCCAGCGCAACTTTTTTGCCGTAGCGTTTGGATACAGCGCGCGCACGAATGAGTTCGCTCATATTATTCTCCCTGGGCTGCTTGCAGGGCAGCGATCAATTCTTTTTTGCTGATGCCGAGCTGTCGCATACGCGCGAGCAATGCAGGAACCTCGGTGGAAATAAATTTTTCCTTTTCAACACTGTGCAATTTTTGTTGGGCACCTGCCAACACATACATACCCATTCCGCGCCGCGCTTCCACCAACCCCATATCCACCAACTCCTGATAGGCTTTACTAACAGTTATATGATTAATTTGATAATCGCTCGACACCTGACGCACTGACGGCAAAGGCTCGCCTTCTTTAAACGTGCCCGAGATAATCAATGCCACGATTTTTTCGCGCAGCTGCCGATAAATAGGTTGATCATCGTTCCAATTCATAAATTTAGTTTTCCATTCGTTGTAACACTTGTTGCCATGCAGGATGCTGTACTCCCTTGATTAGCAACCACAAACATAATGACAATTCTGCTAGCAGACAAACACCCAATAACAGAAATGTATATGAAGAAAGCTCCGGGGCAAGCATCAACACAAAACTATTGATGAGATAGCACAGACCAGCAACCACTATCAGAATGCCAATCGGCTTAGGGAAATAACCCGACGTAAAAAGTAGATAGCCGTAGCCCAAACACGCAAAGCCAAAAAAAATCAGGCCGAGCGCAAAACCATAATTGTGCGCATCCAGCAACAACATTATTTGCGCACTGATCTGCTCAGGGGTAAAAGCGGCTGAGTGCTGACTGTTAATCAACAGCAGAGGAATAATTAATGTCAGTTTATTGGTGGCAAGCACGGCAGTTTGAATTACATTAAACCCCAGTGCCACGCGTGCAATAGTTTTGTGTACCGGCCTTAACAGCAAATACAAAATTACCATCAGCGGAATATCCAATAGATGCATTGCAATATCACCCACAATTCCCAAACGCCATAGCAGGGGCGATTCAGCGATATTGCTAACCGTCATTGCTGGATCACTCATCACCACCAATGAATTGCGTACGATAATCTGGCCAAAAACTCCCAGCAAAATAATCAGCAAATAGCAGATACCCGCGACACGAGCATACACCTGCGGCGATTGTGTAAATGAGTTCATATGCATTACTCACCCGCCGGTTTTTTATCTGTTGTAAACGAAGTTGCCTGCAACAGGTTCTCACGAAAAGATTCACCGGCGGCCATGACATAGCGCACATACACATATTTCCAGGGCACAGCCATAGGTGTTAATACAATTCCCAATACACAGGCAAATAGAACACCGGCAGCGTATTCATCCAGCCCGGTTTCCAACCAGACAGGCAGCGCAAATACCAGGATCCATAAACTTTTCCAACAAATTTCAAACAACAGGATGGGCAGTAACTGCAACGGATAACGCAGCCCCAGCAGTGAGAGCAGGCTAAGTGCGCCAAGAAACGCCGACACCACCGAATGGGAATCGGCGGCGCGGGTTTCCGGGGCAATTATTTCCGGCCAGGCGGTTAAGCCCAAACCCACTACCACCAACAGGTACATGGCACGCAGCAGGCGCAGCTGCAATCTACTAACATCCGCCATACTTAATTCTCCACCCAACATTGATATAGTGTTATACATAACTATAACAGCATATTTAATTTTGGCAACAAGAGGATGCAGCCCAATTCACAGCAGCAACCCGATAAATAGGCTAAGATGATTTAGAAGCCAAATTGCTGGATTTGCCCGCTCCGGACCCTGCCTATGAATGCCCTTTCCTTTCCCGCCTTGGGAAAATACCTCGATCTGTTGGTCGACACCCTGTGTGTGGTGGATAAGCACGGCCACTTTCTCTATGTGAGCCCGAGCGCCGAGCATATTTTTGGCTACACCCAGGCGGAAATGATGGGAAAGCAGATGCTGGAGCTGATTCATCCAGATGATCGCCAGCGCACGCTGAGTGCAGTGGACAAGATTGTTGCCGGCGAACCGCAACCACATTTTGAAAACCGTTACATCCGCAAGGATGGATCGACCGCACACATTATGTGGTCGGCGCGCTGGTCCGAGACCGACCAGTGCCGGGTTGCCGTTGCGCGCGATGTGACCCGACGCAAGCAAGCAGAGGCGATCCAACAAGCGCTGTTTGCCATTGCCGAGGCATCGCTCAACACCCAGGATTTGCACACGCTGTTTGCGCAAATCCATCGCATTATTGGCGAGCTATTACCGGCAGATAATTTTTCTGTTGCCCTGCGCGATAAAAATTCTGCAATAAACTTCCCCTATGTGCGCGAGCAGGTTGTGGTGTCATTTGCCAATGAGCGCGGCAACACCAGCAACAAATTGCTGGAACAAGTATTAGCTACTGGGGAAGCTCAACTGTTCAACGCCGCGCACGACAACCAGCCACTGCAAAGCTGGTTGGGTGTGCCGTTAAAATCCCAAACCGGTTTATTGGGTGCATTAATTTTAAAAAGTTATTCCGCGCGCGATAAATACACCGCACAAAGCACCGAACTGCTGCAATTTGTGTCCACCCAGATCGCTGCTGCCGTTGAGCGCAAACAAATGATGGCGCGCCTGGAACACCAGGCACTCTACGACCAGCTCACGCACCTACCCAACCGCACTTTATTTTATGATCGCATTCATTCCGCCATTGCGCGCGCAAAACGCAATAGCGGGGTATTTGCGCTGTTTTATCTCGATTTAAATAAATTCAAAGCGGTGAATGACAATCATGGTCATGCAATGGGCGATTTGCTTCTGGAGCAAGTTGCGCGCCGCCTGGAACACTGCGTGCGCGAGTGCGATACCATTGCGCGTTTTGGGGGCGATGAATTTGTAGTGCTGCTGGAAAATATAGAACAGGCGGAACAGAGCCATTGCGTCGCTGAAAAAATTCGCCAATCCCTGGGTAAACCTTTTCAACTGGCGGGGATTACCCTTGAAATAGCTCCCAGCATTGGTATTGCGCATTTTCCTGTGCACGGCGACAACGAAAATGAGTTGTTGCGCCGTGCCGATGAAGCCATGTACTCCGACAAGCAACGCGAGTAATGTTTCGCCAGAGGATTGGCTAATTAATTTTTCGCATTGATATGGCTGGCGCCACTGGAATCGGTATTGGCTTTAGGGTTGCCGTAATAATTAACACTTGAAGCCCCGCTCGCCCCCGCCTCCAACTCATCAGTAACCGTCAACTCAATATGCGATGCACCGCTGGCATCTACTTTGGCGCTTTTTGCCGTGAGTAATTTTGCACGTAAATTGCTCGCACCACTCACATCCGCCACGAGCGATTGGGTGTTGCTCTCACCTTTAATTTCCACATTGGCCGCGCCGGATAAATCAAAATCCTGCTGCTGGCTATTTACGCGTCCGATGCGCGCATTGGCCGCGCCTGATAAATCCAGATGAAATTCTGCAGCATTAATAGCTTCAAATTCAGCATTGGCCGCGCCGCTATTGCTGACCGACAACTTATCTTCCTGTAAATCACCCACTTTGGCCTGAGCACCGCCAGACAACTCAAGATATTCCAGGTGTTTTACTTTTAGCACCACCCGCACCTGCCCTTCGCCGTGACCAAACCAGTTAAAAAAATTGCTATCGCTTTTTACCCACACACTCACACGCTTGCCAGTTTGATCGACTTTAACGCGCTTCATGACTTCTGCATCAGCCTCTACGCGCAAATATTCAGTCCCATCTTGCGTAATTTCAATTTTGGTTCCACCGCCAGCGACAAACTCACTGAAATCTTTTACCGGATAGGTTTTGGCCACAGTTTCTGCCAGCACCACCGGCGTCATTAAACCCAGCGCCAATACAGGAATGAATGTTTTAAAAAACATAATGAGCTCCAATAATTTTCTTAAAAGATTAAATTTCTACTGCAGCATTTTCAGTATCAGCTGCATTTATACGAATCAAATCCAGTGCGCGGATATTCGGCACAGCGCTGCGCAGCCGATCCTCTGTCGCATTAACGGCGGTTGCCGCATGACACAGACTGACGCCGCGCGCCTCCAGTCGGGTGGACTGCGCTTGCATTTGTGTTTCCAGGGTTTTACCAAAGCGATCCATACGCGCCCCGAATGCCTCCATATCACCGCCAGAAGCAATAATTTCTTTGCCCATCGCAAACATAATCTGGCCAATGGAATCCTGCACCGAGGTTTCCACTATGCGTTCCATGCGCGTTTCAAAATATTTTCCAAATAATTCCGGCGCATCGTCTTGCTCGCGCCCCAGGCTAATAATTTCATGATCAAAATAGCGGCGCACATCACCTTTTAAATGATTCAATTCGTCACGCAATTGCATGGAAACTTTATTGCGCTCGCCCAGTAGCTCATCAAACGCTGCCGTCACACCAAGAATCGCCAGATCAATTCCATCCAGCGCCATGTCGCGAACCTCCGGGACCAGTGTGCGTACTTGCCGATCGTATTGCGCCACCATCGCCTGCTGTGCAGCATCCAAACTGAGCGATTTGCCATCCACCACCAAATAACGGCCA
The DNA here is from genome assembly GCA_021151625.1 of Gammaproteobacteria bacterium. Classification (GTDB taxonomy): domain Bacteria; phylum Pseudomonadota; class Gammaproteobacteria; order Pseudomonadales; family Cellvibrionaceae; genus Cellvibrio. Next base: position 60,425 of record JAGKWY010000001.1, on the reverse strand, counting down.
TCTTTAATTTGATAGACCGCCTTATCCTGGTCATAAAACTCGAGCACATCGGGCGAAACACGCAGACCCGCATCGATTTGCAAATTGCAGCCCTCACCCGCCACAGCGGAGCTGGCAGCCACTGCCAGCAGAAAAGAAATTAGCGATTTCATAATGACTCCCTGGGTTGAACGCAGCAGCCATTGCTGCGGTTACTGATCATTAAGATGCAGATGCACGGCCGCCAGATTCACCGATCCTGAAATTTTTTTGCTGCCGCCGCTCAATGTCACCTGTACCCACGTTTTCCGCCCATAAATAGCAGGCAAATTCAAGTCTGGCGGGCCTTGGGTTTTTGGCGATAATGGTGCCCTTCGATTCCGCCGTAACACGAGTCCGATTTATGACCAGTTTGCCCAGTATTGCCAAACGCATCGCCGATGAATTAAACGTTCAGGAACAACAAGTTAGCGCCGCCGTGGGGCTGCTGGATGAAGGCGCGACTGTGCCCTTTATCTCGCGCTACCGGAAAGAGGTGACCGGCGGGCTGGACGATTCGCAAATGCGTACCCTGGAAGAGCGTTTGCGTTACCTGCGCGAGCTGGAAGAGCGCCGCGCGGCGATCCTGAAATCCATCGGCGAACAGGGCAAGCTGACTCCTGAACTGGAGCACGAAGTCTCCATCGCCGATACCAAAAACCGTTTGGAAGACCTCTACCTGCCGTACAAACCCAAGCGCCGCACCAAAGGCCAAATCGCCAAAGAGGCAGGTCTGGAGCCATTGGCTGAAGCCTTGCTGGCCGACCCAACACTCGCACCAGAAGTAGAAGCAGCGAAATATTTCAACGCCGAGCACAACATCAACGATGTGAAATCAGCGCTCGACGGTGCCAAGTACATCCTTATGGAAAAATTCAGTGAAGATGCTGAACTGCTCGGCCGTTTGCGCCATTTCCTTCACAATGAAGCGACTCTGTCGGCGCGCGCCGTGCCAGAAAAAGCTACTGATACCTCGCAAGAAGTACAAAAATTCCGCGATTACTTTGAGCACGATGAAGCGCTTAAATCGGTTCCGTCACATCGCGCACTGGCGATGTTCCGCGGCCGCAACGAAGGTGTACTGAGCATCACCATTAAGGTGGGCGATGACGAAGCCAATGCGGTGAGCAAAGGCCACCCTTGCGAAACCATGATCGCTGAACACTGGCAAGTGAAAGATAGCGGTCGCGCAGCAGATGGCTGGTTGGCGGAAGTGGTGCGTTGGACCTGGCGAGTAAAATTATTAACGCATCTGGAAACTGATTTGCTTGGTGAGCTGCGTGAAAAAGCCGAAGAAGAAGCAATTAAAGTGTTCGCATCCAATTTAAAAGATTTATTGCTTGCTGCACCAGCAGGCCAAAAAGCCACCATCGGCCTGGACCCTGGTATGCGTACCGGTGTGAAAGTCGCGGTGGTGGATGCAACCGGTAAAGTGCTCGATCACTGCGTAATGTATCCAACACCACCACTGAATAAAATTGCCGAATCCGAAGCGATCCTGGTGCACCTGTGCAACAAACATAACGTAGGTTTGATTGCCATTGGCAACGGTACTGCATCGCGTGAAACCGAAAAATTTGCTAAAGATGTTTTGAAAAGACACAGCGATATTAACGCGAGCACCGTGATCGTGAGCGAAGCCGGTGCATCGGTTTACTCTGCGTCTGAATATGCAGCAAAAGAATTTCCGGATTTGGACGTAACCATTCGCGGCGCCATTTCTATTGCGCGCCGTTTACAAGACCCACTCGCAGAATTGGTAAAAATCGATCCTAAATCTATCGGCGTGGGCCAATACCAACACGACGTTTCCCAGTCACAACTTGCACGCTCGCTCGACGCCGTAGTTGAGGACTGTGTGAACGCGGTAGGTGTGGAAGTAAATACCGCCTCGGCCGCATTGCTCGCACGGGTATCCGGTTTGAATACCACCCTCGCTAACAATATTGTGGAATTCCGCAACCAGAACGGCGTATTTTCCTCGCGTGCAGCACTGAAAAAAGTCCCACGCTTCGGTGAAAAAACCTTTGAACAAGCGGCAGGATTTTTGCGTGTTGCCGATGGCGACAACCCGCTCGATGCATCAGCTGTGCACCCGGAATCTTATTCAGTGGTAGAAAAAATCGCGCAGAAAAATACGCGTGACTTAAAAGGCCTGATTGGCGACTCATCATTCCTGCGCGGGTTAAAAGCGGCGGACTATACCGATGAAAAATTCGGTGTACCCACCGTAACCGACATCATCAAAGAATTGGACAAACCCGGCCGCGACCCACGCCCGGAATTTAAAACGGCGCAATTCCAGGATGGCGTGGAAGAAATTACTGACTTGGTGCCCGGTATGATTCTGGAAGGCACTGTCACCAACGTCACTAACTTCGGTGCCTTTGTGGATATTGGTGTGCATCAGGATGGCTTGGTACATATCTCAGCGCTTTCGCATAATTTCATCAAAGATCCACGCGAAGCGGTTAAAGCAGGCGATATAGTCAAGGCAAAAGTAATGGAAGTAGATGTGCCGCGCAAACGTATCGCACTGTCGCTGCGACTGGATGATACTCCCGGTGAAAAGGTCGAGGGCAATAAAGGTGGCAACCGCTCGCCATCGCAAAACCAACAGCGTGCAGCGCAGAAAAACAACCCTGCGCCAGCCAGTACCGGAAGCCTTGGTGCATTGCTGCAGCAGGCGATGAAAAAGAAATAACTTTTTACTCTGTAGGTTGGAAGAGCGCAGCGACTTCCAACATTGACGACAGCCGAATTAGTCGGAAGTCGCCAGGCTCTTCCAACCCACTCAATTTTATTATGTGCACAAGAAGACTTTTATGAACTCGCTACCCAATTGCACCCAGTGCAATTCCGAATATACCTATGAGGACGGCGATAACTTCGTGTGCCCCGAGTGTGCACACGAATGGCCAAAAGCCGCAGCAAGCATTAACAATGACGCACTTATTGTGCGCGATGCCAATGGCAATTTATTGGCTGATGGTGACAATGCCACCGTTATTAAAGATTTAAAAATTAAAGGTACTTCATCAGTTATTAAAGTGGGCACCAAAGTAAAAATCGTGCGCCTCACTGATGGCGATCATGATCTGGACTGTAAAGTCGATGGTCATGGTGCCATGATGTTGAAATCAGAATTTGTTAAAAAAGCCTAAGCGGTAAAGATTACACAACCAATTGCATACAGGAGCACGCAATGGAACTTGGTAAAAAGGCAATTATAATTGGGGCAGCATTGATCACTATAGGTGGATTAACCGTTTACCTGCTAATGCCTAAAGGGCAAGCTATGGATACTACATCGAAACATCAACAGCATAGTGACGCTATGCAAGCGGCAATTACCCAAATTGAACAGAAAGACGCATCGCTGAAGAATGACGCATCAAATTTTTCTCAAAGCTCCTCGCTAGATACCAGACCAGAAATGACCCACGCGGCATTTCTTGCGGAAGCTGAGGCCCGACGAGAAGAAAAAATGGAAAATAAAGCGGAGACTGAGCGGCGGGAAAAATTATTGAAGGCCAAACAAAATAGTGTGGAATGTAAATTTTGGAAGCAACAGCAAAAAACAACCAGTGCTGCAGCCAAAATAGAAGAAAAAATCAATTATCATTGCACTTTGCCGGGAAGTTCTAGCAGCAGCGCACAACCAACGCCTGAGCTAAACCAATCAACTGCTGGAGTTAACTAAAAAAGGCACCTGAGGTGCCCTTTTTTTGTCGTCTTACAATTGACTGCAACATTTAGAAGCGATAATCCACATTCACAGAAACACCGCTAAACTCCAAGCCCAAGCTTTCGTCTTCATACTTAACATCACCGTCGAGAACCATGCGGTATTCCAGATTAAAATTTAATGAATTAGTTACCGGAAACCCTACACCCGCACCGTAAGAAAAACCATTCAAACTCATTGTATCATCTTGCCCTGGCCCAACATCAAGCATAGCCTGCCCAAAGGTATAACCAAATAGGAGGTAGGTTTTGGCAGTGTCATTAGTGCTTTCTGTACGATAGTAAATCGATGAGTAAACCAAATCCACTCCGTTTTCCGACCCATATCCAAGTCGTGCTTCACCGCCCACAAAAGCGTTATGCTTATAACCACCGAGGATCTCACCAATAGTCCAATCCGAAGATCCACCCTCATCAAAGCGCATTTTTAGATCTGCCGCACCGCCACCCAAATAAAAACCACCCGTTGTATTATCGCCAGCAACAACTACCGCAGGCATCCCCATGAGCAACGCAAATAACCAATTTTTCATCGTTTGATTCCTTTAGCTTAATAATCTGGCCAAATCTGGCTGGCGCCCCAGAAAATACTGATGGCTGTGAGCCTCGCGCTGGCATGATACCTAATTCAAGCACAAATTCCAGCGACACCATCTACATCTACTAACTCAGTAGCCCCAAAGCCCCTTCGTAACTTAGCTTAATTCCCGCCAAAAGCAAAAAGCCATAGCTGACCCAGTAAAACACTCGGTCACTAACCCGGTGATGTAGATAAACCCCCAACATCACCCCCAGAGGGGCCAGAGGCAATAACACCAGTGATGTATAAAATGACTCGCCATTGATTTGCCCAAGCCACACATAGGGGATCAATTTAATAAAATTAATAATGGCAAAAAACAGGATTGTAGTGCCCGCCAAAGCAGACTTGGACAGATGTTGAGGCAAGAGATAAATCGCCACGGGCGGACCGCCAGCATGGGCGATATAACTTACGTAGCCAGCCACTGCCCCCCAGAAACTACCCGCCACCTTATTCGGTTTGTGCGCTTGCAGTTGCTCCAGAAAACGCTTCCCCCACAAATAGTGCACCACAAAATAAATTGCTAACAAACCAATGATCAACCTGATCCAATCGGCATTGGTCATTTCAAAAGTCAGCGCACCAGCAACAGTTCCCAGCAGAGCACCAGGTAATAAGATTTTTAAATTGAGCTTGTCCCAGGTCCCACGAAAACTCCACAAGCTGACTGCATCCATACTGCACAATATCGGCAATAAAATAGCAGCCGCCAAACGTGGATCAATCATCAGGGCCAATAAAGGAACCGCAAGTGTGCCAAAACCGCCACCAAAGCCGCCTTTGGACATACCGACTAAAATGACAACAGGAACAGCAAGGAAATAAAAAAAAGGATCGGAAATCATGCGCTAGATCGTTTGGTTGGCGGAAACAGCTAGCATGACGAGGAGGAGGAAAATTATCCAGCACTATCCCTGTGCTCAAATAATTTGACGCATGAGATTATTCCAGCGTTACGGGATAATAATCATATTCACAGTAACCGGAATTCGTATCACACACCTCTAATAACAAGTAAACCAGTTGCGGTACCTTGCTTACTAGTGGGTAGATGTCCCGTTCAAAGCTGGAGCCATCGCAAGACATATAAAAGTCATTAGTGTATTCACATATCCAGTTGCCACCCTGATCGCAGCGACGCCCAGCACCACAGACTTGCGAGTGAACAACCAGGCTATTGGTGAGAGTCGGACGATTATTAATGCGCAAAGTAACGGTGTAATCTTCCAGGCTATTTACCTGCCAGAAAACATCAAATAAACCATCGTATAAATAAGGACTCAGCGCCAGCGGAGGATGATTTGGTTTGGCGGTGTCGGTATCGTAACTATCGATCAAGTCAAACACACGTAGCTCTGGCACATAGTCGTCATGATGCGGATCATCGGCTGCGCGCGACTCGCCTCCACACCCGGAAAATGCCAGGGAACAGAGAGCAATGATTGCAGTCGACAGAATTTTTTTCATGGCATCAACTCCGAAATGGGTACGGTATTGATGCTAGGATTTTTCGACTGAATCCATCCTGAATAATTCTGCCGCTGCGCAACTAATGGCGAATATGCAATTGCGGCTTCAGATTAACTGAACCGTCCTCTTCCAACACCGCGTGCTGGGTAGACTCAGGGTTGGTAACCACCACAATTGGCTGCATAAATAACGGCCGCCGTACAAACCACAAATGCCAACCAAAGCTTTCCAGGCTGTGTAGTGCCAGCAATTGCAATTCATTCAGGTAACGGCCCAGATCTATGGGCACAGCTTTGTGAATACCGCGACGGTCATCAACCACATGCTGCAACCGTTCGGCCAGAGAGGATTTACCGGCGGGTCTGGAAGCGCCCGCTACCGATTTATGAAGTTCCCGCATACCACAACTCCCTTAAGTTGATTAAGACAAGCCTGCTTCTGCCGAAAACCCCACCAGCACAAAGCGTGACAGGCTTCTCATCAGTGTCGTTAGAATAAGCATTTTTGTCAAAAACCGTCTTGGAATATCCAGATTTCCACTCAGCATGGTTTTACATAATTGTTCTGTCGCCCCCTTGATTTAAAGGCTAGAATTTCAACCCAAATCAATAAGATGGTTATTCGGTCGCGCACTCACCCATCCACCCGCGGAGCCTCAACCAATGAATCCAAGCCTTAAATCCCTGTTACTGTCGGTCAGCTTGCTGGCCAGCCTGGTAAGTCCACAACTACTAGCAGCTGATAAAGATACAGATACTGTTAGCAAGAAGGTCGCCGCCCTGCGGTTGGCCATGATCGACGCCGATGCCAAAGCCCTGAAAGCGCTCTCATCACCGCTGCTAAGCTACGGACACTCCGGCGGGCACATTGAAAACCAGGCGGAATTTATCGAGAAAATTGTCAGCGGCAAATCCGATTTTGTGACTATGGATTTGAGTGAGCAAACTATCAGCATTTCTGGCGATACCGCGTTGGTGCGCCACATTCTCAATGCGGATATTAAAGATGGCGGTGTCGCCAACACCATCAAACTGGGTGTACTGCTGGTATGGCAAAAACAGCAAGGCGAATGGAAACTGCTCGCGCGCCAGGCATTTAAATTTCCACCGCCGGTAACACAATAAGCGAGAGGTAGTTATGAAGCTCTACGGCAGTTTTACATCGCCCTTTGTCAGGCACGTGCGCATAGTAATTTTGGAAACAGGTTTGGATTGTGAATTTATTGAAACTGATCAAGCAGGCAGTGCGGTTAAATCACCCACCAAACGCGTTCCCTTTCTTGAAGATGGCCCAACATTTTTAACCGACTCCAGCTCCATTATTAAATACCTGCGCGAAAAGACTGGGCAAACGTTTTGTAAAACTGCGCAAGAGCTGGATGAGTTTTGTTTGGTGAACACAGCGCTGGACACTACGGTGAATTTATTTTTCATCAAGCGCGATGGCGTGGATATTCAACCGATTCCCTATCTGCAACGCCAGGCCGCGCGAATTGAATCCACCGTTACAGAACTCAACCAACTGCAATTGCCCTTAGCTCCACCCTATACCGACGCGCAACTGCGCTTGGCCTGTTATATCGGCTGGTGCAAATTGCGCAAGCAGGTAGATTTTTCCCAACATACCAATCTGGAAAATTTTTATTCCAGCATTCAATCCTACCCGGCTTTTCAAACCACCCAACCGCCGCAAAATTAAATGCACAATAAAAAAGCGAACCGGAAATCCGGTTCGCTTTTTAGCCTCACAGTGTGACAATCAGTATCTAGTTATTGTTTTCCACAATAAAGATCCAGGTACATACTGTTGCCAGTTGACAATGTGACTACCCCACAACTCCCGCAATAAGCATTTGCCTGGGGCATAATTGTTGACATTGAAGGCACATACGCATTCTTCATATAGAGCACGCCATACTTTCCCGATGCCTGACAAGCAGAAAGCGGGGGGACAATAACTTTATACACACTGAAATTGGTACAACTCGCTGCCGTCAAACTGTAACCGCTGCCCACAGAAGGAAAGGTACAGGTATTGTTGACGTGCACAACTTTCTTGGTGACAGCAGTGGCACCATCACAAACCAGACTATAGCCAGACTCATACGCACTGGTGTAATTCTGCACCCAGGCACAATTGCTGGCAGTGAAACTTTGTGTTGCGACCAATTGATTAGCATTAGCTGAGACAGAGGCAACCCCCAAAACCATCAGGGACACAGCACTCAAAAGACTTTTTTTCATGTTAGCTCCTTTACATTTTTAAGGTGAGTAAAATGGCCCAACTCCTGTAGCCTGTTGCAGTGTTGTTAATGCATACTGAAAGCCATTAAAACTGGCCAGGTTTTAATGCAGGTAGTCATCCATAAATTGACGGCAATACCACAATGCTTACTCGTGAATTTTCACATTCGCATCGCGCGCCACATACAAACTCACCACTCCCTCACTCACATCTGGTGCAGAAACCACCATACTTTTATCAATTGATAATTGATTATTATTTATTGCCTCAGAAAACGACTGCATCACCTGATTGGCCTGTTCAATATCGCTTATAGCAACTTTTATTTGGCAGCGTCGCGATTTACAAACGATTGATTGAGGCACGATGCTGCCAGATAATGCATCCGATTCGAGCAGACTATAAAGCCTGGACTCATAATCTATAGCCCACTGGCTATCTACCGTTTCAGTTTCAAATTTTGCAGCCAAATCTTTTACATAACCCGTACCATTACCTGCACCTACGGTTTGCAAATATTGGTTAAAATCGTCCGAGTTTTTGCGCGCCTTGTAATAATCCTCAAATGTTGCACTATCCAGTTCGGCGTGCGATTGATCAACACTGCCATTGCCATCTGCTACAGACTGAGAACCACGAGCAGCCTGTAAATCTTTGGTTAACTGGCGATTCAACTCTTCCAGCTGGCGAATATAATCCGTGTACACATTCGTTGCCTGCGGCTTGTTGCTTTGTATTTTTTCCGTGGGCTGCGATACGCTTTTATTACTCACTTCCTGGCTGGTATCAACAACCAAAAAATGAGTGAGTGCAGCACCCAGGCCAAAGGAAATAACCGATGCAGTCAATATTTTTATCAATTCCCGTTGCCTCTCAATGAACAATTAACATGCTCACTGGACGATTTTCATAAAACGCCACAGAGCGCACTTTAAAAAAACAGAGCGCGACTAACTAGTGAGAAATGTCACGCTGTTAATGAATCTTCCTGCTAATGAAAAGCAGATCTTTTATTAGGTAGCACCGTAAACAATTCCAGGCTTGCGCAACTGCCGTGCTGTAAACCACAGCAAAACCGCACCTAGTACCAGTGCGACCAACCACACTTGTGAGAATTGCCACAGATTGGTCTGCGCCCCCAATAGCAAATCCTTGATCAATACCTGTTGTCCCAAAATTGGCACCCAGCGAAACCAATCGGCATAAACACTGGGATTAAACATGCTGTAAAATAAAGGCACCATAGGAATAAATACCATCAACCCCATATAGGTTTGCGCATCCTTAAAACTGCGCGCAAAAATGGAAATCAAAAACTGCAAGCCTGTGGCAATAAAACCTACTGACACCAACACCAGCAACACTGCCAATAAATCCAGTGGCGTCACATTTACGCGCAACCCCAACTCATTGAAGGGTAAAAAATGAAATGCCAGGGCAAACAAAAAGACTTCTACCACCAGGACCAGTAACGTTATTGAAAATGCGCTCAACCACTTTCCCAATACCAATGAACTCGACGTGACTGGCGTGATCAGCAGGGATTCCAGTGAGCGGCGCTCGCGTTCGCCAGCTACCATATCGGCAGTAAAGCCAACACTACTCATAAATGCCGTCAGGATTAATAGTGTGGGCAAACTCAGCATCACAAAAAATCCCATCTTTTCATCGCTAGCGACATTCAAATCGCGCACACTCACCGGATTTACAATGGCCGGTGAAATTCCGCGCGCAAGCAGGCGCAAACTACCCATGCGCCCATTCCAATTCCAGATCTGCTGCCGCACAAAACCTAAACTACCGTGCACCTTGCTGTTGGTCATATCAAATACCAACGCCAATTCAACACTTTCACCGGTGGCAAATTTTTCTGCAGCGTCCTTGGGAATAATCAACGCGTAATCCAGCTTTGCCTGCTCAACCTGTTGATAGGCGTCATCACCGACAGGCTGCACATCCACACCGCGTTCACGCAACCAATCCATCAACGCGGGTAATTGCTCTGCCCCCACAACAGACAACTTAATTGGCTCACTTGTGGTTGCGCGCGCTTGATTACCCATATGCAGCGCAAACAAAACTGAGGCCACAAACACGCCGACGAAATACACTGGCATCAAGAGGGTCATACGCAAACTTTTTTTATCGCGCCAGGCATCGCGCCACTCTTTGGTAAATACCACCCAGATTTTATGCATGGTTATTCTCCTCGTCCGCACTGGCAGTTACCAAATTAACGAAAGCATCTTCCAGATTATTGGCCTTGCCGGCGTCTTTAATCGCATCCAGATTACCGTCTGCCAAAATATCTCCTTTGTGGATGACAATGATACGATCGCACAAGCCACTCACTTCATGCATCAAATGGCTGGAAAAAATTACACAGCGCCCCTCAGCTTTTAATTCGTGCAGCAAATGGCGCACTGCACGAGTGGTAATTACATCCAAACCGTTAGTGGGCTCATCCAATAAAATATGTTGCGGTTGGTGCACTATGGCGCGCGCCAATGCTGTCTTCATTCGCTCTCCCAACGAAAATCCCTCTGCACGTCTATCTGCAATAGATTCCATACCCAACCAATGAATTATTTTATCAATGCTCTGCTCTAACTCAGCCGCATTAATTCCCTGCAGCTCACCAAAATAGCGAATATTTTCGCGTGCGGTTAAGCGCTTGTATAAGCCAGTATCATCCGGCAGCACACCCAATCGCTGGCGCGCGCGGTTGGGCTCTTGCGCCACGCAAAAATCATCTACCCACACCTCACCGGAACTTGGTTGCAACAAACCGTAAATCAAACGCATCAGGGTTGATTTACCTGCGCCGTTTAACCCCAGCAAACCGGTAATTTCGCCATCATTCAGAGTAAAACCCACATTGTGCAGCGCCACTATATCCTTGGCAGTATTTGGTTTTACTGCAAAGGGCAAGGCAATTTTTTTTGTCTGTTTTAGCGGAAAGGTTTTACCTAGTTGTTCTACACGAATCATGGCACTACTCCTTCAGCGGCTGCCACACTGGACGCGGCACTGCTCGCTGCTGACGACGAGGATTTTTTCTGATTCGCCCCCAGCATTAACGGCAAAGGTTTTATGTTCGCAACACAATCTGTTTTTACGTCCTGCATGGACGCCCGCTCAATAAATTGCGCGATAATTTGCGGCACGCAGCCTTCGTAAGAAACACCGTGATTGCCGCCTGCGACCAACAACCGTGTAGCATTGGACAAATCTTTTGCAACCAACTCAGCCCAAACCTCGGGTGTAACCGGATCATGCTTGCCTGACAGCAGTAGCGCGGGAACATTGCTCGTTACTGGCGACCAATAACTTTCTGGCAAACTGGCTTTCGGCCAAAACGAGCAAACCCGAGCCTTGTCTTTAATAACATTCATGCCAAAAAAAGGCGCCGTAGTTTCAACATCCGAGGCAGACACATAATGCCAATCCTCATTACAGAGCACGCTGAAATGCATGGCATCGGCAATATTCATTTTTTGTGACTGATCCATAGCCATGGAAAATAAGGTTGCCAGCAAACGATAATTTTCATGCTCTGCTTCGCTGATTGCCTGCGGCAAAAGCACCGTTAAATCGCGTGAATAAAGCGCGTTAAAAATTAGCATGGAAAAATTTTTCGCCGTCAGGGTTAGCTGGTCGACCTGTTGGTTGACCGGGTGGGCAAAACTCACCTGCACCGGACTCCCGCTCTGCTCCGCCAATTGCAGGCGCGCATACACATTTTCGGTCTTTTGCAAAATATCACCAAAGGCCTTTGCGCAATCTGCCTGCGCCAGGCACTCTGCATTCACCGCTGTCAATGCCGCGAGGGCATCGCGCGCGGAGAATTTTGCCAAGGCAATTTCTTTGGGCGCAACACCATCCAGAATAATTGTGCGCGTTGCTTGTGGGTAATTTTTGGCGTACTCCAGCGCAACACGCGTGCCGTAGGAAACACCCCAGAGGTTTATTTTGTTATAGCCTAGCGCCTGACGTACCGCGTCCAGGTCCTGCACGCCGTGCAAGGTGGTATAGAAGGGCAGCGAATCTTTATAGGTATCTGCACACTGCTGCATTAGCAGGAAATATTTTTCCATCTGTTCTGCATCGGGCAAGCGCATATCGGCGGGAGATAACTGCTCGCAGCGCAACGGATTGGATTTACCGGTACCGCGCTGATCGACAAATACCAAATCGCGGTTCTTGCGCACATCGGCAAATACCGTGTGGATAAAGCTCGCCATTTCAATGGATGAGCCACCCGGCCCACCCTGGATTAAAAAGAGCGGGTCCTGCTGCGCCGCCGGGCTAATGGCCGGCAAACGCAAAATTTCTACCGCTATCTCCTTGCTTGCCGGGTCGGCCGGATTTTCTTTTACCAACAAACTACCGCACTCGGCACCATAAACCAGCGGCGGCTTGCCGCTTTCCACAAACCCGGGACAGGGTTTTAACAAGGTCGGCGCGGTTGTTGACGCAGCCTGTTGCTCACCACAGCCTCCCAACCATGTCGCTATAGCTAATAGTAAAAGTAGTTTTTTTCTCATTAACCAGTTCCTTAATTTTTTTCCTATTAACCTGTTGAACGTTCAACTAGTCACTTACCGAACTTTTAACGATTTATCTGCAGAATATTCGACAGTTAATCTGCAGGGTTTTCCAATAATTTTTGCAAGCTGGAAATTAACTGCGCATCAGTAATTTCCAATTGCCGCGCCGCCATCACCAATTGTTCCAGTTGCGGCTGCAAATGTTGCAATCGCGCCTGCTCCGTTAATTGCGATTTTTTTTGCGGTGCAATTTGCATGGGCTTGCCACGCTGGCGAATTAACAAGCCTTCCACTTCCAATAAACTATACGCCTTGGAAATAGTCATGGGATTGACCGCATGCTCAACAGCGAGTTCACGCACAGAAGGCAACTCATCGCCCGCTTGCAATTGCCCACCAGCAATCATCCGCCGCACCTGCTCGACCAATTGGCGATAAATGGGAATTCCGGAATTGGGGTTAAGGGTAAACAAAACAATCTCCCCAGAATATTAGCGGTCTATTTTTTTTCATGTCACGCGACCCTCAACAAATCCATGTTGAAAAACCCGGCGCGCACCTTCTTATGCAACACAACAATTGCCAATAATTCCGGCAGCCAAATCCACAGCGAGGAAATGCCCTGCCACTCAAAGGGCAAAGAAAACACCAACCCGCTTGCACACACCGAAAAAAGCCAACTTAAAATCACACCACTACAGACCCAATTGCACCAGGTAAAGCTGGCTTCAGTTTTCTGATAAATAAACCAAACCAGATAAAAAATTAGTGTTTGAATCATAGCAACTGAAAACGCCATCAGCAGCCAGATTTCCAGGCCGCGCCAAGCACCAAAGAGCAACTCCAACAGCATTGCAAGAGCGACTAACAGTATTGCCAAAGGGCCAGACTCGCGTAAGTAACAGCGCCAGGCAACATTGAATAAATTCATTCTATCGCCAGAAGAGAACAACCAGATGCTGCGCAGGTTGCGAAAAAAGCTCGAGGCAATACTTTGCGATGCACCACCCGCAGCTACCAGCAATAAAATCACTGCACCAAATTGAATGATCGGCATCAATTTTTCCCATTCCATTACTGCCAGAAATGGAACTGAAAAGAGCGCAATAATAGCCAGCCCGCCAAGGGTGCGCTTGCTGCGCGCTTGCCAGCCATCTGGAAAACCGAGTAAGCGCGAGCCAATCCAGGTTTGTGCCCGGCCAGAAGCCATGCCAACCCCAATCACACCACCTAAGTGTTGCTTTTGCATTTCTATTGTCGACAACAGATAGGTATTGGATTGATATTTCGCCGGTAACCAACGCGACCACCAGAAAGCAAATAGCACCCAACTTGCAACCAATGCGATTAACACACCAATAGGGTGACACTCACTCAACCATAAAGCGATATGACCAAAGGCGAGATTCAACACATAAATAAAGCTTTGAGCACCTGATTTAATGCTACAAATCCAGACGCTTAATTGCAGCAATACCGAAACCATTAACCATACAATCAGCAAAGAAGGTAAATACGATGATTGGAACGCGGCAATCATTGACCAGTAAGCTACCAGACTGACAACAAAAGCAAACACTATAAATGCAATTAACAAAACACGACGATTATCACCCAACAGGCTTACCGGGCGACTACTCGCCAGTGCAATAGCCTGGCTAGGCAAAGTAATCACGCTGATAAATGCCGTTAACATCATTGCAATCATGGTTACTGCGTTTATCCAGCCCCAACCAAAAAGCGGCACCAATAGTTGCGCAGAAATAAAACCAACCAGACTGAACCACACAATCCAGCGCATTAGTCGCAAGGGAAATAACAACTTAAAAATCACCGCGGCCGTTTGCACATAAGTAGTTGGCCTTCGCGGTGATTGACGAGAGGCTTGAAATTTTTGCGCAGAAACACTCATTTGCCTGCCCCCACAAAGTTCACATTAACAAAGCCCAAGCGCACCGGTTTATACAACAGCGCCAAGAGGATCAACTCAGGAATTACAATCCATAAGGGCGAAATGGTTGGCCAACTCGCAGGCCCTTTAATTAAAAAGCCGGTAGCAATAGACATTAAAAACCACCAGAGCAACAACACCAGATTTGACCATGCGACCCTGGTTCGGGTGCGCTGGTAAGCCCACCAGTAAAGATGAAACATAAGTATTTGCAACAGGAATAAACTGACTAAAAAGTAGACCCAGGCCTCAAGGCTCTGCCATGCTCCCCAAAATAGACACACACCGATTGCAGATAAAATTAACAGGAGCGTTAGCGGCAGCACATCACACCAAAAACGTTTTTGCAAAAACGAAAATAGTTCGTTGCGGGAACCCGGGTTGATTAGCCATATACGATGCAAATTGAGCCCATAGCCGGACAAGACTCCTAGCGCCAGAATTCCACCGCTGGCAAAGAAGCATAAAAGACTAAAATTCTTAACCCACTCCTCACCCATAAGAAAATAGCCAGGCATAAACCCAAATGGGGTATAAACAAGAGTCGGCAAGATACGTTTGGTGCGAGCTAACCAACCATCTGGTAACCCGGAGAGCCGCGAACCTAACCAGCTTTTCGCTGACGTCGAGTAGAACCATGAATTAGCCTGGTGATCCGCTACCATTTTTTGCTGTGCAACCATGCCAACAAAAAATGAGTTCACTTTATATGTGGCCGACTTCCAACTGAGCCACCACCGGGAAAATATTACCCAGCTCACCAGAACGCAAAATGCCAGGTAAAAAGGGTTATAGATTTCCAACCAATAAATGAAATCATTTAACATGGCGTAAGCAGAAAATAGAAAAATATGTACTACCGGCCAGCGCGCACAAATGTAAACGCTCCCCTGTAAGGTCAGTGAGACCACAAACCACACCACTAAAAACATTAACGGCGAGTAGTGACTTAATTGGGTTAAATCCCACAACCAACAGATAGACAATGTTAACAGCAGGCTAATCAGCCAATAAAATGTCAACAACAACGCTCGCGGGTGAGAAAGAAAAGATGCTGTTCGACTTGAGGCAAACGCCACCATTTGCGATGGGATTATCAGCATACCCACCATCAACAGATGTGTGCCTGCCAGCCCCGCAATAATTCCAATCCAATCCAGATTCAAAAGCTCACATAACGCAAACGCAATCAAAAAGACCGCGAGCATTATTAACATGAGCCAGCGAATAACTGCGGTAGGGAACAGCAGTTTCAGAATGGCTATTCCCTGAAGGGTATTTTTACTTATCGCAGTCATAGGCCGCACACCCACAATAATACTGTAAACGATATAGCAAACCTGATCATATCGGCCGAACCAGATTTGCCTTAGAGAACCCATTGCGCACTGGCAAATACAGTAACGCCAACACTAATAGTTGTGGAGCCCACGACCAATGAATAGAAATAGCTGACAAAGAAAAAGGTAGAGGAAATAACAATCCCGTAGCGCACAGTAAAAAGAACCATGTAATCTGAATAAAGAAGCCGCATGCAAACACCCACGCGAAGTCACCAGACGCCACAAAATAAATAAAGGCAGCTCCATAAAACACCAGCATTTGAAATAGCAGCGATGCACCAACAAGCACGAACCATACACTCGCATCATCCACATTGCCCATGAGCAAATCACACAGCACACCCAGAGTTAAAAAGAACAATGCAACAGGCAAGGTTTCATGCAAATAGCGTCGCCACACCCAGGAATAGAGTTGCTCACGATTGCCAGAAAAAACCAGCCACACGGAGCCAAGGTTACGAAACATTGCACCGGCAAAACCCAGAGCACAAACAGACAAAATAAATAGACCACTGAGTGAGCCCAGGGCAACCCGACCGTCACTCAATTTTATAGTTGCCAGATACAGTGGCACTAGCAATACACCTAAACCCACCAGCCAGGACATTTGCTTAATTTTGACCGACCAACTATCTGGCACACCGAGCAAACGTGAACCAACCCAGGTGTTCGCTCGCCCGGACACGAATGTGGTGTTAGCCTGTTGTTGCACATTGATTCTCGCAGCCGCTTTGATCGGCATAAATAAATTGTTGGCGAGAAATTTTTTTGGCTGCCAGCGAAACCACCAGAGCGAAAAAATACCCCATGACGCCAACAACAAACCAATTAATGGCAGAGCATCCAGCTCACCCAGCCATGCAGCTATACCCCAAAACATCCAATTGAATACGTATAAAAGCCCATGGAGCCCCATGACATAGCTAGAGATAAAAACACTCAACAGGAATAACCAGGACACCATAAGAGCAATCGCCAGAAACAGTACCTGAACAGGAGCAGAAACCTCAATTGCTACCAGCGCTAAATATATGCTCACAGAAATCAAGGTATTTACACTGAGTAAACAACCAAATAGCCAGCGCCGGCTCATGCCCGCAAAATTTAACGGGCGATAGGTTGCCAAACTGACAAACTGCGCGGGCAATAAAAAAATGGTAATTAACCCAACTATCGTGCCGCCCAAACCAAGAATGAGCTTTGCCCACTCAATCCCCAGCAGACTGCTAGCAGCACCACCGACCAACATCAAGATTGCGCCAAGTACGACCAGCCAGCACAGCAAGCGTGAAGGAAATAGCAAGGTCAGCAAAACCGCAAGCGACTTATCGCCGGGTGATTTCCCGCTGATCGAGAGTCCACTCATTGATTCAACTCCAGGAAAATATCTTCCAGGCCCAAATATTCCACATGTACTTGTGCAGAAAATTCCTGTGCAAGCTGTTGTTCCATTTCCGGCTGCCAATGACTGAACGTAAGCTGGGTTTGATTGCCGCTATTTTTTTGTTTAACTAAATTGGCCCAGTTAATTTTTTGATTAAATGGTTGACTGAAGCTGAGCGTAACGCGCACAAAAGATTCTTTCAGCTCATCCAAACCGCCCTGATAGGCGAGCAGGCCGTCGCGCAGCATCCATACCTGATTGGCGACGCGCTCTACATCGCTAACGATATGCGTGGAAAAAATCACTGCGCGATTTTCATCCGCCGCAATGTCAACCAGCTGCTGTAAAAATTGACGGCGCGCGATTGGGTCCAGGCTCGCGACCGGTTCATCCAGAATTAATAATTCCGGTTCGTGTGCCATGGCAAGCAATATAGATAATTTCTGGCGCTGGCCAACCGACATTTTACCGGTGCTGATATCCAGGGGAACTAACCATTCAGCCACCAGGCGATCCACCAACTCCTGGTTCCAGGTTTTGCGGAAGGCTTTAAATAGTTCCAGGTGATCGCGACCATTCAATCCAGCGAGCAATTCATCCTGTTGCGGCACAAAACCTATGCGCTGTTTTATATCGCCATCAATTCCGGTGGCTTTCGTGCCCCACAAATTCACCTCGCCGGACGAAGGAAAACCAAAACCCAAAATAGTTTCCAGCAAAGTGGTTTTGCCCGCACCGTTTTTACCCAGCAAGGCAATTACCTGCCCGGGCAATACTTCGGAAGTAATTCCTTTTAAAATAGTTACACCGCCTAGCTTTCGCTCTAATAGTTGTAACGAAACCGGGTGCAAAGAATTCGGGCTGAGCATAAAGACTCCTTGTGGCATTTGTGGTGCGTAAATTTTTTATAGTTAACGTGCGTTGGTGTAGCGCCAATTATTTTTTTAGTGCATAGGGTTTTACTTGATAACCACGCGCCTTTAGCGCTTTCAGCAATCCATCTTTACCACCCAGGTGCAATGCGCCTACTAACACCAATTCCGTTTCCGGAGTCGTCAACATGGATTCTATTTTCGGCAACCAGGCTTGATTACGATTCACCAGCAGATGCTGATAAACTTCGGGCGTTTGCTCACGCATGTCCTTGGCCATTTCTTTATCGAGTTTTTCCAGATCACCCTTGCGCCAATACACCAGGGATTGGCTCATGACCTTATCGATTTTGCTTAAATCGCTCAGGGTGGATTTAATTATCTGATTTGCATCCAGATCCACTAACGCTTGCATATGCGCAAGCACCTCTTCTGCCGATTCCAACTCCTGCACAGGTTTGTTGACCAGACTGGCCTTTTGGTAGAAATACATATCCACCCCCTGCCCCAGACCGTAGCCGCGCTTCTGCATTTCAACAATCGACATGGACAAGCTGACAAATACCGCTTTGAACATACTCATTTGCCCAAGCGGGAATTGATTTTTATCAGCGTATTCCTGCAATTGTTGCCAGAGTTTTGGCTGTAAATCCTGTGCCAGGTTTTTGCCGCCGCTGTATGTAAATGCCTGCGCAAACTGCTGGCCAAATTCGGGCGAGTTGGATTTTTTCATATCCGTTTCCAGCACCAGAATTTGGGTTTGCTCATAGGCCTGCTCGTATTCGGCAGGTAGTGGGTAATCGCTGTTGCGCAGCACATGGATAGTGCCGCCCAGGTAGATTTTTTGCTCGCCTTTGCTAATTTCGTACAGGCTGGTTTCTGCTGCCACGCCAACAGACAACAAACTGCAATTAAGCCCCAGGGCTATCAGAATTTTCTTCATTACTCACTCCTTGCTCGAGCCCCAGGTGAGGCCCCCTGAATGGATGGATTGACAGATGGAATTATTGATCACTGATACACCAGTGATGTGTATTATTACACTAATACACAAAAATCGGACTGGCAAGCCTTTTTACACAGCAATTACCCCACCCTATATCCCAGTGATCCAGACAGGGCTGGCCAGCGTATAAAAAGCGATTCCAATTTCCCCATGGCAAGCGGCCAATTACCGGCGATAATGAGGCATTAACTGATGACCGAAGCAAGGGCCAAGTCCATGAATGACTCCACCGCCGGTAGCGATGCGCCACCCGACGCAGCGCACTGGACTGAATTGCTTCAGCGAGTTGCGCAACAGGATGATCGTGCGGCTTTTCGGCAGTTGTACAACTATTTCGCCCCACGTATTAAGGCCTATGCGATCAACCAGGGTTTTAGCCAGCATGCGGAAGTGCTGGTACAAGAGGTTATGACTAATGTGTGGCGCAATGCCGATAAATATTCGCCCTCGCTTGCCTCGGTTTCCACCTGGATTTTTACCATTACCCGCAACCAGCGGATCGACCTCTTGCGCAAGCTAAATCGCACCCGCGCTGAACTAGTGATAGATACGGAAGACTTGTGGCAAATTCCCACCGAAGAAGACACCACCGTTTATTCAATCCAGAATTTATCCACGGAAAAATTTGTTAATCAGTCCATCGACAAACTACCGGAAGAACAAATGATTGCCCTGCGTAAAGTCTATTACGAAGGTAAAACCCATGAGGAAGTCGCCGAGGAGTTGAATATTCCCCTGGGAACCGTGAAAGGTAGGTTGCGTTTATCGCTGCAAAAGTTACGCGTTATGTTTGAGGCCAAAGAACTATGAATGCCTGGCATCCGGACGATATGACCCTGATGAACTACGCCGCCGGCAGCACTCCGGCCCCCGTAGCATTAGCAGTGGCCATGCACCTGTGTTTTTGCCATGAGTGCCGCACCCATGTAAAAAACCTGAATCACCTGGGCGGCGCCTTGCTGGAAAACATTAAACCAGCCAGTAGCGACGAAGCGGCATTTGATGCATTAATGACTAAGCTGGAAGGCACTAACCATCAACCAGTAAGTGAAAAAGACCCGATAAAAATTGCATCCGAGAAAAAAATGCCTGCAAGTGCTGACCCATTGCAAGCCTATTTGCCAACAACGCTGGATACCCTGCCCTGGCAACGTCAAACCAAAACGATTGGCAAATTTGATTTGACGTCGCTCCTGGATGAAAAAGGGTTTCAAGTAGCACTGCAAAAAATTAGCGCCGGTGCAAAAATTCCCACTCATACCCATAAAGGCTTAGAGTTGACCGTAATCTTGTGCGGTGGCTTTTCCGATGAATTAGGGGTTTATCACGCAGGTGATTTTATTGCACGCGATGCGAGCCACAAACACAGCCCCACTGCATTGCAAAATGAAGACTGTATTTGTTTAACCGTGCTCAACGCACCACTGAAATTTACCGGCTGGTACAGCCTGCTTAATCCATTTATGGCCTGGCGTTAATGCAAACCCTGCGCAACCAGCGCATTACTGATCACTGGTAAATACTGCTGCACGCGCTCGTTCGGTTGCGCAATTGCCTGCAAATAATCGCGCTCTTGCGCCAGCGCAGACGCATCACCCAGCTCCAGCAGCACCAGAGCATAATCGACGCGCGCATCTTGATCCTCTGGCGTCAGTTCCAGTAGCGCCTGAAAAAATTTTGCTGCCGCTGGTTTATTGCCCAGCGTTAATTCAACTAAACCACAATGGCGCAACAGCGATGGATCGCGCGGATTTATTTGCAGCGCGCGCTGAAATATCTGTTGTGCATTGCCATAATTTTTCATCAGCAACCAACAGATGCCCAATTGCAGGAGCGCATTAAAATGTTGTGGATGCTGCGCAACAACGCCCTGATAAATTTTTTCAGCCTCGGCAAATCTATGTTGCGCGGCAATGGCAATCGCCATATTCACCTGGTAGTCCAGATAATCCGGGCGCAAATTGCAGGCGCGCCACCAAGCATATTCCGCGCGCTGAAAATTACCGCGCAGCAAGTCAATGCGTGCGAGGTTATGCCAGTGCTGCGGGTCATTAGCATCCAGCACGGTTGCCTTTTCCAGTAGTGCCATGGCTTGCTCTTGTTCGCCGGTAGAAAAATAAATTTGACCAAGATTGGACATAGCCGTGGCATAGTCGGGATTAATCACAAGCGCCTTGTGCAAGTGCTCCAGCGCCAAAGGCCAATTGGCTTGCTGCCCGTACACGAAACCCAGGTTGTTATGCGCAATTGCATTGATATCATCCAGGCTTAACACTGTTTTATACGCATTTTCTGCCGCGAGCAAATTGCCACGCACATGGGCATCCACACCCGCGCGCAATTGCTGTTGGATTTGGTTTTGTAGCAGAGTGTCAGTATTCATCAGGCAATCCTCGCAATCAGGCCACGCAGTAATTGATCGGTATCTATATTGGGTACTTCAAATTGAACGTCATCGAGGGAAATATCAAAGGGCTCACCCTCGTGGTAATGAATCGGCAAGCGAATTCCAAAACGATAATCGGAACCAAAAGTGTAAGAGGCAAATTGCCAGCGATTGTCGTACACACTAAATCCGAGTGCGCGCACACTCACATAACCGCCGATATCAAAGGTGAAACTGGGTTGCGCGTGCACAGCAATTTCCGCGCGAATATCCAACCCGGTTGATGGAGTCCACTCTACATGCACTCCTGCTTCTGCCGCACCTTCAATACCCAGGGTGCCGCCAATATCCAAACCGCCGGTGGCACTGGCACCGGTAATACCCAAACCAATACCGGCGCGCACTGATAAACGCAAGCCAGCGTTAGCGGGAATATTTAAATGAGCGTCGCCAGTAATACGGGTTTGATCTTCGTGGGCAGGGTTGTAGGTAATCCCCAGGCTTAAGCGATCCAGCACACCTGGGCCTATGCCCGCAGTCGCACTTAAACCACCGCCCACCTCGGCAACAATTCCGGGAAAAATTGGGGCTTGCACGGCAATATTAAAAATGGACCTGTTAATTTCCTTGCGCGCAAAAATTTCCAACTGACTGGGCAAACCAATTTCACCGGTTACGGTCACTTCGCCATTCGGCGCGAAACGCACACCGGCAGTGCCTTGCAGCCAGGGCGCTATTTGCAAGGTCAACTGACCGCCGCCATAAATGACCAGCGGATTTCCATCAGCCGCTGTTTCGCTCAATGAGCCATCGGCATTCACAGTGCGATTAGTAACGCCTGCATTCACGCGGCCAGATAGCATACCGCGTGAATAATCGGCATTGGCTTCGGCGGTGAAGGCTCCATCGTTATAGTTAATGGTTAATTCCGAATTTACCCCGGGGATTGCCGGGACAGCTGTGCCTGTTGCAGAAACTTTCCAAAGACCATCGCGTTTATTTAAGGTCACATCCACAGATCCAGATTGCAATCCCGGGGTTTCATTATTTAATTGGAGATTACCGCCAATTGTCAGACCTTCTTGCTCGGTGTAGATAACGCGCAAGCCTGCCTGTTGAACTCCGGGGATTGCTGGCTGGATATCACCAGTTGCTGAAAAATTTCCCTCGGTAAAACTTACACTCAGATTAGCTCGCCGAATACCGCGAATTTTATCCGGTGTATCTATGCCAATCTCTCCCGAACCACCAAACGCCCCATTTCTATACCAGATACTGACACGGGCGCGATCAAATAAGTCGGTATCAAAAGAGAAATTGCCACTGGCAGAAAATCCACTTTCTTGCGATGCAGCAACAGTCAAATTACCCGAGCCTAAATTATTAATGCCAAAATCCAGGCTTCCCTCTGCACCAAATCCCTGCTGGACACTGTAAAAAAGCGCAATACTACTATCGTCAATAGTTATACCGGGAATAGGCAAATTCAACATGCCGGTGTTGTATTGAATTTGAAAGCGAATATCCTGGCCTTGCAGCACTAAGCCAATTTGCGCGCGCGACAATAAAGGAATAGTCGGTGTAGGAATTCGTCCCATCGAGTAAAGCTGATTATTTCTAATTTCGAACTCGGTAAACTCAACCGGACTCAAATGATTAAACGTGGTATTTAACGCTGGAATTTGGCCTGGACCCGCGCAATAAGGGCCAATCGCTTTGAGTGGAATACTAACCGCAGAGCCAGTTCCAAATCCTGAAGGCAAATTCCAGGTTCCCTCCAGAGTTCCCACGTCTGTGCCCTGGGTACCTACTTCTACCTGATTATTCAAATTAAATGAGTTTATCGTGACGCCGGCAAATGCGTTCTGCCCTGCGGGATCAGTTACCGCGATGGGAAAACCGGTATATGTATAACGGCGAATTTCGCTTCCCCCGGGGCCAGTCGCAAAGACAAAATTTCCTGAACTACCTTGCAAGTTCGTTGGTGGAGCCGCTTGCAAGACATCCATATGAGCGCCGGTTTCTATCTCCGCTTTAGTCCACCAATCCGCATCATCGCCGCTGCGCCCGGCACCGCGCACCACCTCGGAAAAATTAATCGTATGGTTACTGAGAAAATTACGTCGCCGTGTTTTTTTTGTGTCATCTGCGAGCGTCGCAAAATTAGTGTCCTGGGCACCTAAAAAATCATAAACTTTTTCGTATATTTTATTTTTTATGGTAGAACCGGAACTCGCATTGGATGACCCTTTAAGCAATTCCATATTTCCAACTACGTTGCCAGAGTTACCCGTTGAATCGCCATACACTTGCAGTTCGATCATGTGATCGACTTGAAATTTATTTTCACGAGTAGTTAACGCGACCCCGCGCCTGTCCCAATCTGGAATCAGCAACTGATTGCGCAAGCCGCGCCATTGCCCGCTGATAGGTGTTGGGCTTCCTGGTAACGTAAAATTAACCATTGCATGTGGCGAAGACGGAATAGCAAAGGTTGCATTTGGGTTTGTGCGCTGCAGAGATGCCTGTATTTTTTGCGCAATAATTGCTTCGGTTAAATTTACACCTTGCTTCCAAACATCTATCTGCTCCTGACTGGTATTTCGTGCGTAACCAGCTGCTCGCCTCGCACCATGACCAGTGTAAAGCGCTGCGTGGCGATGTTTTATTGGTGGCAGTTCCAATTTACATAATTCATTTAATTTGGTTTCTGCATCTGAACCAGGACTTACGGCCGGAGATGGTGCAGGAGTTACATCGCGCATGATCTTCCGCGTAACCCCACTCCCCTGCTGCACCACATGCGTCAACTCATGGGCGAGTAAACGTTTGCCTTCTTGTGAATCAGGTGCGTATTCGCCCGAGGCGAAAAATATATCGCTGCCAACGGTAAAGGCACGCGCGCTTAATTGTTTACAAAGTGCATCAGCAGTACCGCCGGTGTGGATGGAGACGGAGGAAAAGTCGTGATTGAATTGGCCTTCCAATTCCGTGCGCACTTGTTCGGGCAATTGCGCACCCTGGCCGCGCATGCCAGCAATTTGTTGTTCAACCTCCTCACTCACGCCCTGCTCGGAATTTTCTGCTGTGTCAGTAGCCGCTTCCGGCTCTGTTGATGGAGCTTCAGTTTCTACCGGAGTGGATTCTGCAGCAGGCTCCTCCATGCGCGAAATTTTGGTTTGCAGGGATTGCGGGCTGGCAGCAGTGTTTTCCGGTTTGGTATTACCGGGGTTTAATTTATTTTCCTCAGTAGCTGGTGCAACACTGCGGCTGACCACTTCATCGGCAACGCGATCTGCCTCCTGCTCGTGGCTATCGCCCGGTTCGCTTACGCTGAGTTTGGTTTGCAGGCGCGGTTTGCGCTGCGCGCTGGCTTCTGCCTGTTCAGACTCTGCCGTGCGATATATTTTTTTCTGTAGTTCTGCCGGTTGTTCCGCTACAGGGCTATCTTTTTTATTTAGCGTTTCATCAGCACTTTTATTGGCATTGCGCTGTAGCGATTGTTTATCGCCACCATCAGCGGCCGATTTTTTCTTCAGTGATTGCGTCTGGCTCATGCTTGCACCGCCTTGTCCGGTTGCGCCAGATTTAATTGATTGAGCAATTTGGGCGGTAAGGGCTTGCCGGATTTGCGATACTCGCGCGCAACCGCGTGCAGCAGGCTGACAAAACTTAATTGCGGCGCTTCGCTAACGGGCAATTCAGCCGCCGCCGCCAATACAGCATTGCGAATAAAACCACCACTTAAATCGCACAGGCTGGCAAGCTGCGTACAAACTTGTTCACCGGGGCTGCGCACGCCCAAATGGTTTTGCCAGAGGCGCGCGCGCTCATCCAACGTGGGCGCATGAAATTCAATCACGCGATCAAAGCGCCGCATAAAAGCACCGTCTATACGCCCCAAGCCATTGGTGGTCATTAAAACAATACCGGGGTGCTGCTCAATACGTGCAAGTAAATAATTGGTGAGCATATTGGCAAAACGTTCGCCGCCACTGTCGCCATCGCCACGCTTGGCAAAGAGTGCATCTGCCTCATCAATCAATAAAATAAAATCGCCCGCCGCCGCTTCCAGCATTAGCTGGTGAATATTTTTTTCCGTTTCGCCAATATATTTATTTAATACCGCGCCCAAATCCAAACGATACACAGGTGCCGCTAATTGACTAGCGAGATAAAGCGCAGCCAGGGTTTTACCCGTGCCGCTCTCACCATACAAAAGCGCTTTCACGCCGCCGTGTCCCGCACCCGCCACTGCAGGCCCCAAATCGCTATACACCTGCTCACGTTGCTCGCAGCGAATTTGCAGTGCATCTAACTCGGCGTGAATTTTTGGGCTGAGTACCAACGCGTTAGCAGAAATTTGTTGCGGCACCAGAAATGCCAGACTTTGCAAATGATCAGGTGCCAACTGTTGGCGCGCCTGCGCAATGGCCGCGCGCAATTCTGCTGTCGGCTTATGCCAGGCAGAGGGCGACACACTGGTCGCTAATGGATGAATTGCATCCGGCGAAATCAACCAGCGCCGTGCAAATTCGTCCGCCTGTATTGGTGTTACCCACTGCTGCCAGGCCATAAGGCGCTCATCCCAAATACTGGCCGGCAGGTAATGGATGGCGACGGTATTTGCTTGTTGCAGCTGTGTTAATTCGGCAACACTCAGGGGTGCCGCATGCCAAATAATAATGGGGATTGAGGTGGAATTATCATCGTATGAAAAATAATTGCGAGAAAAATAGTCGCGCTGATTTAATTCAGCAGAGACTTCAATAACCGGTAATAACTCATAAGCGCCGCACAATAAATTTAACCAGTGCAATTCACATTCTGCGCGAGGCAATACCGGCGTTTTATTCAGGCACTCCGCCAGGCGTTTCACCCAGGCCAGCATTGCGCTGCGGCTGCCGCACAGATGCAATTGCTGCAATTGCCCCAAGCGCATAGCAACTGCAAAATCAGAACAGGATTCCTCTGCCGTATGTAACCTAGTCAGCGGTGATTTTTTTGCACTATCTGTGTTGCCGGAATAATTGATCGCACTAAAAAATTCATTACGCGTCGGCACAGTCTCTGTTTGTAGCCATTGCCAGTAATGATTATTTAATTGCACCCAAGCCAAGGCTAAGGGCCCCTGCGTTTGTAATTGCAACACGCCACTGGCTACCCAATACCAAGCCGCCATTTCGCTCGGTGAAAGCTGGCTGCCGCAAATGGTTTGCACCAGATCACACAGTAAATACAACCTGGGCCAGGGTTGCTGCTGTGCGCCCTGCAATGCTTGTAGTGCAATATTTAATTCATAGTGATCATTTAATGCCGAGCATAGCGCCAACACAAACAGATGGTTTTTATCCAAAACGCCCTGCATCGCGAGGCGCTGTAGGCCGGGCGATAATTCCAATTCGGTCAACGATAATTGGTGCAACTGCGCTGCCATAGTGACAGGGCCTGCGTTTAATTTCTCTGAGGATAAAAAAATCGCCTGCAACTGCTGCGCTAATTGCTGCGCCCAGTGCGTGGGCAAATAATTTTCTGTCGTTGATTTTCCTTCTGCAACAACCTCCATCTGGGTTTGCATAAACCAGCTGAGGCTGCCGCGTATCCACAAATCCAGATTCAATTGCGGCTTTAGCGCAGCAGAATGCGCCGGCGCTATAGACGTGACGAAATCATTCATCGGGCAAGCCTCCCTCTGCCGAGTACAACTCGGGATAGCGACCAAAATAAAACTGAATCACTCGCCCTAGGCTGGGCACCCAACCGGGGTTTAAATCCAGCCCCGCCATGCGCAGCTGCACCCGCACACAGAGCTCGTGGATATAAATTTGCACATAACCCTGTTCCGTCCATACACGCGCTGGAACATACAACCAGTCGTAATTTTCGATCTGGAATTTTGCCAATCGCTCTTGCAGGCACCTGCGCGCTGCTTGCAACTCCGTCTCTGCAAACAATGATTCACTTTCCGCTAAATCCTGTTCACTTAAGCCGCCTATATCCAGCAGCAATTGTTGTAGATTTTTATCCTGTGGTAACTGCCAGGCTGCACAGCAGTGCCTATAAAAATGCGCGAGCCACAACCAGGGCGATAAAGGCGCTGACAAATTAATTAACGCCGGATAATCGCGCAGCCAGTTAAGCAAATACAAAAATCCCGCCTGTTGGATGTAGCGATAATTTATCGCTACATCCCCTTGCACAGTTTCCGGCTGGGCATCTCCCGCAGCGATTGCCGCCTGCGAACTTGCATCACTCTGCCTATTTAATACTGTCGCTGTGTGTGCATGATCCGATGCCACCTTATTGCTGGTAAACGCTGTGAGCTCAAGCTCGTTAGCACTGACAGGAGTGCTCGTGGATATTTTTTCCGGCGTATCAGATTCCAACCCGCTAACAATATTACGACTAACAACAGAAAGCTCAGCAGCAGGTAATTTCACCCTGCGAACACTATCGCCCAGCGCGTTAAACCAGAGCTTCCAGGCTGAACCCCGCTGCAATTCTTGCGGTGAGAATTGCCACAAACCTAAACAGGCCACTAATTGCAGTGCGAGCCGTTGTTCAGGCGCGCTGCGCACTTGTGTTAGGCATGGCAGCCATTTTTTGATCCAGGCCAATTGCTGTTCAGGCAAAACATTTTCGGTGTCGTTAGTTAACGAAGTCGTTGCAGCTAAATTCATCACACCAGACAGGTGTCTGTCCAAACTGGATTCAATGGCTTGAGCAACAAGCCTGGGGCTCACTGCTAAAAATAGTTGCAACTGCGCTACCAACCGTTGCAAATCTGCTTGCGAGCAACCTACAAAAAAATCAGCAAGCGATTGTTGCTGGTGCAATTGCTGCACAACCTCAGGCACAAGTGCTGGCCTATGCAATAGCACCGCAACCGGCTCAGCCGGCAACTCTACCTGCACCAGCCAGGATTGCTGATACCAGGGCGACTGCTCGCGCAGTAAATTAATAACCAGCTGTGAAATTAAATGGGCTTCACTGGCAAACACAATCGCGTTGCTGGCATCGCTGGCATTCGCAACAGAAATTGCTGCGCGATATTCTGCTTCGCACTCTACTGCCAGTTCGCGCGCGAGCGTCCACCAGGGCGATTTCACCTGCAGGCGTTTGATAAAAATAATGCGCGGATCATCATCACCCGGCCAACGCCGCGCATCCAGTGATGCGAGCAAATTTGTTTTATCGCGCGTATCGCCGCGCAATAATAGCCGTTGGATTTGCACACTGGCCAGACTACTCATTGCATGCTACTCACAGGTATGCCTCATCGAAACCACACATTTTGGTTACACCAAAGGTTTAGTTACACCACACTTTTTTACACCATACTACGCAGCGAATTTTTTACGCCTACCAGCGAAAATTGTGCATCCGGTTTTACCGCCGTGGTGTTGTATACCTGGGCAACGCGCAGGATTGCACCGCGTTCGTCGGCATCTTCCACGTGTAATTTACCAATCAGCTGATCCTGCTCATTCACCAACTGCAATTCAGTGCCTATAGTGGCGTGACGATTCAGGGTTGCGCGCAATAATTCACCCGTGCGAAATTGCGCCGGCAGCGATTGCAAATAACCGTGCAGCATTTCCTTGGGATCATCGCCTACCGCAACCATCAGCGCCGCGCGCAATAAATTGCGCAGCGCAGTTACTGCGGCACTGCTGGCACCTTCGTTCAATTGCCGCCACCACCAGTTCACCAATTCCACCAGTGTGCGCATTTCCGTCAGGTCTGTGAGCTTTGCCTGTTGCATGCCCGGCCAGGTATTAGGTTGACGCAAATCCAGTTGATCCAATTCCGCCGCCGTAGCCCAGTCCAGGCGCAAACTGGGCGTTACCGATTGCAAACTGCTGAGCAACAAGTGCGTGGCTTGATCCAATTGATTGCGAAAGAATTGCGCGCGGCCACGTAATTGATGGGGAGTGCCGGTGAGTAAATCCTCCACGGAAATAATTTGTACCGCTTCGCGATAAAAGGCTTGCAGGGAATTTTCACCGAGAAAATAAAAACGCGCATAATCTTGCAAAATACTTTGATGGGATTGCATTAGATTGAAAAATTTATTGCTCACCTGACGCGACTGCCCGGCGAGGTAATTCAGGCGCAAGCGGCGACTATCCAGCCATTTCAATACAGTTAAACGCGCGGGTAATTGATTCCAGTAGGGATTAAAAAACTTCCACTGGGCGATAGGCATATCGGCAATGGTTTCTATATAGGGTTCTATATCGTCAGGCAACTCCAGGTGGCTAATCGCGGTGCCCGGCACCAGGTCTTCCAATTTGCCGTAACGTAGATCCACGTCTAGTAACGTGGATTTTCCCACTGGGGCTTCGCTGACCCGCGCAAAATAAATGCCGCGATGATTGGTGAGGATTTTTTCGCGCTTTACATAAGCGGCTTCTACTTCGCGCCAGTTTTCCTCCACCAGCGAGGCCACCATTTTACTTTCACCCAGAGCTTTTAACCGCG
Source organism: Gammaproteobacteria bacterium (assembly GCA_021151625.1). Classification (GTDB taxonomy): domain Bacteria; phylum Pseudomonadota; class Gammaproteobacteria; order Pseudomonadales; family Cellvibrionaceae; genus Cellvibrio. Next base: position 30,387 of record JAGKWY010000001.1, on the reverse strand, counting down.
CCTGATCAAGATTAACCAGTTCGCGTTGGCGCTCGGGAATTTCCAAATCCAATTTGGTTAGCAAATTGCGCTTGGCCACCAGCGCGCGACTTAAGTTTTCTTGCAGTCGCATAAGCGTGGCATGCACGCTATCCATTTCGCGAATGTCATTGCGCATGTTGCTGCCCACGGAAAATAGCCCCGCGGAATACAAAGAGGCTGCTGGGGCTTTTTCATTGACTTCCGTTTTATCCAACTCAAGCGTTACATCCGCCACTGTCTTCAAGGGTATATTAATCGGATTTTTAGTTGCATCTTGATAAGTCACTGTCGCTAGCGACACTTTATTATCAAACGCTGACCAAAAATCCGCCTTAATCCCCAACTGTTCCACATCATTGCGCGCACTAATCTCTTCAATTAACTTCTTTGCTTTAGCAATGATCGCATCATCACCCTTAAGCCGACTGCGCAGACTCGCTATACCCGACAGAGCATCTACCAATAATTGGCGCGAAGGGTCTATATGCCCCAGCACCCCAAACTCTTTGGGAACAACATTTACTATTTCTTTTGCTGGAAGAATTTCATTTCTATTAAAAATTTCCTGCACCTGCGGACGGAAATTAATGAGTTCATCCACCGCGCGCGAGGGTTTAATGGTGACCAGGTTTTTTTCCAATAGGGTTTCTTTTGCTGGCGTAAAGGTGAAATTATTCACTCCGCTAATTGCGTTAAACCCACCTATGCCTGCAAACGCCGTTAAATCAGTTTTAAATTTATCGACCATGATCTAGCTCTCCGTGGTTTTAATAGCAGCAGTAGTGAATTTCAGCTTGTCCGACAAACGGAACAATTTCAGACCAGTGCCGTCACCGGGAATACCGCCCGCCAGCGACGAGAAGGACACAGTAATTGAATCCAGCTGTTGTCGCTGTGAACTCAGGTAATCGCGCACCTCATCAATCAACTGATTTGTGCGCAAAATAAATTGTTCAATTTCCTCTATGTCCTCACGCGTATCTATCCGCTGGGCGATAAGGCCATCACCGACGGGTAATGCAGGATCGCTGTAAGGCTTTTCTTTCAATTCACCGACAACCTGGTCACACAAACTCCAGGGGCGCGGCAAGAGTTTGTTATCGACTGTAAATGGATTATTGATGGGAAAACCCAATTCGCGGCAGCGCTCAATTTTTAATGAGCGCAAGAGCGCGGCGGCATTTTGCGGTTTGGGCGAAATGTCGGGGATGGCCAGCTCGCGGCGCAAACTGCGCTCAGCGGTTAAATCGGGAAAGGCGTTATGCGGAATATGCGCGATATACAAGGATGAAAAAATTGCCCGTGTTTTTAAGGTGAGATCCGCCAGTTTTTTGGGGGCACGCATTTCAATTTTAAAATAGAGGTTCCAATAGGCTTCCGCCCAGGCTTTGTAGGCGAGATACGCCTGGTACTGGGTGTTAACCAGATCCTCCTGCACCAGGGTTTTATCAATTTCCGGTAAGTTAAACAGTTGCGGGTGATAGTCATCAGGATTCACTGCGACCATCAGGCGAATGCGATCCATTTCTGCGCCGCTTAAATCGATAACCCCGCGCGCCAGCTCCTGCCTCACCACACCTGTCACACTATTGGCCGGTACCGGCACTATTTCAATTTGCAAACCATGGGCAGCGAATTGCAATGCCGGCCGCTGCCATTGGGTGTAATCCAGTTGGCTGACTTTGCCGGCGATATTGCTAATTAATTGCTCGGGAAATTTTCCCGCCGCAGGCAAATAATCCAGATCCAATAATTCCTGTAAATTTTTTTGCGGCGCAATTTCTGCGGCCGGACCATCCAGACGAAAACGTGCACGCGCGTTGATGATGCTATGCCAATAATCCAGCATCGCCATTTGCACTGTATTGTCGCGCGCGAGTAAACGACCCACTTGACTATCCACCCATTCGGGTTGGCCCGCATTAACTTTTACCAGCGCCAGTTTTAATTCGTGGGGATTTTCTGCCGCAAACACACCCGCATCCGGGTCGGGAAAATCTTCTGTGGCAAGCGGGTCATCTTCCCAAGGCAAGGGGTTAGTTAATGGGTGACTAACCAGCAAGGCGTTAAACACACGCATGGCAACACGCTGGCGGCTTAATGCCTGCCAGCCGCTGGCAAACGGCAGGGGCTGCAAATTTAATTGTGCCAATGTGGCCACGCGCGTATCGCGCAGCGGATCCAATTCCGTGCGCGTGCAGGGATCCGTTTTTTTCAATTCATCGAGAATACGCACCTGCCGGCGCAGGGTGAGAAAATAAAAACCGTCGGGAATATTTTTTAAGGGTGCTTCACCTTGCGCGGCAATACGAGCCAGGTATTCCTTGCTCAATTCACTCCAGCGCAAATGAATGGGTGCGCGATTGGTCACCACTCGCCCCGACCAGCTCACCCCCAGACCGGGGTTAATTCGCCAGGTGGTTTTGGTTAATTCATTTTTATCGCGCGTGGCGATCACTTCGAGGCCAGAGACAATGCCCGGCTGACGCGCGACCAACAAATCTTCGCAGCGCTCGTCCACATAGCGCTGCATCAACGCAAATTCTTGCTGCGACAAACTGCGCCCGGCAAAAAAATGCAAGCGCTGGGTATCTGCTGCACCGTAGACCGGGGAGATGACTATCGATTGTTCACTCATAGTATCCCCCCTCTGCGCCGCACGGCGGTCACACGTTTTTTCCAGGCTGCTTGCAACTCACTCGGGAAGCCATTGCTCTCGCCAAATTTCAACATCAATTCCGGAAAACTGGCGCCCGCTTCTGCGAGCAAATGTTCACGCAATGCTTTGACTTGATCCTTTTCAAATACAAACAACAAGCTGGGCCAATTGAGCGCATCATAAGCCGCGGGCATTAGCACCAGTATTTGCACCAGTTGCTGTTGGCCATCGCTGTCTCGCCCCAGGGTATCCAATAATTTTTTCTGCGCTGTTTCCGCATCGGCTTCGTTGGGTGTGCGCAATTTTGCCAGCAGTTCCATGCTCTCCCATTTGATGGCTTGCGACTCCAACAGCGTCACCATAAAGGTTCGCACTTGTTGCGCATCCTGCTGTGCTTCCAGGGTATTAGCCTGGCTCGCGGTTAATTGTTTTTGCGCAATGTCTAACGCTTTTTGCTGGCTGGCTAATTGCTGGCTCAAAGCTTCGATCTGTTGCAATGCCGCCGTCAGGTCCGCGCTGGAAGCGCTGTTTTCCTGCAGCGCTTTTAATTCGGCTTTGCTCGCTTCAAGCGCATTATTCAGATCGCTAATTTGTTGGTTTAATAACTGATTATTGGCCAGCGCCAGTTGGTGTTCGTTGATAGTGCTGGCCAGTTTTTTCTCCATGGTCTCAACACTTTTTTTGGCGGCTTCCAATTGCTCCAGCAGCACACTGGAATTTTTTAATTCCTCCAATGTGCCTGTGGCCAACACCACCGCACTCACCTGGGTTTCAGCTACGCGAATGGGGCGACGCACATAAAACACGCGGCTCGCTTTGGCCCAGATATTTTTCCACAGCGAAGGATTGTCGCTGGCGGCACTGTTGAGGCTGGCACTGCCCAGGAAAAATTCATCCAGATGCGGCGGGTGCGCGAAGTCCTGCTTCTGGCCAGTAACGGCAGCATTCAAGCGCTGCAGCTGGCGCGCAATGGTGGCGAACTGCAGATCATCCAGCACCACCGCGATCATGATGTCCACATCCCGCTCGCGCTGCAGGTCGATAGGTTCCAGCATCATGCTCTGCTGCACTACGGCGGCGACATCATCTTCGCGCAGCGGCGAAATACTTACCTCATAACCAGCGGGGAAAAAATGTTGGTAGCCGTTTTCCGGATCCACAGCGCCTTTGGGAATAGCGCCTACGGGTGGCAACACTGAAAAATAGCGCGAGGCTAAAAACTGGTCGCGATTCGGTAATACCTGACGCTGCGCCAGCAGTGCGCGCAACAGTTCGTCATAGTGGTTGTATAAATCTATCTGCACATAATTCAGTGCCTGGGCGCTGCGGAATGGGCGACGTAACAAGCCCTGATCAAACCACTGGGGCATACCCCGTTCTACCGCCAACAATCCCAGGGCAACCGAACTTTCATCCAGCCCCACCGGTTGGCCCGGGTTGTTCACCAGCAGTGGGCGCACCAGTTGCGCGCGAGCATAGAGTGCAATTTCATCGGCGGGCATTTGCTGCAGGTGTTGTATGGGTAGCGGCTGCGCCAGCTTTTGCAGCGCAAACTCCACCCCCTCTTCATAGGCATTGAAGTAAAAACCGCGCTGGCTCTCCAGGTCTTTGGGGAAGACTTCTGCCGTGCCTACGCCTTTTTGCGCATAGCGAATCACCAGCGCATAGAGTCCGGCGGCGAGAGAGCGAAAATTGGGGTTGTAGCTATTGATCAAGGCATCGTCGGTCAGCTTGAGCCCTTCGATGTCAGCCTCCAGCTCCAGCACCCGCCCCGAGGGCGCTATCGCCAGGCCCGCTTGTATATCCAGCCCGCCCTGGGGGTTGAGCCGCACCTGCAAACCGCGCACTACGCCCTGCCCCAGCACCCGCCCCACTTCGCACAGGCGTTCATCCAGATAGAACTGGTCGCGCACCAGATCAGAGGCCTTGAGCAGGCGGCCATCGTAATAGTGTGTACGCGACAGTTTCGGGTCCAGGCTGGCGGTACTGCTGAGGCTAGCCTGGGTTTCAAAGGTGGCCATAGGGTTAAACGGGCTTTCGAGAAAACTCATGATGCATTCTCCTGCAGGTACAGCCAGCGCAACTGGTCAGGCGTGGTGATAAACGGACGTATGAGGTTGTTAATGCGGATTGCCCCGGGGTGCAATATCGGGCTAATGGGATGGTCAGGCTGCGGCGCCCGCAGCGGGATTTCGATCACTGCCAACAGCACGCGCGCGAGTTCTTCGTATTGCCCCTCCAACTCCAGCGCGCCTACATCACTGCGCGAGCCATAGACCTGCTGTGCCTGCAATTGCGCCAGCTGCTGGCCCTGAACATCGGTCAAGCCAGCCAGGTAATCCCGTTCGGTGGTTGTTAGCGGGCCCTCCACTGCTGCGGTATTCACGGCGTTCTGCGCCAACCCGGCACGGGCAAAAGCGCCACCCGCAACCGGCAAGGCGCCGGGGAGGATTTCCAGCAAGAGTGCGTCTTTAGCGCGGCTGGGTTGTACTGGATCTATGCCACTGTTGACCGTGCGCGCCATCACCGGCTGCAGGCCAGAAGAGGCGCTTTGATAGCGAATGGTAATGCTCAGCTGGATCGCGTCTTCACCCACTTTTTTGGCGTTGGTTAGAAAGGCGCTGTCGCTTTTTTGCTGAGCGTCCAGCCAATCGCGCAAATTGACGCAGTAGGGTTCATGGCACAGCAGCTCGCGCCCCAGGCCATCGATAGCTATCCCCGGGCTGACCACCAGCCGCAGGCTCTGGTCTTTACCGTCTTCCACCTCCACTGCCGAGACTTGTTTGACCGCCAGCCCCAGCAGGGTGCCAGCGCCCTGGAACCAGTACTGCAAGCGGTTGACCCGCTGGCGGTGATAGCGCTGTTCGGCGTTGATGGCCTCCAGGCTGAGCATCATGCCGGCGGCGTAATTCACCCGCTCCAGCGGCTGGGCCAACTGGGCATCCAGCTCCAGTTTTTCGCTCAGGGCCATATCGGAATAGGAAGCCTGGCTCATAGGGTCGCTCCTTTGGCGGGCATAGCAGAATTGGTAGTTAAAGAGTTGGCAGGTGCGGCGGTCAGTTGATCGCGCGGAGAAAAGCTGGCGTTGTTGCGCACCAAACCCTCGCGCCCCAGCCAGGTGTCATCCAGGATTACACGGCGCGCGGCGCGCGCTGGCTCCAGGTAGGTATCTATGCCTAACAGGGGCGACAAACCCAGCACAAAAGGTTTGTCGGTTTGGATAACCTTGAGTTTGAGTGCTGCGGGCACAAAGTCCTTCAGCACCTGCTCGATGTTGGCCAGATGCACAAAGGCATCCCGATGTACCAGCAGACTCAGGCGCTGGGCGTAGTCATCAATTAACTTGCGCGCCACAGCCTTATCGCTCTGGCTGAGCAGCTCCGGCGCCAACAGGGCAACAAAGTCGCGCGCGCTTTCGTCACTAAGGATCAGCGCTTGCCCCACCCGTGAGTTGCCGCTTTGGCGGGTACCCAGGGTGAGCGGATGGGCGGCATCATCCATGTCGATCCCCAGAATGGTGGCGAGAGTGCGGCGCATTACATAGTTCTCCAGCGGAATAACATGACCGCGCGCCACGGCGCCATCGGTGGCGATATCCAGCGCCAGGCAGAGCGCACGCAAGGTGCCCTTCCAGCGCTGCAATTCACTGATGCAGGCGAGCCAGATGCGCTGACGCAACTCCGGCCAGTGCCCGGGCAAGCGCTCACCCAACATGGCCGCCAGCACCGGTAATTGGCTGGCCGGTGCGCCTTGAGGCAACAGCCAGGACTCAGCGCAGGCAATGCGCCGCTCCAACGGGCTGAACAGGCCATCGAGCGAACTCAGCAGTCGCTCGCGGAAATCGGCACCATTGGCCGGCATATCCAGTTGTGAGTTACTCGCTGCAGATTCGGGAATGGGTAGTTCGCTCGCCTCGGGATCATCGACCACCAGCGGTACCGGCAGCTCGACCGATTCCTGCTGGCGAAACAGCGGCGGCAGGAACTGCTCCTGCCAGGATTGACGCGGGTAGCAAACCCGCAAGCACTCAATCACCGGGGTGTGGCGGCCATCGCCGTGCATTTCGATTTCCAGCTGCAGGTAGCGCCCGCGCAGGTCGCGCACCCGGCCCTCACTGCGCTGCAAGAGGATTTCAAACACGCCCTGATGACTCAGCTGCGCATTGAAACGGCTTTGGTAAAAGGGCAACTCACTCGCCAGCGGCAACTTGAGCGGCGCAGCCTGCAACTGCCAGTCTTTGGGCGGATGGGCAAAATCCTCATAGGCGTTGACGCTCACCCGCAGGCTACAACCGCTGGGGATGCTCGCATCCAGGTAGATCCTGTCCCACCAGGTATCCGGCGTGCCGCTGTCCAGTATGCGAGTGAGGCGCGCGCGCCCTTCACTGCGATAGCGGGTTTGCGGCAGGGGCAATACCCGGGTGGGGCCGTTCTCGGGCAGATAGCGAATAGCCGTGGGATCGCCCTGCACAAAACGCACACTCAACTGGCTGTGCATGGGGTAAGCGCGCGCTTCCAGCTGTAACTGTTTGCTTTTCTCTGCCGCGCGATCGATCAGCAGGCAGACAAAATCGCAGTGCCTGACCACGTCCGGCGGGGTGAAAAACTGGGCAAAGACCCGGTCGGTTTCGGTTGAGGCTATATCCATCACCAGCGGCAATGTATCTAACCCCAGCCCCGCCAGCGGGCGGCGCTCGGGCAGCGCCCTATGGCGGGTCAACTCCAGGCTGAATAGCTCCTGAGTCTGGTTGGCACTGTGTAACAGCAACAGGTGCAACTGCTCGGCGTTGGCGCAGAGCGCCATAAGTTCGTGACCGAGCGGCAGAGGCAGGTGATCCAGCAGGCGCAGCGGATGGGGGTTAATCTGGAGCGGCTCAAACCTGTCCACCCAGGGGCGATAATCCTGCGGCAGCGGCTCACCTTCAAACAGCAGTAAGTGAGTATCGCTGGCCACCCAGATGCGGTTGTGCAAGTCCACCCAACAGCGTTTGGGTTCGCCCCAATCGGCTAGCGGCCAGTGCAAACTCAACTGCCAGCGCCGGGCCAAATGCACCAGGCGCAAGCCCACCTCACTGGTGCCATTAGTTTCAATCAGTGCCACCCGGCCGTCGCCGCCCAGGTGTAGATCACTAAACTCGCAGCCCGCTTTCGCCGTTACCGGTTCCAGTATCAACTCCGCCAGAGTATCGGTCTGTACTTGCTCGCTGTTTACCAGCACTGGCCCACAACCATCCAGTTTGCCCAGGCTAGCGCGCTCCTCCTCGGGCAGTTGCTGGCGCCGGTCAAACTCTGCCTTTTCCTGCCAGCTGCGGGCATAGAAGAGTTGCCGGTCATCGGGAGAGATAAAGCCCAGTTGCTGGAATTGATCCATCGCCAATGGCCGAGCCTTTGCCCACTCGACATGCGCTGCTTCCTGCCCCTGGGCAGGCAGGCGCGGCTGGTGGTTAATCGCCAGGTGAAACAGCCGCTCACGCGTATTCCACACACACCGCTGACGCTGGTGGGTGCGGAAATCGTCCAGGCTGTTCAACACAAAATAGCGAGTGGGGTCCATAGCGCGACTCATCTGACAATCGTTAATCTGGCGTTAATCTGGCAATCGTTAAAAAGCAGTCGTTAAATTCATCAACCTATTCATCAACCTATTCATCAACCTGTTCATCAACAAAAGTCCGGAATCACCGGCACGGCAACGCCGGATTCAGGCGGCGGTTGCACTACCCGCTGGGGCGGGCCAGGTTCCTGCTCACCCTCTTCGATATGCACCTCAGTCAACTCCGGCAACTGGTAAGCATCCATGCGCAATTTGTTGACCTTGTGCCATTGGCCATCGCGCGCCTGGTGGTAGAGCTGCAGCGCGTTAATCGCCAATACCCCCGGCGTGCGGCCAGCCAAGGTGCGCAGTTCGTTCACGTCCAACTCGCGCCCAAAAGGCCAGCCTTTGCCATCAAAGCCGCCGGGCGCCAAGGGCCAGAGGCTTCGCAGCAGGCTCTGCTCCACTGCGCGGGTAACGCTGATGAGATTGCTGCGATCCATAACTTCCAGGCTGAGCGAGAGGGCGACGGGGACAAATTGCGGGCTGAGCACATAGAGCTCGGTGCCCAGCAGGGTGCGCGGGGCGAGATAGCGAAATAAATCGGCGAGCAAACCGGCGCTGGGCCTGGGCGCCGCATTCAGGGCCGGTTCGGCCGGAGGCATCACCAATAGGCTTACCACCCCCGGCACCTCCAGTTGGGTGGCATCGAGTGAGTTGCCCGGCATCAGGCCCGGCATCAGCTCGGCGCGGCCCACCGGGACTATGGGGTTGTCCTGCGCCAGTTGGATAAAATCCTCGCGCGTCACCGCGCGGTCGCGATGGCGCAACTCCGCGGGAATACGCTGCTCGGCTTGCGCCACTGTTTCGGCATCCAGGCCACCGGTGAGCGGCCAATCCTGCTCCAGTTTTAGCTCGGCGCTGCTGGCAGAGAGCAATTGCTTCACACTGGCAGCGGGCAAGTTGCCGCTGCTGCCACCACCGGCACAAAAGCGCGCGGCGCGGATGCGCTCGGTCGGCCCCGGGCGCTTGCCGCGAATACCATCGCCAAAAATTACGCTGCCGGACGCGGCATCAAATTGATAAACCCGGTCATTCAGGCTGCAGCCGGAAAAGTTGGTCACCTGCTGCCAGGGCAGATAGCCGCCGTTTTCGCTCACTTCAATCTGCAGGCTGGCGGCATCCACATCGGTGCGATTCAGGCTGGCAACCTGCCCTGCCCGGCCATCGCCCATACCAATCAACAGATCCTGTACCAGCTCCTGCGCCACTACGTCCACGGCGTTCACCGCCATAAAACCGAGCGAAAAATCCGGGTCGTCCGGCGCACTCAGGCACAGCCAGGCAATAATGGTTTGCGGGTCGACATCCACCGGCGCTTCCGGCGGTGTGTTATTCATGCCGGCGTATTTCGGGTCTTGCGTGAATTCAGAATTAAAGGCCTGGAAATTGGCGGGGATTTTTACCCGCGCCACACCGCTTTGGCGCGCACCGCGCGAAGAATCGTCCAACACCTCCAAGGGCAATAATTCGGCGCGCTGGCTGTCGGCCGATTGCTGCCACAACAATTGCCAGCGCAGTGCACGCGGTGGCAATTCGCGTGCAATCTCGGCAGGCAAATCGGTTACCGGTGCCAAACCAATATTGAGAATTTTGCCCGCAAGATTCGCGCGCACTTTATCTTTGTGTTGCACCAGTTTTTTATCGTTGAGATGCAACAGCAAATAATATTTTTTATCCAACGATTGCTGCAGACTGGGACGATCACTGCCAAGATTAAAACTGCGTGGGCGAAAAGGCGCGGCGGTTTGCGCACCAAAGTTATACAGCTCGCGCAATTGCGTAAGAGTCACGCCCATTGCATTTAATTCACTCATCCCCAAACGCTCTTTAATCATCAGGCGCAGTGCCAAAGGCGTTGGCTGTAATTCCCCGCGTGTGGAAATAATTATTTTGCCCGCACTCAGGCGCGTCGCCTCTGGCAAAAGTTTGGGCAATTGCGCTTGCTTGCTGTTGGAATGAATAGCCACCAACCCGCGTGCCGGTTGTGCCGGGCGCAGCGGAATTTGCAATAAATTTAAAAACGCCTGACGCTGGCGCTCGGGAATTAAATTCGCGCGATAAATAATGGTTTCCGTCATCCAGGCCATTAAATCAGTAATGGCGTAGAGTGGATCACCTTCCACCACTTGCGTCAGCTCAGGCAATTGCGATACCAATCGCTGGCGCGCTTCGGCCACCAAATCATCAAAGCGGCGATCATCTAATAACGTAATAGGTAACGGCATAATCCAGAGAACCTCTGAAAAATTAACTTACTTGTCTCACCCGTGCAGCACGCTAAACATCGTTTAGCGATTTCCTAGCTCTGCAATTGCAGCCCCAGTTGCAAGCTGTGATGTTCACCGCTGTGCGGCAGTTGATACAAAATGCGCAGCGCTACTTCGTTCAGGGATTGCGCCACTGTGTCCACACGAATTTCCAACACTTGAATGCGCGGTTCCCAGCGTTGAATTGCAGTGCGCGCCTGATCGGCAATTAAACGTCTTGTAGTTTCGTTGTTGGGTTGATGAATAAATTGCTTCAGCCCCGCACCAAATTCCGGGCGCATCAAGCGCTCGCCCGGTGTGGTAAGCAAAATATTCCATAACACATCGCGCACACTGTCATTACCTGTCGCCCAGTGGCAGCGGCCCTCGCTAATACCACCCAGTGAAAAACCCGGTGTCATCGCCATCATTCACCTCCACCATTCAAACGCGGCAAACACAAGCGCGGCAAAATTAAAATGGCGTAAGGTAACCAGCGAAAAATTAAATTGAGCAAACTGAGTACAATCATCAACAAAATCATCGCGCAGATGGTGATGATCGGAATACTGAAGCTGATGCTAAACCCCAAACAGGCATCCAGTGGCGAGCGCGCTTGCTGCTCTTTCATCTCCATAGTCGGCGCAATCTTGAGCATTAAATCTGCTAGCGATTTGGGCGCGAGAAAAGTCACGCCCTTGGCCATGCCTTTTTTAATATCGCGCAACTCCGGCAGCTGAATCACACTGGGGCGCACAGTCTGGACATCGAAAGGACTGGCGACGGTGAATTCAAAACTGGGTTGTCCCCAACAAATTTTTTCGCAGTCACATTCATCGCGATAGCGCATAAACGGCTGCACAAAATAGGTTTCATCTTTACCTTGGGTGTAACGCGGCAAAGGCAGGGCCGCTTCAACCAGATTGTTGATTTGTTCCGCGCGCGCCAGCATTTGCGCACGCCAGGCCTGTGCCAGCGCTTCGGTGATATAGAGATGGCCGTTAAAATTGTCCAATGCGGTAAAGCCCGGCGCACCGCTCTCATGATTTTTATCCTGCATATGCCCCTCGGCCATGCGCGCTTCATTGCGGTTATTCCAGCGCGAAACCACCTCACTGTTTTCCTGCAAGTAGGCCAACAGGCTGGTGCGAATAATTTGCTGCTGCCGCGCCTGATGTAAAAACACCGGAAAGTTTTGGCGCATGCCCGCCAGTTCCTGGGCGGTTAATGGTCGCGTAAAAATCGGCATGGATTGCAAGAGTGCGCGCAGCGAACCATTGTCAGCGATGGTGGCATCGCCAATTTGATAGCGATTCACCAGCAGTGCAAGCAAGCGACCAAAGGCACGCGTGGGCACGCCATTTTTTACTTGCCATTGCATGGATGTGTCCCAACCAAATTGATCGCACATTTTTTGGATGACTTCCTGCAAGCTGCCTGTGCAATTGCAAAAAGCACTAGCGCGTGCAAGGCCATCCCAACTGCCAAAGGGCCACTCAAGCTCGGCGAGATAACCGGCTGCCGACACAGTTTGCCCGGCTGCCTGCTGGTTAATTGTTTCATCCACTTCGCGCTGGCCATTTAACGGCAAATAACCAAACAACAAAGTGCGTGGCCCTTGTTCGGTATTTATTACGCGCGTATGCAGAGGATAAGTTTGTTCACCGCTAAAACCTGTCGCAGTATTGGCAATGGGTTTAATGCCGCGAATTTTTAGCGCAGGATTGAGTGCATTGCGTTTGGCAAGATCCGGATCTTGCGTGAGATCCAGCGCATTGGGTTGTTGCCAGCCGAGTGCCTTGCCATCGCGCAGGCGCCAGAGCTGCAAACCCGATTTATTTTTTTTGCGCACCACAAAACCGGCGGCAATAATTTTTTGCGGTGCAAACGCGGGCTGCCCGGGAAAGTTGCATACAGCTTCGGTAGCCAACATGTAAAAAGCGCGCTGCAACGGCAGGCGCAAGCGCGGGTGTTGTCCGCCAAATTTATCGGCCGCAATCCAGGCCTGGTGGCGATTGGCTTGTAACTTTTCCTGCTGTGCTTGCTGAATAAACGTTTCGACAAAATCATCTTGCAGATAGCGATGCAGAAGCGTGCCGTCGCTGGCATCGGCGTACCAGGGCGCGCGCAATAATGGTTCATGCTTTACCATAGATTTCCTGCTCCCGGTGTATAACTGGTTCCTACCACTGAAGTCGCAATCAAGGTGTCGCACTTGACCACCCCTGAAAACTGACTCAGGCCTGCATCCACTTTTACCATGGCTGCACTCACGTCCACTTGCGCCGCTTCCACTTTCACTTTGAGTGAACTGGTGATGGCAATTCCCTCAGCAGATAATTTCACTTGATCGCCGCCGCGCTCGATAATCACTTCACCTGCGCCTGTGTCATCAATGGTAATTTTGTGGCCCGCCGGAGTTTCAATCTGCACGCGCGGCGACGCCGATTCATCCATCACCAATTTGGTTCCGCCCGGGGTGATAAGCGCATAAACATCTTCCACCGGTTGTGCATCCTGCGGGTGCGAATTATTGCCACTCCACACCGAGCCCAACACAATCGCCTGGTCCGGCCCCATAAAGGCAAGCACCACCATTTCATCCTTGCGCGGCAGACAACTGAAACCATAATCCTGCCCGGCGCTATTGGTCATGCAGCTGGCCCAAAGCGCCAATTGATTTACGACTAATTCTACTTGCACGCGCCCGCGCCCTTGCGGATCCTGATTGTCCAGCACGCGCGCCAAATGCAATGTTTGGAATAGCGAACTGAATTCCATGGTCACGCATTCCAACTGGCACGCGCGATTTTCACACGCGTTTGATAGCCGTTGGCGGTATCAAATAAATGCTGCGCATGCACAATTCGATACTTGCCATTCAAGCGCGCCGAGGCGCCGCTCAATTCAATTTGTTTGCCGGTACGCAAATTGGCGTTGCCACTGGCGAGCAATTCGCCATGCAAAAATGTTTGTGCCTGGCTGCGCATGGCTGCGCGCGCCCAGGCATCGGCCTCTGCCTGATGGCGCGCAGGCGGATAAGTTAAAAACGCCTCGCTGCCCCAACTTAATTGCGCCAATGACTGGCGCGCATCAGTGCCGCCACTCGCGCCGGAATCCTGCGCATTGCCGGTGGCATTTTCATTCGCATCCAGATTAAAGCCCTGCACAGTTAATGCGCGCGGCTGGCGATTTAAATCTGCAATAATGCGCAGCGAGGTCACGCCGCTTTGCGAATCTATAGCAACCGGTTGCGCATCTTCTTCATCATTTTTTACGCGCACGCCGCTAGCGCTATAACGCACAGGTACGCCGTAGGGTGCGAGTACACGCAATAAAAATCCCAGGCCGGTTTCATTTAATTGGTGATAGTCAGCGCGATCGTTACTGACTTGAATATCGCCGCTCAAACGCACATCGCCTAACAGGCTGCGCACCAATTCATCCACGCTGGTGGATTCAAATACCCGACTGTTGCGCAACTTGGCCAGGTGATGCAGTTTGTCTTCCAGCAGCAACACCAAACGCGGTGCGCCCTGGCCGTAAACTTCTTCTATCGCCGTAACCTCGCCAGTAAACAGCGGCGCACTCACATCACCCAGGGTTAATTCCACCGTATCGCCCAGGGCCAATTGCTGAAACGCGTAACTCGCTTCGCCGCTATTGCTATCGCTGTTGGTACCCCAATTCACCAGACGCACTTCGGCGTGGGCCATGCCAGTAAAGGGCAAGTTCACGCGCATAAATAACACCGCGGCTTGCAAGTCCGCGCGCGCCGTGCCATTTACCGCTATTTGCGGCCGGGCAGAAATTAGCGGGATGGGCTCAGTCAAGTTGCAACCTCTTGTTGCGCTCTTCGGCAACTTCCAAATCGCGAATTAATTTTTGCTGCGGTTCTTCACTCTGCAAACCATAATCGGCAAATTCACTGAGCGGTTCAGTGCGCTCTACTTCCAAAATTAATTCGTTAATTACCAGCGCCATAAAAAATCCTGTTCGATAATTTTTAATGCAATACAATAATTGCTAACGCCATTTAAATGCGCCGGGAATGGTCGAGCCCAATTCCGCCGAAGCGCCCACACTAAAACCTATTGCGGGTGCACCGACCCGGCTGGCAATTTTTTCCAGTTCAATATTGGGCACCGCCAGCGCGGCGCGCACTTGCGCACGCGCATCTTCAATACCATTCAACAAAGCAATGGAACGCCAATCTTTGGGATCTTTTCCTGCCGCAGCGGCAGCAGCGGCAGGTGCTGTAGGCGCGGAAGGCGGAATCGCATCGCCTGCACCATTGCCGGTAGCGAAATTCAAAGTTGCTCGCTTCGCCGCGGTAGCCTGCAGTTGCTCAAATTGAAAGGAATCTTCTTTTAGCGTGAGCGCAACTGTAGCGCGCAGTGGAATACCTTCAGGTGAAAAGAAATCCAGCGTTTCACTGTAACTGCTCACCATACCGCGAAAAATAAACGCACCCCATTCAAACTGGCATTTGCGCGGCACGCTGTGGCCATTGGATTGCGGCGAATTACCCGGGTCCATGAATTGATCGGTAATTTTTTTGGTCAAGTTGCGCACATCGGTATTCACTTCATGAGTAGCCGCGCTTTTGTCTCCACCTGCCGGTGTGTCATTCTTGCCCCAACTGAATTCGCCCTTGGCGGGGCCAGGCACTGTAGTGTCATAAATTAATGTCACTGAAAAAGTGGATTCACTTTTATCGATATATTGCGGCGCCGGTGATTTTCCCCGCCCCGTGGAGCGCTCTGCCGCCATGGTATTGGAATAATTAATTCGCAAACTGTTGGGATTGAATTGCACCGGAATCCAGTCTTTTTCCGGCGCGCGCGTGCCATTGTTAATCGGCACCAGGCGCGCGCGCACAATTTGCAAACTGCTCATGTGTTTTGTCCCTCAGGTGCAATTTTTAATTCCATGCCTTCGTGCACCAATTGCAATTCTTCCACTGCAACCTGGCTGGCCGTGGCCGATAGATCCGGCCCTTTGAATTTCACGGCCATAGCGCGCGTTAACTCCCAGCGCAGCGCCGGTTTGGCCGGTTTATTTTCGCTATTGACCGAGCGATCATAGACATCGATATGGCCACTCAGGCGCAACGCATAATTGGCCTGGCGCGAGCTGATATCAAACCACTGATACAAATCGGTGAGCGACGTAATACCGCGCTTTAAGGTGATAGGTGCAAACTTGGTATTGCCCGCCAATTGCACTTCGCCCCAATTGCGCCCGCCTTCCTGAATCGTTTTGGGAGTCATGGTGAATTCAAAACCGCTCACTTCGCTAAAGGCGCCTGCGCATAAAGGTTGCGCGGCGGAACCACCTTCGGGGTAGAGAATTACCACAAAGCGGAAGGGAATAAATTCGCGCACAGGAACAGATTCAGATGTGGGCGCCGCATTAGCCATTGCGCACCTCCAGCTGTAAATTATTTTGGTGACTGCGCAAATCCACCTGAATACGATCCAACGCAATAGCAGGCGCTAATTCAATTTCAAAAACCACCTGCCCTTCCGCATCGCTTTGGCGCTGCAAACTAAATGCGTCTTCCGGGCGACGGCCGCGCAATGCCCCCAGTGCATGCAAGCGGGTGAAAAAATCGCGCAATAGAATTTCGCTTTGATCTATAGCGAACTGGTTTTCAAACACCAGATTCAATCCGAGGTTTTCCAACGCGCGCTGCAATCCGCCCATAAAGCGCGCCAGCTCACCCGAGTTGGTAGAAGGCTGGTCCGCAACATAGGGAGCGGGAATGCGTTCATCATCCAGTTGCACGCCAGCATTTTCTTCACGCAATACCGCCAGCCCCGGCGCTTCGCGCAATTGCGCGCACAGTTTGAGTGACACCGCCGGAAAAATACGTTTCAGTGTAGGTAAGGCTATACCCGCAATAGAGCGCCACTCGCCATGCCGAGTAGCAGATGCCAGCGTTTGCCCCGCAAGCAGTGCACAGGGAGAACTTAAATTGCCGCGCGCATCCTGCAAATAGGGAAAAACCAATTGCACGTGACGCAGTAGATTGGCATCGCCATTTTTTTGCCACTCCTGCAATTGCTCTATGGCCAGAAGCGAGTGACGCGGTACTTCAGCATTGCGATTCACATCAAACGGAAAAGCCAATAGCAAATTCACATCGCGCCGAAAGCGCGCAATCAACCGCAGCAAGCGCTGCAAGTGCAGCACAAACAAAACCGACTCATCTGGCTCTTCAGTGCCCACTTCGCTAGTTTCGCTCACACCATCATCGGTATTGCTGCTGCAAGGCAAAAAAGCGGGCAAGGGATTGGCGATACGCAAGCGCGGAATATGAGTGAGTGACGGAGGAATATGCAGGCGTTCAAAATCCGGCAGACACAAGAGCCCTAGATTGGGTAAATCCAACACGCGCAACAGTGCTGGCTGACGCTGGAGTAATTCGTCAAGTTGTTGCGCGCTGGATTTACTTTTTAATGGTGTATCAAGCTGCGCATTGCTCGCTGGTGCTACTGCCGCATCCGGCGTCATAAACACCGCAGAACCCAATTCCTGGGGCACTGCGATAATCCATAAGCGGCGCGGCAGTTGCATTACCTGCGCCTGAAAAAAATCGGCAATGGCGAGCGGCAGCCAGGGATAGTTACCACCCAGGCGGCTAATAAACTTCAGGTTCGCTGGCAGAGTTTCAAGTGATGGAAATAATTGTTGGAATTCTTCCAGGCTGCGCAAAGGTATTGGCAGGCCCTGCAAGAAAAACGCAGGCAGTATTTTCGGTTTATTTTTTTCATCCTTATTTTTGACCTGGTCAGCCTTGTATTTATCAAGCTCAATTTTGTATTGGTCATGGCAGCTGCGCAGCAGATCCAGCAAATCGCTGTAACCTGCCACGCGAATATCCGCGAGCATGGCCGAATTACTAAAAAAATAATCCAGGTCGGCTGCGCACTCCAGATGCCCGATCATAGCGACATCAAATAGCGGCGTGCGATGCAAACGCGTCTCGGGCAATAACCTGACCCTGCCAAAATTGAAATTCATACCAGCCCCGCGTTATCAAGACTGCTCAATGTATTCAACTGACATCACCAGTTCTTCAATCGCGACATCGCCACCGCCTTTCGCCGTGAGCGTGGGGCCAGTCCATTTAATTGGCGTTACGCCTTTCAAGGTCCAGGTAACCACCGGTTGCTCATCGCGCTGTTCGTTCAGCAGTTTGATAGTGACTGAAGCTTTTTTCGCTTTGATATCACCGGCGCGTGCGGCATTGAGCCACTCATAAATATTTTGTGCCCCCATTACCCCGCGCTTGAGCGTGACATCGCCACTTTTATTGATACCCAACACTTTAGTAACGTAATTGACTTTGGCATTGCCCGCGCGATATTCGGCAATAGTCACTTCAGTATTAAGGCCCGATACTTCAGAAAAACCGCCAACATCGGCAGTTTCATCAATGCCTTCAATTCCCACCAGGAAATTAAACGCGGAATAAGGAGTAGGACGTGGTACAGGCATAATTTATCTCCGTACTATTTCATGAATTTGCATAAATAAATGTTTGCATAAATCAAATGGGTGTTAATCAGGCATCAGCGGTTTTTTGCCCTATCCTGAAAATCACAAATTCCGCCGGCGTTAATGGGGCAACACCCACTTCGCAAATCAAGCGTCCGTTATCCAAATCGTTTTGGCTCATGGTGGTTCTATCGCAACGCACAAAATAAGCCGCCGAAGGTTTGCTGCCGAGCAAGCGGCCATTTTTCCATTCGTTAAATAAAAAGCTTTCGATGGTGGTTACTACGTTGGCCCAGAGGCGTTCACCATTGGGTTCAAATACGGCCCATTGAGTACCTTTTTCAATGGAGCGTTCGAGGTAGAGGAAATAACGACGCACATTTACGTATTTCCACTCAGGATCACTGGAGAGAGTGCGCCCGCCCCACACTTGATGGCCGCGCCCGCTAAAGGAACGCAAACAATTAATGTGCTTGGGATTGAGTAATTCCTGTTGGAATTTATTGATATTTTGCGAGAAGCGCAGCGCGCCCAACACGGGGGTATTCGCCGGTGCTTTGTGCACACCGCGATCCACATCGGTACGCGCATAAATACCGGCGATAAAGCCGGAGGGAGGAACATCGATAGTATCTTGCGCACCAGTTGGATCCGAAACAACAACCCAGGGGCTGTAAAGCGCCATGCGAGTGGATTCAAAATTGTTGCGGAACTCCTGCACCTCCGCGAGGCTTTTATCTTTTCCTGCATCCACCAAACCAAAACGGTAGCGCATTTTGAGACAGTGTTTTTCCATTTCCACCACAATAGCGTGGTGTTGGCTGTCTAGCGCGACCGCGGCTGGCGTTGCAACTATAGAAACATCCTCCACGTTTTCCAATGCAGCAAAACCTGTAGGGCCTTTTTCATCAGACTCCCCTGCATAATCAATTGCCAGCGGAAATTCCCCATCATTGCCACCGGATAATTCAATCAGGTGACGCGGATCATCCAGAGGACTTGCGGGATTAAGTGCGCTGCCATCAAATAATTTAATCAGGTCATCAAGC
Organism: Gammaproteobacteria bacterium; assembly: GCA_021151625.1. GTDB lineage: Bacteria > Pseudomonadota > Gammaproteobacteria > Pseudomonadales > Cellvibrionaceae > Cellvibrio. Next base: position 11,311 of record JAGKWY010000001.1, on the reverse strand, counting down.
AATACGGTATTAGTCGCGGCACACACCAGTGGCAAAGTGAGTTGATCCAATTTTTTCTGTGGATCGCGCGCAAATACTTTGCTGATAAAGTTGCTGTCGCTTTTATTCAGCGATAGTAATGGCGAGGCATAAATAGCTTCGCCCACGCCAATTTTTCCTGCGGGTTCTTTCGCGGTTATTTTACGGCGAATTGCCACCAGCGAAAACTCGCGTTGCAACTTCAGCGACTTGACGGCGTTAGGGAAAGCCCCGAATGCCGCCAGGGGAATATCCTCCAATACCTCTGTGCCAGGTGCCGCACCTTTTACCAGGATATTAATCGTACCTGCGCTTGCGTTCAGGGTCCCGCGGAAAAATTTATTGGCAATTGGCTCAAAATCAACAAATTTATTTAAATTAACAGCATCCGAATTCAATACCAGTTCAAACTGGGTTCCAGCAGCGGCAGCACCACCAGCAGGGGCACTAATAGACACTTGTTTGAAATCCAGAGCGCGATCAGGCGGCAATGCGGACGCCTTGATCCCCGTTGATAGCTCAGTTTTCAGACTAACTTCAGCATTATCTTTATCCACCACTGCTTTGATAGAGTCAGCTAAAAATTCGAAACCGCTTGCTGTTTTCTTTACCAAAGCAATTAAATTCTGAAGCGGAAATTTACCGGTTGCAAAGCTGGGATCGCCAATAAAATCAGCTTCAGCTATATCTTTAATGGTAAGCGCACCTTCCGCTCCGAGCGGAATTTGATCAAAACTTGTATAGTTTCGACTACGAAACAGATTTTCCTGATCCTGCCAGATCACTTGTAAATCCAAATTGCCACCACTTCCGGGATAACGGGCAGAAAAACTTACTGCCGAATTGGCTTTTGATTTAGCAACCGCCGCAGAGCCTCCCGCGCCATAGGCATCACTATCATTGCCACCGGCAACTATGCGCGTGAAATACAGCTGCTTGCCACCATTCTCAAAAAATGCGCGTACTGCCAGTGCAGAATAATTAGTCTCTTTTTTGGGATCGTCTTCCCCAGGCACAAGTATTTCCAAAGAAGCAAGATCACCAAAAATTTTTTCAAACTCGCCGTAGCTGGTAACTACTTCCGGAATGCCACGCACTGGTCCAAAACGTGTTGGTCCCACCATGCCGCACACACTGGTACCTACCCCTTCAATCGATTTGGAACGGAAACTCACTTCTTCAACAAACACACCGGGCGCTAGATATTCAGACATTTGTTGTCTCCCTGAATGGGCTGAAATTAAATTTGCGAAATGACGTAAAAAATAATTCGAAAAAGTTCAAGCTTATCCACTTGGCTTTACTAACAGCGCAGTTCGCTCATGGCTGTGCATATGGCGATGCTCGCCGGGCTTTACTTCAAACGTGATAAATTCAACAAATCCTGGATTATTGTTCTGTGATGTCAGCTCCAACACCTCCAGATCTTCCACATCATCCGGATCCGGCAAGCCAGATTTAATCGCGCAGCTCGCCACCCGCAATTGCGCGCTGTAAACTTGTGCCGGCATATCAAATTCCGGAGCGGGCAATTCACTGAGCGACAAAATAAAATCGCCAAACTGATTGGCCTGGGTTTGCAGTTCAATAGCTGGCGAGGGCTGCGGCGACTGTAATTGCAGTTGCAGACTTACAATCGCCCATGACAATGCGGTACCATTTTCCAGTTGCAATTGACCGCGCAAGCTGCCGCCAGCACTTAACGCAATCGATTGGGTGTGACGAAACAATCCAATCGCATTTCGCTCCAGCTGATTCATATCCAGCACTTGCAGATCACGCACAAACCAGCGTGGATTAAATTGTCGAGCCGGATCTACCAGCGAGCCTTCAATACGCGTTATCAGCGGCGCGCCATGGGCAAGCTCCGCATTGGTCACAGCTAATTGTGCAGGGTTAATCTCTACGCCGGGATTAGCAGCACGCAGTGTGTCTTTACTTTTGGTTTTATTGCGTTGCGCATGTTGAGGCAATAGGAGCGCAATGCGATGACCTTTGTTGATCAAACTAAAACGTTGGCTCGGTGTAACGCGTACGATATTGATTGCAACTATTTTTTGAATGCCGGGTTTACTCGCCGCATCCGCAGCTGAGGCATCAAATAGCCAGAGGCAGTTTTCTACCTGCGACCAATTTGTTTCCAATAGCGGGGCATTAATTTCCATGCGCACTTTCTCCAACACCAAAATACGGCGTTACCAAACTAGTGACGGGTTTGTTCTCGGTCACTTCCGGCACAGGTAAAAGACGCAGGGTTTTAACGATATAGGGAACTGACAAGATGTAATTGCCGGGCAGCGAATCCCAAATGCGCAATAAATCTTCAGTGCTCATTTCTTCGGGCTGGATTTGAATAACATCCTCGCGCGCCCAGCTCTTGTCGTAGCTGTGCAAATGGGAATAACCCAATTCCAATGCAGAACCTATTTGCTGCATGGCCCAGGTTGTCAGCACCGCTTCACTTTCACCATTGGTAGTCCAGGCCAGTAGAAATAAATGCAAATTAACGGCGAGTTCGGGTTGCGGCGCGGAGTTGGGTAAGCGCGATTGCACATAGCGATTGCGACCAAAGGGATCAACCGACACCCGGTGCAAATAAATACCTATGCTATTAATTTTGGGCGACCCTTCGCCACTGGATTCTGTAGGAGGTTTGCGCAGCTCCACGGTACCCAGAATACTCACATCGGGTGATGTGAGCACTGTGTCCAAATCATTCTTCATGCGCTCTTTTAAAAAATCGCGCAGCGCATAAAGAACACCTTGTACCGCCTTATAGGAAGCCAAACCTGTATCTCCTTATTGCAAACTATTTTTTACAAACTATTTATTGCAAACGATTTGCTAATGTCCAACAGCTACAGCAAGCGCTGTGCCAGCAAATTTCTTTAGATTTTTTAGGATTCAATTATGTTTGATACGCAGGATCTTGATTGAATGCAAATTCGAAATACAACTGCAAAACCCTTATACGCCTCTACTCTATTGGCCCAGGGGAATAATCCATTTAATGTTTTTTTAAAAAAACATCTGCAGCTATCGTTTTTACTAGCGGGTTAAAACTGACCCGGCGGGTTACCGCAAACCCGGCAGCGGGTAAAAAAACACCCGCACATAGACACAAAAAAAGCGCCCCATGGCGCTTTTACTTAAAACGTTCAAACAGAAAATTAGCTAGCGGTAGAGGGATTTATCAATATGGTATTTTTGCAACAATTTTCCCAGCGCCCGCCTTTCTTTACCTGCAATCCTTGCAGCCAGGGTGACATTGCCATGAGTAATTTGCATCACTCGCATCAAATAGGCTTTTTCAAAATCGACAATCGCGCGCGCCTTGGCATCCTGAAAACTGCCGGGGAAATCAGCGCCAGCTCCGGGATAAAACTCAGCATCTGGCTCATCACCTGTTGCAAGGTCCACAGTATCTGCAAATAGCTCAGCGCCAATATCCAGCGCTTGCCCGGATGAGAGTAAATAGGCGCGCAAGAGGGTGTTTTCAAATTCGCGCACATTGCCCGGCCAGGGCTGCTGCTGCAAATGCAACAGGCTTTGCTCAGATAAAAGTTTGATTGGCAATTCATATTCGCGCGCAAATCGCTGCAATAAATTTTCCGCAATAAGGCCCATATCATCTTTGCGCTCACGCAAGGGCGGCATTAACAGATTCAATACGTTAAGGCGAAAATACAAATCTTCACGGAATTTTTTGTGTTCTACCAGGAATTTTAGATCGGCGTTGGTCGCAGCAATTATGCGCACGTTTGCGCGCAGTATTTTCTTGGAACCTACCGGCCGATATTCCTGGGTTTGTAAAAAACGCAACAGCGATGCCTGGGCCTTGGGGCTAAGGCTATCCACCTCATCCAAAAACAGACTGCCGCCATTGGCCACCGCCACCAGACCTTCTTTGGTGTGGCGCGCGTCGGTAAAGGCACCTTTTTCATGACCAAATAATTCGCTTTCAAGTAAATCATCAGCGATGGTTGCGCAATTGATGGGAATAAACGGACAGGTAGCACGTGCGCCCAAATAGTGAATAGCACGCGCCGCATTTTCCTTGCCAGTGCCAGTCTCCCCCTGAATCAGGACAGTTGCCTGATGCTGGGAAATTTTTTTAATTAATTCCAACACTTGCAAAAACTTGTTGCAGTTGCCACAGAGGTTTAAACGGGAAAACTCTGCGCGCATTTCCGGGCTTATCGAGAGAATGGTCTTATTCATAATCAATTATCCTTTTAAATACATATTTTTTAATGCAATTAAGTAAGGAACTTGACTGCTCTCACCGGCATCCTGCCCTGATTGTTATTGCTTAATTTTTGGAAACTATCACAAAGCCAAAGTGCGCTGTGTGTATTTATTGCGAAATTCCTGTGACATTTTCACAATCTTACAATTCGTGCCAAAAGCCAAGAACTGGCGGCGCATTTCAATGACAATTTATTGCCAGAGAAAAACACTAGGTTGATTGGCACAGGACTTGCGTTTATCGCCCATACAATGGATACAGCGAGGGATAGACAAGGTGAGCGACAAGCCAATCACTGACGCGCAGATTGAGAAAATTGCCAATGAAATTTCCCGCTACCTTGAGCAACACCAGTTTGCCGCAGACACACTGGAAGGAATTTGCCACTGGTGGATTACCCGACAGCGAATAGAGGAAGACCAAAAACGCGTACTTGCCGCGCTGGAGTATTTAATGGAACAACAAAAACTGAGTTGCAGACAACTACCAGATGGAACGATTTTGTATTCAGGCTCGTCACTCGGGGAAGGTCATAACGACGATTCAACAACAAACACACCAAAACACTAAACATTAGTTAATTTGCATTTTTAGAGTGCAGGCCAGGGGAAATGTCATCCCATTTATTTTCCCCCCCCCACTTTATTTACAGCGCGCTTTCTTTCACGATAGCGCGCGCTGGCGATAAAATTTTATTTGGCTTTTACAGTCATCCGTCGAATCCATAGACCAAAAGCAACAACCATTAACGCAAGCGAGGATGGCTCTGGTATTGCGACCGCTCTAATAGTTGTCTCATCCAAAGGAGCTACCTCACTTCCATAAGCACTCCCAAGGTGGGCGAATGCAAGCAGATCAGCGCAACCTACAAATAAATCTACCGGGTCGGCAGTGGGGACACAATGAGTTACCCTCCCACCCACTCCAGTGAAATATCGATACGCCACTTCAAGGGATTCACCTGGAGCCAGCTCACCGAGACTTAGATTGCCGTGTTGGCCGTTCCAGTTGTAACTCCAAAAATTCATTGGTGTATCAAAGTGTTCTCCGGATAAATGACTCCATGTAGATAGGTTACCATGCAACTCACCACCAAAGGTTGACAGCTGCGGGTCAAAAATAGATGGGTAACTCGCATCAACGTACATGGACCCACCGCTCGACCAAATTGAATGACTGTTGACAGATAGATCAAAATAAAAATTTGCATAGGCAAATTCATCGTCAATTAATTCAGGCAAATAAAAACCAATTGCTCCACTAGCCAGTAAGTAATTCAAATCAAGTTGCACACGAGCACCAGTGTCATTAGTAATTACTGCTGAACGAGTTAGCTGTGAGCTACTGAAATAGCTAAACGCCGGGATAGATTCATAGGTAGTTTCTGGCTGATACCACTCCCGGACCTTCCAACCTGTTTGTCCGTATGAATACAAAAAACTGTTACCTGCAAGATTTGCCAAAACTGCCGTGTTGGCACTACCTGCCGCCAATTCATCTTTGGTTTTATAGTAATGGGAATTGTACCAATCAGGTTCTATCGATGATTGAGGTCCCAGAGAGCCGCTTTCGTAGGTGAAATTAACTTGATGGGTATAGTTTGAACTAACTGTTTGATCAATGATTAGTGCATTTGCGAACGCACTGTGGCCGACAAAAGCAAGGAAGCAAAACTTTTTAAGTTGCAAGTTGTTCATAAAAGTTCCATTTAATTAAGAAAGGAATAACAAGAGGGGCAATCGAGAACATGTTTAAAAAGAAGGAGCTAGCATTTATGCCTCGATCTGTACATGCTATGCCATTCGATACCTTAAAAAAGTGAACTGGATTAGGCTTTTAAAAAAGCAAAAAAAACGCCCGCAGCTGCGGGCGTTTTTTCGAAGCGGATTTTATTTATCTTTCCTTGTGCGCATCATAAAAATTCCTAGCACACTCAGCAACAGCAGATAGAGAGACGATGGCTCTGGAACTGAATAAGTTTGAATACTTAATGGTACACTTTCTTCAGACCAATACCCAATTACAGAATGAGCCACAGAATCCAGACATGACATAAAACCGAACTCTGTATCAGGCCGAGGAATACAATGAGAAATACTGCCACTAACTCTGGTTCGAAGTTTTTGCTCCAGAGTAATACTTTCACCAGCTTTTAATACCCCGAAGTCAAATAGATAATGTTGTGAATCCCAGCGATAACCAAAACCAGCTCCATTCTCATCACTCCATGAATAGCTCGTGCCATTCATATTATCTGCATAAGTATTAAGCACTCCAAAAGGCCCATAAGGCTCCCCTGCCATAACAAATGCACCCGAAAGCCACAAATAATTATCACTATTGAGCACAATGAGATTACTCGCCAGCGCAAAAAGATTCTCATCTGGAGTTAAAAACGCTGACTGAAATCCAATCCCACCCCCATCAATTAAATAATCAATACTCAACCCAACATCATTTATTGTGTTGTTGGTGATGACAGTCTTGCGGGTTGCAACCACTTGATTTCTAAAATTATAGGGCTGGAATTCATTCAAGTTTCCATATTTTTCAAGTGATATCCATGCATTACTAGCATTAGAGGAAATCAAATCCCTACCCGAATCATCTGTCCATGCAAAATTATAGATGTAACCACTGCCTTCATTCATATGTATGTCAGGCACCGTAAGAGCATCTGGCCGCTCACCAAGAGATAACTGCGGCCCCACTGCATATTCAACGTATTTGTCATTCACTTGATGTGAAATGACTGCACTGACACTAGTATCAATAATTAAGGCATGGACAGAAGAACTAAAGACAATGGCCGAGACAATCCCAACCACAGAAAGATAATTAACCTGGAATAACGACTTCATATGCGTCCCTTTTAATTTACTAATTTCAAATCCTGCCATTGCAGCTTGGCTGCACATATTAGCATAAGAAAATATTACCCAGAGTGCTTACAAAAAAGTAATAAAAAAACGTGCGCAGCTGCGGGCATTTTTTGAAAGGATTGTTATTTATTCTTTTTTATGCGCGATATAAAAATTCCAAACACACCCAACATGAATAAATATATTGGGGATGGCTCCGGCACTGAGACGGCCTTAACGGTTGATTCATCAATCAGTGCTGATGAACCATCGTTCCAATACCCGATTTGAGCGCTACCCAAACTATCTATACAACCAACAATGGGGATTTCAGAATCACGCGCTGGAACACAATGCTCCATAAAACCACGAACACGCGTGCGATAAAAATAATCGAGTTTTATCGTTTCGCCAGCTTTTAGAACCCCAAGATCCATCTGGCCTTGCTGCTCCTGCCACTCATAACGCCAATGGTTTATTAGTGCATCTGAATTTAGATCCCCACTAGTGGTGAAAGTATTCTGGCTACCCTGAATTACACTTTCCAACAAGTAGAATGATTCATCGAAAATACTTTTGTATCGCTCCCCTACAAAAGCGTTTGCACCAACAATCCATGACTTCTGATGATCATTAACAACAACACCCGCCATAAACATGAGTGACATATACTCATTACCGGTCAATTCCGGCAGAGAATACTCGAGCCGTCCAGAGTTGATTAGATAGTCAAATGTCAAATGAACATCGGCTGCAGAATCATTGGTGATATGTGCCGTACGGTTTACCTGCAAATCATTGGAAAATGAAAATGGCTGAAATGGACCATCTACCGCATCTGGATGGAAAGGTGCCTCAGTTATCCAGTTATAACCAACCGATGAGACAATAAAATTTTGCCCTTCTGCATCTACCTGAAGCCGATTGCGGACATAGCCACTTGCATCAGCCGATCCCGTCGAAAAGTCGCCGGGATACCCGTAGCTTTCTTCGAAAGAACTTTGAGGACCGAGATAATGCTCGCTATAAGTATCATTGACCTGATGCTGCGCATAGGCGCTCACACTGGATTGAATAATTAATGCATGGGCAGAAGAACTAAAGACAATGGCCGAGATGATCCCAACCACAGAAAGATAATTAACCTGGAATAACGACTTCATATGCGTCCCTTTTAATTTACTAATTTCAAATCCAGCCATTGCAGCTTGGCGCGCATATTAACACATGAAAAATACTAACCAGAGGACCTGCGAAAAAGTTATAAAAACAAAAACGCCCGCAAATGCGGGCGTTTTTGTTAAGCAGGAACTGCGAAGAATTATTCTTCTACAGTTTCCGCCGCAGGAGCTGCTGGAGCAGCACCAGACTCTTCCGCTACCGCTTCCTTGATAGAAAGCTTGATGCGGCCGCGTTGGTCTACGTCCAAACACTTCACTTTAACAACCTGACCTTCTTTCAAATAATCGCTCACGTTGTTTACGCGCTCTTCAGCGATTTGAGAAATGTGTACCAAGCCATCTTTGCCTGGCAGGAAGTTAACGAATGCACCAAAGTCTACGATGCGCACTACAGTGCCTTCGTAGATTGCACCGATTTCCGCTTCAGCAACAATACCTTGCACGCGCAGGATTGCCGCTTGCAGTGCTTCGTTGTTGTCGGCGTAAATTTTTACGGTGCCGTCATCATCGATATCGATTGAAGATTGGGTTTCTTCGGTAATTGAGCGAATCGTTGCGCCGCCTTTACCGATGATGTCGCGAATCTTGTCCGGATGAATTTTGATGGTTTCAAAACGCGGGGCATTTTCGCTAACCGCAGTGCGCGATTTAGCGAGAACTTTGTTCATTTCACCGAGGATGTGCAAACGCGCCGCCAGAGCTTGCTCCAGTGCGATCTCCATAATCTCTTCAGTGATGCCTTCGATTTTGATATCCATTTGCAGCGCAGTTACACCACTGGTGGTACCGGCTACTTTAAAGTCCATATCGCCGAGGTGATCTTCGTCGCCGAGGATATCGGTGAGAACTGCAAAGCCTTCAGCTTCTTTTACCAGACCCATTGCGATACCAGCTACTGGTGCCTTCAGTGGAACACCGGCATCCATCAATGCCAATGAAGAACCACACACAGACGCCATGGAGCTTGAACCGTTGGACTCAGTAATTTCACTTACTACACGCAGGGTGTAAGGGAAGCTTTCCTGAGTTGGCAGAACAGATTGCACACCGCGCTTAGCCAAACGACCGTGACCAATTTCGCGACGACCAGTTGCGCCCATACGACCACACTCACCTACAGAGAAGGGCGGGAAGTTATAGTGCAACATGAAAGCTTCTTTTTTCTCGCCTTCGAGGAAATCGATGATTTGTACATCGCGCGCATTGCCCAGAGTAGCAACAACCAACGCTTGTGTTTCACCGCGAGTGAACAGCGCAGAACCGTGCGCTTTTGGCAACACGCCAACTTCTACAGAAATCGGACGCACAGTTTTGTTGTCGCGACCATCGATACGTGGCTCATTGGCAACAATGCGTGAACGCACTAAACGGTATTCGTAGTTACCAAATTCGCCTTTTACTTCATCAGCAGTAAAGCCTGAAGTTTCTGTTACCAACTCGGCAACTGCCTGGCTGCGCAATTCGTCCAAACGATCATAACGTTTTGCTTTATCAGTGATGCGATAAGCCATACCGATAGAATCGCCAAAGTTTTTCGCGATCGCATCTTTCAATGGCTGGTTAACCGCAGGTGCTTGCCACTCCCAACGCGGCTTGCCCGCATCGCGCGCCAATTCAGCACAAGCTTGCACTACCGCTTGTAATTCCTGGTGAGCAAACAGAACCGCGCCGAGCATAATATCTTCCGGCAATTCTTTTGCTTCGGACTCAACCATCAATACTGCATCTTTAGTTCCTGCAACCACCATGTCCAACTCGGAAGTTTCGAGTTGCTTATAGCTTGGGTTGAGGATGTAGCCTTCTTCTTGCGTATAACCTACACGCGCACCACCGATTGGACCATTAAATGGAATACCGGAAATCGCGAGGGCCGCTGAGGTGCCGATCATGGAAATAATATCGGGATCTTGCTTTTTATCGGTAGAAACAACAGTACAAATTACTTGTACTTCATTGAAATAACCTTCAGGGAATAATGGGCGAATTGGACGATCGATCAAACCTGCTTTTGCTTCTTTTGCACCAACAACGGTACAAAGTACAGATACTTCACCCATGGTGGCTAATACTGCACCGGTTGCCTGACGGGCAATACGGCCAGTTTCGAGGGTTACGGTTTGGTTGCCGTATTGGAATTTCTTAATAATCGGATTCACTCTTTTATCCTTTCATTTTCAATTTAATTTGCGTTCGGCTTTTCTTGTGATGAACGCGCCTTCTTCAACGTCATTTACAGCTTTGAATTTAATGACAACAAATTTAGTTCAATCATCAACGCGGTAAATACATCCTGTCAGTGCGGTAATGTTTACATGTATTCACTACCGCGTTTCCCTAAAAAAATCTTGCGCCCAAAATACAGTCGCTAAAAATACTGGTACTGAAAATACCGGCCCTAAAAATAAAAGTGCCCGCCAATTGGCGGGCACAGTACACACTTAGCGACGCAGACCCAGTTTTTGGATCAGAGCAACGTAGCGTGAAGAGTCTTTACCTTTCAGGTAATCCAGCAACTTACGACGGGAGTTAACCATGCGGATCAAACCGCGACGTGAGTGGTGGTCAGCCTTGTGGTCAGCGAAGTGGCCTTGCAGCTTGTTGATGTTGATAGTCAACAGAGCTACTTGAACTTCTGGCGAGCCAGTGTCGCCTTCCGCTTGTTGATACTCTTTAACGATTGCAGCTTTTTCAGAAGCACTCAGTGCCATGATATTTTCCTCAATTAATATGCCGAAAATTTACAGCCCGCCCGTGCATATTTACAGGTGGGTTGTTGCGCTGATTATCCCTATCAAAAGGGATTTCAACGCGGCCTTTTTACCCTGCCGATCACTCGGTGAGGTAAAGCTTGTACCAATCAGGCTTCGTTAGCGGAGCGATTGGCAATAATTCGTTTGGGGGCAACCCGACCATCGTCGGTAATTTCACCCAGCCCCAGAAATGCGCGGGGCGATTGATCGGTTTCTGCACAAAAGACGCGCACAATAGCAGCTTGCGGGGCA
>JAGKWY010000155.1 GCA_021151625.1 Gammaproteobacteria bacterium | reverse complement strand
TATTTTAAAGCGCGCTACAGTGGCGCGCAGCCGGCTGTTTCGCGCCGACGAAATCCACCTGCGTTTTAGCAACGGCGAAGAGCGCACCTACGAAAAACTCTGCTCCGGCGGACCGGGCGCGGTGCTTATTGTACCCTTGCTCGATGCCGATACGGTGCTTTTGGTACGTGAATATGCGGTCGGATTGGAGGATTACCACCTGGCCCTGCCCAAAGGTGCTATCGACCAGGGCGAAACCCTGCTGGATGCGGCCAATCGCGAGCTGAAAGAAGAGGTGGGTTACGGCGCGCGCCAGCTAAAATTCCTCAAGCGCATCAACCTCTCCCCCTCTTACATGGAGCACGGGATTAACATAGTGGTCGCCTGGGACCTATACCCCGAGCGACTTGAGGGCGATGAACCGGAACCGATAGAGGTTGTGCCCTATCCATTGGCGGATTTGATGCAGCTGATTGCGCGCGCCGATGTGTGTGAAGGCCGCAGTATTGCCGCGCTCTTTATGGCGCGCGAGTGGCTGGCCGGAAACCTGCTTGAAGCGGCGACGCCCGCGAGCTAAGGATTTGTTATGACTCACCCGATAAGCCCCGACATGATTGCCCAACTGGTTGACCTCGCCCGTCGCGCGGGGGATGAAATCATGGCGATCTACAACGATCGCGATACTTACAATATTCAGCACAAAACCGATGAATCCCCGCTGACAGCGGCGGATTTGGCAGCCAATAGCCTGATCGCCGCCGAGCTACCGCGTATTCTGGAGCTGCCGATTATTTCGGAAGAGGCGGATGTTCCGGAGTTTGCCGATCGCGGCCTGTGGGAAAATTTTTGGCTGGTCGATCCGCTCGATGGCACCAAGGAGTTTATTGCCGGCAATGGCGAATTCACGGTAAATATCGCCCTGGTACAGCACAATCGCCCGATTTTAGGGGTGGTGCATGTACCGGCGACAGATACCACTTACCTGGGGGTTTTGGATGCGCGTGAAATTCCCAGCCTGGGTGCCTGGAAATACCAGCAGGGGCAAAATCCCCAGCGTATCCGCGTGCGCAGTATGAGTGAGCGCTATACCGCTCATCAGCCATTTACTGTGTTATTGAGCCATCGTCACGGCACCCAGGCGACTGTGGATTTAATGGAAGGTGTCAAATCCCGTTGGGCCGGCCCGATTGAAACGACTAATGCAGGCAGCTCTTTGAAGTTTTGCGTGATTGCGGAAGGTAAGGCCGATTTTTATCCGCGCCTTGCTCCCACTTCGGAATGGGATACTGCTGCGGCGCAAGCCGTACTGGAAGCGGCGGGTGGTCGTGTTGTCTGCGCCGAGCCGGGCGAGTCGCGCAATCTGGCATCGCTGCGTTATAACGCGGGTGAAGACATTCTGAATCCACACTTCTATGCACTGGGCGATAAAAGTTTTTGTTGGGAATGGCTGCTCGGCTTAGAAGAGTTGGTTAGTTAAGCGGATCTAGCGCACATTTTTATCCTTCCCTCATAACATTTCTGCGTAACAAGCCAGCGGCAAAGCTGCTGGTTTTATAACCGAAGTTATAAGCCTCCGAGAATAAAATATTCTAATTTGATTGAACCTTGAGCCCGCGAAATCTCCGACTACGAACGTCAACTTGCCGAGTTAAAACTCAACGGCAATCAGGTGAATTTCACCATGATCCAAACCTACAAAGAATTAATCAGCGCACGTCAGGCAATGTTGCGTCGCCTGCCGGTGCACTATTAATTGTTTGTAGAAAATTGTTTGTTCACTAGGCAGAGCGGTTGCGGCAGTGATTTGACAGCGTAAAACGCGGATCAAAATAATCCTGCTGCATCCGTGTTGCGGCCGCCAAGGTCCAATGGTTCACCGGTTGCACATTGCCTGTATTCACAGTGCGATGCGATTTATCGCTGGACTTTTTTTCCAGTGACTGGGCTGATGCTTTACCCAGCCAGTCATTGGCATCGTTAAAGGGCATGGGGCGATGAATAAAATAACCCTGTACCTGATCGCAACCCAATTCGCGCAAGCTGCCAATTTGCTCAAATTCTTCTGCACCTTCTGCGACCACCGACAAACCTAATGCGTGGGCGATGGAGACAACACCTTTGGTGATGTCCCAATCCACTTTATTGCCCGGCAGCTCCGCCACAAATGAGCGATCGATTTTAATAATATCGAGTGGCAAGCGTTTGATATAAGTCAGCGACGCATAGCCAGTACCGAAATCATCTACCGCCATACGTACACCCAAATCGCGGCAGCGCAACATAATGCGCTTGGCGCGCTCCAGATCTTCCAGCATGGCAGTTTCGGTAATTTCAATAATCAGTGCACGGCCAAAATCGCTGAATTCAGCGCAAATATTTTGCAGTTCATTTAAAAAAGTTGGATGCAAAAAATGGCGTGGTGAAATGTTGATGTGGATATCGGGTGTGATGGCGTACTTGTGCCATAAGCACCACTGCCGCGCAGCTTCGCGCAAGACCCAGTTGCCCACACGAAATTCCAGGTCGCCGCGCGCCGATTCAAAGGCTTGAATTAAGGGACCAGCACTAATAATTTCCCCATCCGCTTTACACCAGCGCAACAGCGCTTCAAAGCCAACCAGATGCAAATCATTTAATTGGCAAATGGGTTGATACCACAATTGCAGTTCGTTTCGTTCCAGAGCGCCTTCAACATCCACAATCGAAATTTGGGTGTCCTGCGGCAACTCGGCTTTGATTGAGGCGCGCTGGTATCTATCGCCGCCTTCACTTTTGGCGATGTACATGGCAGCATCCGCTTTGCGCAACAAATTAATTTCATCCACACCATCTTGCGGTGCTATGACTATGCCTATGCTGCCACTTAAGCGCCCGCGTTTGCGCCCACTGCCATAGGGAATGCGCAGGGCTTGTAAAAAACGTTTGGCGAGAATTTCAATATGAGACTCATCGCACTCGGCAATAATTAAAAATTCATCGCCCCCTAATCGACCAATTTGATCGCCCTTGCGCACCACATCCGATAAGCGTTGGGCGAGATCACGCAATAATAAATCACCCGTTTCGTGGCCCCAGTGGTCATTAGCGGATTTCAATCCATCTACATCAATAAAAAAACAGGCAAAGGGGCGATTGTATCTGTGCAGCATTTCCAAACTGTTATCCAGGCAATCCAGAATTCCGCGGCGGTTTAATAATTTGGTGAGCGGATCAATAGTCACCAGCGAGCGCAATTGTGCTTCCAGCTTTTCGCGATGGCACGCCACAGCAATCTGGCTGGCAATACGTTCGGCCAGCGTCAACAACTGCGGCGATACATTGGCGATAGAATTGGTGTGTTTAAACCAGGATGAGGCGAGTACGCCCAATACCTGATCGGATGAAATTAATGGAATCACCAGGTTGGATTGCAAGCCGGCGCTGACCAGTTGCGGCATGGCATCGGGTGCCGCGGGATAATTGCGCGTGAAAATACTGGTTTTACTCGTCAGTACCCGGCTGGAAATACCGTGGGTTGCAGAAAAGCGAAAACCTTTAAACGCATCCAATAAATGTTGGTGTTCACCTTCAAATAATTTGTATTCAAAGGTCTGGGTGTCTTCGTCCAACAAAATTAATGCGGTGCCGTCGGCGCCTAATAAATTGCGCACCGCTGCTGCCGCTTTTTTAAAAAATAATTGAAAATCCGGTTCCAGTGTCAATGCATCCATAGCAGCGAGTAGCGAAGGTACCGCCGTGTGCAATAACAATTGATTCATGACGCTTGACTCGATGGTGTAACTAACAACAGCCTAAAACGACCAGCTAAAACAATAGACAGGGCAGAGAAATTGAGGGATATGTGCGCCTGGCACCAGCTGTTTAGCAATATGCTTGCCAGCAAAAAGATATTTACGAGTTCTTTACAAAACGACTAAAAGTTGTCGCTTCTTATAATAAAAAAGTTAAAAAAATCGAGACGCCGTTCAAAAAAATAATTCCAATTCACCAGAATGAAGCATGAAAAATAAATCTTGCATGGCGTTGGTGCAAACAAAAAAATGTTTACACCAACGAAACAGGGCAATAAAGAATTAATTAGAAAGCCACTTGCATACGCAATTGCAGCGCATTCAGGTCTTTATCGTCGTAACTGCCGCCTTCTATATCCATTACGTGCACATAGTTCAGGCTGGTGCGCAAATAGGCGTTGGGATACCAGTTAAGTGCGAAGGTTGCATTGCGCTCTTTGCCACCGTTAATTTCCGGCAGCCATTTATTGTTGCGCAATTGCAATGCGCCATCACTTAAGTCCAATTCGGAAATGCGCGCAGCAATTTCCCAGGCGCCGCTGCCACCCTGGCCGACGGATTTGGCTGGCTTGAGGCCATCGTATAAACCTTTATCGCCTTTATAGGTGCGCTGCTCGCCGGTGATAGCCCAGCTGGTTTGTGCAAACCAGCCGGAAAATTCCAGATCGCTACGGCCTTTATCACGCTGGATTGTAGTGTTGATATATTCCGCATTGAAGCCGACTGACTTGATGCTGCCCCCGAGTTCCAGGCCCCAGAGTTGGGTTTTATCGACATCAATGATATTGCCGGTATCAATTAAACGGGTTTCGATAATATTGGATTCAGGTTTTGCGCGCAGGCGCACCGCTTCGGTGTAAGTTACTGGCGTAGTGGCCAAGCTGGTAGAGTTTTGCGAGGGCACACGCAGGCTTGCGGCCGCACCCAAATGCAAATTCGCGCCCGGGCCAACCCAGGGCGCCCAGGTGAAGCGAGCACTTGCGCCGCCGCCCTCATCGCTTACTGCAGCAGCCGTGCTGGAAAGTTGCTCACCAAACACCATAAATGCGCTGCTCCAGTGATCCTTGCCGGCGGAGATCATTGCACCTGGTGCGCGCGCATTTAAAAAGGCGTTGGGCAGTGAGCGCTCCATAAAGGTTAAGCCTTTATCGGCCGCGAGTGATTCCTGGCTAAACGGAATTTTGAAATGGCCGAAGGTGAGTTGCACGGGTTGTAAGCCGCGGGAAGTAACAAAGCCATCAATTAATTGCGACGAGTTAGCAAAATCAATTTCGGTTTTGTAATCCCAATCGGTAAGAAAAGTGCCGTTCATCGATAAGCGTACGCGGCGAAATTCTGAACCGGCGTTGCTGATGTCGCGTCCGGCGGAATCTTTTATATCGCTGTCGTAACTGGCCATGTCCAATTGCAGCATGGTGCCGATTTGCGCAGAAAAACTTTTATCGGCGGTAATAAATTTTAATCCTTCGGTAGTGTCGACAGTCGCTTGCGTTGATTGCGCCTTGCGGATTTTTTCATATTCCTCCAGGGTGATAAGTCCTTTTTGCGCGAGTATTTCAGTGGTCATATCAACCGCAAACGATGTTGCAGGGATTAGCAAACAGGCAATGCCGAGGGCGGTGCGCTGAATTTTCATAGGTTTTCCTTTATAGAAAATTTTCAAGGGCAGGTTTAAGGCGCGAATGTTGACATTAAGTATCATTGTATACAAACATATACAGCGAAAATTTAACGATATTTTTTATAAAAACTTTTAATCAGGAGAAATAGCTGTGCGATCAGTTATTAATGCACTAAAAACAGGCATGCTTATAGGCGCAATGTTGATTGCAAGCCTGGTGCAAGCCGGTGAAGTAAAAGTCTATGCGGCAGCGAGCCTGACCGATGTACTTACCGAGTTAGCCAAGAGTTACCAGCAGGCGCATCCGGACACCCAAATCAAAACCTCTTTTGCGGGCTCATCAACTCTGGCCAAGCAAATTGAAAATGGTGCGCCGGCAGAGTTATTTATTTCTGCCGATAAAGACTGGGCGGATTATTTGCAAACCCGCAGCTTGTTGGATGCAAAAACACGCGTGGAATTATTAACCAATGAATTGGTTTTAATTGCGCCGTTAAATCGTGCCCCTGCGATTAGCTTGAGCAAAAACACCAACCTCTCCAACAGTTTTAGTGGCAAGTTGTGTACCGGTGAGCCGGCGTATGTGCCTGTTGGTAAATATGCAAAGCAATCCTTAACCTATTTTGGGTGGTGGGATGCAATTCAGCCGCGTTTGGTGGGTACTGAAGATGTGCGCACGGCCTTGGCATTTGTAGAGCGCGGTGAATGTGCGCTGGGCATTGTGTATAAAACCGATGCACAGTTGAGTAAAAAAGTCACTCTGGTCGCGAGTTTCCCGGGCATCGAAATAATTAACGAGAATTTTCTTCGCTATGCTCACAGACGCAGAATGGCAAGTACTGGGTTTATCGGCACAAGTCGGTTTGTGGGCAACCTTTCTGTGTATTTTGCCCGGTGTTTTTTTCGGTTGGTTGCTGGCGCGCAAGGAATTTATGGCCAAGCCGGTATTGGAAGCAGCGTTGTTTATGCCGATGGTATTGCCACCCACAGTGCCGGGTTATTTGTTATTGGTGGTCTTTGGTTCGCAAGGAGTTGTGGGCCAGTGGCTCAAAACCCATTTCAATATTGAGTTTGCGTTTAACTGGAAAGGTGCGGTCCTGGCATCGGCAGTGATTGCATTTCCACTCATGGTGCAAGCAGCAAAATTATCGGTGCAAATGATTGATCGCCGCCTGGAATTAGCAGCGAGCACCTTGGGCTCCAGCCCTTTTAAAGTTTGGTACACCGTCACCTTGCCGTTAATGTTACCCGGCATTTTAATTGGTTCGATTATGGTATTTAGTCGCTCGCTTGGTGAATTTGGAGCGACTATTACCTTCGTGGGCAATATTGCCGGGGAAACCCGCACCCTGCCGCTTGCGATTTATTCTGCAACCCATCAAATAGATGGCGATGCCATGGCGGTGCGGTTGATTTTGATTTGTCTTGCTCTTGCGTTTTTTTCACTGCTGCTGAGTAATGTCCTTACACGTCGCGCCGAACGTTGGCTGGGAGTGCGTCGTGCTTGAGTTGGATTTGCATTTCCAGCGCGATGAATTTTCTTTGCAGGTGAAGCAAGAGTTCGCCGCACCTATTAGCGGTATTCTCGGTGCATCTGGCAGTGGCAAGAGCACGCTGCTGTCGTTGGTTGCCGGTTTGCTCAAGCCGCAACAGGGCAAGATTATTCTGAATGGTAAAACCCTGTGTGATACGGCTGCGCGCATCTGGACGCCTCCACATCTCCGGCATATAGGTTTGGTATTTCAGGACGGCCAGCTGTTGCCGCATTTATCCGTGCGCAATAATTTATTGTATGGCTACAACAATATTGCTCCTGAGCAGCGTCGCTTTGCTCTGGATGCCATAGTGGAATTATTGGAAATCGGCCAGTTGCTGGGGCGCAAACCGGCGCAATTATCGGGCGGTGAAAAACAGCGGGTGGCATTGGGGCGTGCAGTGCTTTATTCGCCGGAATTGTTATTGTTGGATGAGCCTTTGTCGGCGTTGGATGAGCGCTTGAAACAGCAAATATTGCCGTTCTTTTTGCGCATTTATGACGAATGCAAAATCCCCATGATTTACGTTACTCACGCGTTGAGTGAGTTGGAGTTTTTAACCTCGCAGCGCTTTGTGGTGCGCGATGGAACTTTGCATCCGGATTGCTGATTAGCTGGCGGGAGGTACAGGTTTTTTGCGCAACAGCGGTTTAAATTCCGGAAAGTGTTGCGCGCTAATCGTTTGAATATCGGCCTGCAATTGGCGGTAGCGTTTTAAAATATCAATTCCATAATCCGTCAGGCGCGTGCCGCCGCCGTGAGCACCACCCGTGGCGGTTTCTACTATGGGCTGCTGGAAACAGCGATTCATGGTATCTACCAGCAACCAGGTGCGCCGGTAACTCATGCCCATTTGTTTTCCCGCCGCAGAAATCGAGCCGGTTGCAGCAATGGCATCCAGTAAATCGGCTTTGCCTGGCCCCATCGCAATTTCTTCATCCAGCATCAAACGCGCCTGAATTTTTAAGTGCGCACCTGTGATGTTATTTTTTTCACTCATGCCTGTATTTCTACGTAAAGTTTTTATGAGGGGCTATGTATTAGCAAGTTTGCCGCGCTTTATGAAGGAATACGCAATTGGCCAACAAAGTTGCAGGGTCTATTGCGCGCATCAAGTTGCGCCTCGATGATTTTCGTCCAGGCAGTATTACAAGCGCCGGTAGAGCCAGGCAAACAGAAAATCAGCGTGCGATTGGCAAGGCCTGCCGTGGCACGCGATTGAATGGTAGATGTCCCGATTTCTTCATAAGAAACCTGACGAAATAATTCTCCAAAACCGACAACAGTTTTATCAAATAATGGCGTCATTGCCTCGACAGTGGAGTCGCGCCCGGCAAAACCGGTGCCTCCGGTAATCAACACTACTTGCGCTTGCGTATCCACGATCCAGTTGGAAGCCACGGCGCGGATTTGATAAATATCATCCGTCACCAATTTTCGGTCATGCAACTTGTGGCCGGCAGCGGTTAATAAATCCTGCAGTTTTTGGCCGGAGGTATCAGTTTCAAAATTGCGTGTATCCGATACGGTGAGTACACAAATGTTTAATGGTTCGAATTCTTTTTGGGTTGACATAATCCCCTCTCGGTCTCCCCTTTTGCAAAGGGGAGAAGCTATTCTAAAAAGCCGTTCGCGAGTTAAAACGAAGGCACATTTTTCAAGTATTAATCTATCGTTGTTCGGGAGGGGATTATCCCCCCGTCATATTCATAAACCGCACAATTTGCGGTTCGTCATGTAAATCGAAAAAATGTTTTTCCGGTTTGTGGTGCATGGCGTTAACAATAGTTTCGCGCAGTGCGGCCTCCGAATAATTTTCAGCGCGCAATTGTTGGCGTAAATCCACGCTGTGTTCATTGCCTAGACATAACAACAATCGACCAGTGGCGGTAACGCGCACGCGGTTGCAGCTGCTGCAAAAATTGTGGGAGTGGGGCGAGATAAAGCCAATGCGCGAACTAAATCCATCCGCTTGCCAGTAGCGCGATGGGCCTGCGTCAGCGGATGAATTTTCCTGCGGTTGCAACTCATAAACGCGACTTAACTGGCTGCGCAATTCATCGCTGCTGACATATTCAGCGGCGCGGCCGTGCTCACTGATTTTACCGAGCGGCATTTCCTCAATAAAGCTGATATCCAGCCCTTCATTCAAGGCAAATTGCACCAGTGCCGGTATTTCATCGGCGTTGTAGTGTTTGAGGGCAACGCAGTTGAGTTTGATCCTGAGCCCCGCCTGCTGCGCGGCTTTGATTCCGGCCAGTACCTGGTTGAGGTCGCCGAAGCGGGTCAGGCGGCGAAAGCGATCCGGGTGGATGCTATCCAGGCTGATATTGATACGTTTAACCCCGGCATCCCTGATTGCCTGCGCATACTGGGGCAGGTGGGTGCCATTGGTGGTCAGGCAGAGCTCGTGCAAGCCGGGCAACTGGCCCAGGTTTTGAAGGAGTTCGATAGTGCCGCGCCTGACCAGTGGTTCTCCACCGGTAATGCGCAGCTTGGTAACCCCAAGTGCTACAAAGGCGCGACCAAGGCTGGTGAACTCCTCAATGCTGAGTACCTCGGCACGCGGTAAAAAGGTCATCTCCTCAGCCATGCAGTAAACGCAACGCAGGTCGCAGCGGTCAGTGACTGACAAGCGGACATAGTTGACGGTGCGGCCGAAGCTATCGATCAGTTGCATATATTAAAGAAGCGTCTTGCGGTCTTTGTTCTCTGGAGTTCTGGCACTCTAACCCCGCCTTGGGGTTGGCTCAAGGTATTTTCCCCTGCTGTGCATGAGCCTTGCAAACCTGCGGCCAGAATTCTTTGGTTCTGGTTGCAGGGTGGTAAAAAGGCTGTTCCAAAATGGTGATTTTTAAAATTTTACACCCTTGGTGGCATTCTGAAGAGCGCATTTTGCTTCCTGTGGCGAGCATGAGGTGGTTGGCTCAATTGAGGAAATACCCTGATAAACCAAAAATGTTTTCATGTGGTGCACAGTGCACCATTACTTTGTTTTTTATTGGTGCATTTCAGTAAAAACGGAAAAATCATTTTTGCCGTTAATTGGTGCGCTCTTGCACCAACAAAAAACACAATGTGATTTGATAGGGCTGGCATGTAATTCCTTTGGGGGCTGAACTGGTTTCGGTGGGTGGGTATAACTTTATGATTTAATTGAAATAAAAATTATTTTTTGGTGTTAATGGCGATATGGCATTTGCCTTGCAGTAAGCCCTGTGTAATCAAAAAGCAGGTGTTGCCATGATCAATTTCCTTAAAGCTAATGTAGAAATCCTTCCTTCGGCGATGTTGAAAGCGCGTGTGGGTGGTGATGGTCAGGCTAAGAAAGGCGATGACTACAGCAAAAACAATCGTGTTGGAAAAGTATGGTTGGTAGGCGCAGGTCCAGGTGATGCTGAGCTGCTTACTGTGAAAGCCATGCGTGCGATTAATTCTGCCGATGTGATTTTTTACGATTATCTGGTGAGCGCCGAGATTCGCGCGCTCTTCCCAAAAAATATTCCTTCCTTCTACGTGGGCAAAGCGAAAAACAAACACAGTATCGCCCAGGAAGATTTAAACCAATTGCTGGTTAACCAGGCGAAGCTGGGTTTGAACGTTTGCCGTATTAAAGGTGGCGATCCTTTTGTGTTTGGTCGCGGCGGTGAAGAGTTGCTGGAGTTGCGCAGTGCTGGTATCGAGGCCGATGTAATTCCCGGTATTACTTCTGCATCCGGCTGCAGCACCTACGCCGATATTCCTTTGACTCATCGCGGTTTGTCACAGGGCTGTACTTTTGTTACCGGCCATGCTGAAAAGAGTCTCGACCTGAATTGGGATGCGCTCGCGCAATTAAAACACACGCTGGTGTTTTATATGGGCTTGACGCGCGCCGATGAAATTTCTTCCAAATTATTGGCAGGCGGCTTGGCGGCAAATACGCCGGTGGCGATTATCGAAAACGGCTGCCGCAAAGATCAACGCAACATTATTTCCAGCTTGAGCGAATTTCCAGCGGATGTGATCCGCGAGCAAGTGCAATCACCGGCGCTGATTATTGTGGGTGAAGTGGTGCGCATGCGCGAAAAATTACAGGCGACTGTCGAGGCCCACGCGGCTGAACCTCAATGCCTACTAGCTTGATAAAAGCTGAGAGCTGAACAAGTTTTTTCCAAATTAGTTAATACAAAAAAATCTTACGACCGTGAGGCAGTATATGAAGAAGCGCATTATTGTTGTTGGCAACGGGATGGTTGGCCATAAATTTATCGATAACATGGTGAACCATGCTGATAAGGATCAGTATCAGGTGATCACCTTCTCGGAAGAGCCGCGCCTCGCGTATGACCGCGTTCAACTCTCCAAATATTTTTCTGGCTCAACCGCTGAAGACCTGATGCTGACCAGTACTGATTATTACGATGAAAAATCGGTGCAATATATCCTGAGCGATAAAGTGGTCGATCTGGATTTAGAGAACAAAGAAATCGTTACCGCTTCTGGTCGCCGCGAAGGTTACGACAAATTAGTTCTGGCTACAGGTTCATTCCCATTCGTTCCACCTATTCCCGGTAACAATGGCGAACACTGTCTGGTGTATCGCACCATTGAAGATTTGGAGCGCATCACTGCTTCTGCACAACAAAGTAAAATTGGCGTGGTTGTTGGTGGTGGCTTGTTAGGTTTGGAAGCAGCAGCTGCATTGAAAGCCGCTGGCCTTGAAACTCACGTAGTAGAATTTGCGCCGCGTTTGATGGCAGTACAACTCGATGAGGGTGGCGGTAAATTACTGCGTCGCAAAATCGAAGCGATCGGTGTAAAAGTTCACACCCAAAAAGCGACTAACGAAATTGTTGCCGGTACTGAATCGCGCTATCGCATGAACTTTGCCGATGGCAGCCACTTGGAAACCGATATGATTTTGTTCTCTGCCGGTATTCGCCCGCAGGACGAACTCGCACGCAAATTTGGGATTGGTGTGGGCGATCGTGGCGGTATTGTGGTGGACAATAATTGCCAAACAACTATCAAAGATGTTTACGCAATTGGTGAGTGTGCGCTGTGGAATAATCGTATTTACGGTTTGGTAGCGCCCGGTTATCAAATGGCGAAAGTCGCTGTGTCACACATTACCGGTGGCAGCGATCAATTTATGGGTGCCGATATGAGCACCAAGTTGAAGTTACTCGGTGTAGACGTAGCTTCAGTTGGCGATGCACACGGCAACACGCCCGGTTCACTCAGCTACACCTACAGCAATGATGTAGAAGAAGTTTACAAACGCATTATTGTGTCGGCTGACAACAAAAAATTGTTGGGCGCTGTGTTAGTGGGCGACGTAGATGCCTACGGTACTTTGCAATCCATGTGTGTTAATGGCATGGATTTACCGGAAGATCCTAATTGTTTAATCCTGCCAAATGTTGAAGGCGGTGGTGCTGCAATTGGTGTAGATGCATTGCCGGAATCCGCTTGCGTGTGTTCCTGTTATGACGTAAGCAAGGGTGCAATTTGCTGTGCAGTGCAAGACGGTGCGCGCACCATGGGTGATATTAAAGCGATCACCAAAGCGTCTACTGGTTGCGGCGGTTGCTCTGCATTAGCCAAACAAGTGATGGATTCCGAGTTGCTGAAACTCGGTGTCGAAGTTAGCAACCATATTTGCGAACACTTCCCGCATTCACGTCAGGAATTGGCTGACATAGTGCGTATCAAACAAATCAAAACTTTTGATGAGTTGTTGGATTCCCACGGTCATGGTTTGGGTTGTGATATTTGTAAGCCAGCAGTGGGTTCTATCCTCGCCGGTTTCTGGAACGAATATGTTCTGGATAAAAAGCATATCGGCCTGCAAGACACTAACGATATTTTCCTCGGCAATATGCAAAAAGATGGCACCTACTCAATTGTGCCGCGTATCGCCGGTG
>JAGKWY010000060.1 GCA_021151625.1 Gammaproteobacteria bacterium | reverse complement strand
GGGCAAATTGGTAAAGATTATAATTTTGACCCGAACCCTGCGACGGGCCGGCTTACGATTACATCGTTTTTTGAATTTAAATGATTGGTAATTTTTAAGGGGAATCGTAAGCGTTCAATGAGCACCATAATGTTAGGGATGCCATCAATTATAAATATTAGGTGCGGTGCCTCGTGATTCTGACAATAATAGCAATTTGATTAATGACGGCGCGGTAATTTACACCCGCGACTTTGAGTGCCTCATATTGAGCGCAACGTTGATTTTATTGGAAAGGAAACATCAAGTGATATTACGGATGAAGTATCTGAAAGCCAAACTAAGAAACTTAATGAAGCTTATGATAAGGTTTTTGATTTCAGATTTAATGGAGGTTAGTAAAAAAATATGGAATCTTTAAGAGTGATTTTTTTTATATGTCTTAAAGTCTTCATTTGTTACTTAGTGTCCTGGCTGGTTGTTTATTCATTGGTGATGTCTTTTGATTATAGATATGTCACAAATTACTTTTACTTGTCCTGGTTTTCACCTGGAGAAATGCCGGCGTTTATCCAGCTCGTTGCATTTTTTAGTTGTTTTGTTTTAACCCTCAAGTATTTTTTAAAAGCCAAATCGTGAGGATCTAACCAATACCACTCCAGTCACAATTCCATTTTTCAACTAGCGTAAGCCTCCCCTGTTAATCGGAGGTTTTATGAAAAGACGCAGTGGAGAATATGGCGAGAACTATTTGCACAGTAGGAGGTCAGCGGTGTGCCGGCAGCAGGGTTCTGTAAACAGAATGATATATGCCCCAAATATTTCAGCTTGCGCCGTAAGCAATTGGCAAAAGTGACGGGTGAAAATAAATTGGCTTTGTTAGTACAAAAATAAAACCGGAAGTTAAGTGTGACTATCCCAGTGTCCAAGTGGTAGATGTGTTGGTCGATGATAATATCGGTGCTGCTGCCCCTTGAGTTAGTGCGGTGTGATCTGGTAGGTATACAAAACTTCGGCCCATAACGGGCCGAAATTTTATATTTTCTCAAAAATAACTTACTTCACAATCCCATCAATCTTCGCTAATTCCTCTGCACTAAAACTCAAATTATTTAATGCAGCAACTGAGTCATCAATTTGTGCCGGGCGGCTGGCGCCGATTAGGCAGGTGGTGACGGCTTCGTTGTGCAGGGTCCAGGCGATGGACATTTGGGCTAGGGTTTGGCCGCGGGCTTCGGCGATGGCGTTGAGGGCTTGTACCTTTTGGATTTTTTCCGGGGTGATGTCTTTGTTGTTCAGGTAAATCAACTCCGGGCGCGCCGCGCGTGAGTCAGCGGGAATTCCATTCAGGTATTTGTTGGTGAGTACGCCTTGTGCCAAAGGTGAAAACACAATTGAACCAACACCTTCGTCTTTCAGCACATCCGTTAAGCCATTTTCAATCCAGCGATCAAACAGGTTGTAGCGCGGTTGATGGATTAACAGCGGGGTACCCAGTTCACGTAAAATGCGGATGGCTTCTTTGGTTTGTGCCGGTTGGTAATTGGAAATGCCGACATAAAGTGCGCGACCAGAGCGAACAATAAAATCCAGCGCTTGCATGGTTTCTTCGATGGGCGTTTCCGGGTCCATACAGTGGTGGTAGAAAATGTCGAAGTAGTCCAAACCAGTACGTTTCAAACTTTGGTCGCAGCTGCTGACCAAATATTTGCGCGAGCCGCCAATGCCGTAAGGGCCTGGCCACATGTCGTAGCCTGCTTTGCTGGAAATAATTAATTCATCGCGATAGCGCACAAAATCCTGCGCAAAAATATTGCCGAAGGTTTGCTCTGCCGAACCAAAGTTGGGGCCGTAATTGTTGGCCAGATCGAAATGGGTGATGCCCAAATCAAATGCGCGGCGCAGCATGGCGCGGGCATTGGATTGCGGATCTACAGCGCCGAAATTCTGCCAGAGACCAAGTGATAAGCGCGGTAAGCGCAGGCCGCTTTTGCCGCAGCGTTGGTATTGCATGGTTTTGTAGCGTTCGGGGCTGGCGACATAAAGCGGGTTGGGTTCGTGAGTAATCATTATTGATCCTATGCCGTTGGTGGTGATTTGCAAACCTGACTCGTGAGCGATGGTCGCGTGAGCGGTGCATTCTTAGGGGGGTGTATTTATCGCGTTAAGCATTTTTTACAGGCGGCGCATTTTAACCGAAAGCCTGCTATTGCAAATCTGGCGAGAATGTAAAGTTGAGTAGCGGGTGTTACATAGCTGTTTATTTTTTGTTATCTGGCTTACACCCAACCGAGAGAATGTTTTAACAACAACAATCCCCAAATAATCAAAATACAAACATTGCCCGCCATAAATGCCCACAGCCGATGGATAACATTGTTGTAGGTTAGGTGAATCCAGCTATGGATAAGGCGTGCACCGACAAAACCCCAGGCAAAAACAACCATCGCTGTGGATTCCACATCCATTGCAATAGCGATAGTTCCTGCAATATAAAAGAGTATGGGGGTCTCAAACAGATTGCTGTAATTGCGCGCAGCCTGGGCCATATCGTCGGGCATTTCGCCGGTATATAAACGAAATTGGCTGATTCGCACCTGTTTGGATTTCACGGCTTTGATACGTAAAAAAAACAGGCGAAAAGCGACACCGCAGGTGAGTAAAACCATGGCAAACATTGCATACAGCATGGAATGCTCCTTCCAGGCAATTATTGGATTATCAAGCCAAAAGTTCGCGGTTTTATTTGTACCAATGCGCATCCACAGGGTTGTGCTGCCAATGTTCAAGAGCAAATCGCTTTCACTAAAGCCAAGGGCCCCGTTGCCGGTGCACCCAAAAAGGTGCTGGTATTGGGTTGCTCCACTGGTTTTGGCCTGGCTTCACGTATTACTGCAGCATTTGGCGGCGGCGCCGACACCCTGGGTGTTTGTTTCGAGAAGGAGCCGAGCGAAGCGAAAACCGCAACAGCCGGTTACTACAACACTTCTGCTTTCCACGATGCGGCAAAAGCCGCTGGTTTATACGCAGAAACCATTAATGGCGATGCTTTCTCTGATGCTTGTAAGGAAAAAGTAATCGAGACCCTGAAAAATAGTATCGGCAAAGTCGACTTAGTGATTTATAGCCTTGCATCTCCCCGTCGCACCGACCCTAAAACGGGCGAAGTTTATAACTCGGTATTGAAGCCAATCGGCAAGCAGTACACTTCCAAGAACCTGAATACCGATACCCTGAAAATTTCCGATGTCACCATCGAGCCCGCCTCTGATGAAGAAATTGCCAACACTGTAAAAGTAATGGGTGGCGAGGATTGGGAAATGTGGATTGATGCCCTGAAGGGCGCTGATCTGCTGAGCGACAACTTCCAAACCGTGGCTTACACCTACCTCGGTGATAAGTTGACCTGGCCGATTTATGGCAAAGCAACCATTGGTAAAGCCAAAGAAGACCTGGATCGCGCAGCAAAAACCCTGAGTGCAAAACACGGCGGCAATGCGCGCGTTGCGGTGCTGAAAGCGGTAGTAACCCAGGCGAGTTCTGCAATTCCAGTAATGCCTTTGTACCTGGCCATTTTGTTCAAAGTGATGAAAGCCCAGGGTACTCACGAAGGTTGTATCGAGCAGATCCAGCGTTTGTTTACCGAGTGTTTGTTCTCTGCGAATCCACGCCTGGATGATGGCAACCGCTACCGCGTCGATGAATTGGAATTGGATCCTTCTGTGCAGCGCCAGGTAGAAGAAATTTGGGAGCAGGTCACTGAAGAAAACCTGTTTGAGTTAACTGACTTTGAAGGTTACAAAGCAGAATTCTTGCGTTTGTTTGGCTTCGGCGTAAATGCAGTGGATTACGATGCAGAAACGACTCCATTGGTGCAAACCAACTTTTAATCTGTTGGTTTTTGCGTAACAATAAATCCCCGCCATGTGCGGGGATTTTTGTCTCTGCGTTTTTAATTGTGATTATTTAGTTTGTTATTAATAAGGAGTAGTAATGCGCAAACGTATTGCAATTGATATGGATGAAACCATTTGTGACACTATGGCTCGCCATCTTGATTGGTATAACACCGAGTTCCAACAAAACCTCACCAAGGCCGATTTACACGGGCTTAAAATTTACGACAAGGTGCCGCAAGAGCATCGCGCACGTGTGCGAGCCTACCCCGATATTCCCGCATTTTTTGATGATATCCCGGTTTATCCACATGCGGCAGAAGTGATTGCCGAACTGCATGAGCGCTATGACATTGTGATTGCTACTGCTGCTATGGAGCATCCCACATCCTTTACGCCCAAATACCAATGGTTACGCAAATATTTGCCGTTCCTGTCACCGATGAATTATATTTTTTGCGGCAAGAAAAATGTGGTGCAAGCGGACTTTTTAATTGATGACAGCTCGCGTCATTTTGACGGCTTTGTAGGGCAGGGGATTTTATTTACCGCGCAACACAATGTGCATGAATCAGCGCAAGTACGCGTGAATAATTGGCTGGAAGTGCGCGACTATTTTTCTGAGCGATAGTCGCGTGACTCCCCTCTTTGGAAAAGAGGGGGTGCGGGAGATTAAAAATGCCGACTGACATTAGGTTATTTCAAATCTTTCATAAAACGTTCGCCGCGTGGTAGAAAATAATTGTCGTAATCCAGCGACAGTACAACCCCGCGCGAACGCCCTACAAATTCACTGCGCGGTACAAAACCTATCACGCGTGAGTCGGCGCTGTTATCGCGATTATCCCCCAGCATTAAGTACTGCCCTTCAGGCACAGTTACAGGTGCAAAATTGGCAAGGCGCGAAGGGGTTTGGCTGGTGCGCAGCACATGGGTTTTTCCCGGCAGTAATTCCAATTGGTCGCCGGCTATCAGTGGCTGGTAATTGATGGTCTCGCCGTTAATCAGCAAACGATTATTTTCCATCGCAACAGTATCGCCTGGAACACCAATGACGCGCTTTACCAAACGTTTGTCAGCAACTTTGGAATCAAATACGGCTATGTCACCGCGCGCAGGGTCAGCAATTTTGTAGAGGGAAACATGGGTGAATGGAATGCGCAGGTCATAGGCCATTTTGTTGATACTGATCCGGTCACCTTCAACCAGTGTCGGTTTCATGGAGCCGCTAGGTACATCGCTCCAATCGGCTATAGCGCTGCGAAAACAAAACATGAGTAAAAAAAATACGATAAACCCACGGTGTTCGGCCCATAATTTCTGCATAAATTGTCCCTCAAGTTGATCCAAATGGCGGAATAGCGAAAAATACGCGCCATCTTTGACTCTGCTATTGGAGTCTGGTTCACAGGATTTCTACTTATGCTTGCCAGCTTGCGTGGTGTATTGGTTACAGCGATTTTTTCCGGCGTCACTATTCTGGTGACTATTCCTATTGTGTTTTTTGCCCTGCTGCGGTTGCTACCTATTCCCGCTTGGCAGCATTTGCTTAATCCTTGCCTGGATGCCTGTGCGGATTTCTGGATTTGGGCGAATAATTGGCAGCAGCGTCTGTTATTGCCAACACAGCTGGAGATTGAAGGGCTGGGCAACCTGAGCCGGAACGAGTGGTACATGCTGACCGCGAACCATCAGGCCTGGGCGGATATTCCGGTGTTGATGCGTGTCTTTAAGGCGGATATTTCCGGGGTAAAGTTCTTTTTCAAGCGTAGCCTGCTCTGGGTTCCAGTATTGGGGCTCGCACTCTGGGGGCTGGATTTTCCCTCTATGCGTCGTCACTCCAAGGCTGCAATCGCGCGTGATCCATTGCTTAAAGGGCAGGACCTGGAGCGCACTCGCCAGGCTTGTGCGCGTTTTCGCTATCATCCGGTCACTATCATTAATTTCCTTGAGGGCACACGTTTTACTCCGCAGAAGTATCAGCAACAAGCCTCAATTTATCGCCACTTGTTAATGCCCAAGGCGGGTGGCCTGGCCTTTGCGTTGAATGCAATGGATGGGCAGTTACATCAGTTGTTGGATGTCACCCTTGATTATGAAGGCGGGATTCCCAGTTACTGGGATTATGCGTGCGGCAAGGTGAAACGAATTCGCATCCATGTGCGGCAATTGCCAATCCCGGCAGAGTTGTTGGGTGACTATGAAGGTGACGCCGAGTTCCGCGCGGGTTTTCAGCAGTGGGTGAATAATCTCTGGCAGCAAAAAGATGAACAGTTGGAATTGTTCCGGCAGCGCTGGCAAAAGTAAAAATAGGCTAGGAAATCAGGTACTAATAACGTTATCCTAGCGGTGGAACTGTTTTGCAGTTTGGCTATTTCACGCGTTGTTGTGCGGTAGTTTAACGGCGCAGTAGTAAATAGTTTCCTAAGCATCGACAGGAGGGCTGCATGTTTTACACACTGAGTGATCTTTTTGCCAAGCTAGGCCTGCCCAACTCTCCCGCCGCGATAGAAGCTTTTATTGAAAAGCATCGCCCATTACCGCAAGCCGAGCCTTTGGCTAGCGCAACCTTTTGGACTGCCGAGCAAGCGGCTTTCCTGCGTGAGGCCCGTCAGGATTACTCCGATTGGGCTGAAGTTGTCGACGAGCTTAACTGCTTGTTGCGCGACTAAAGTATTTCCCGTCCTCTGCGAAACGACCGGCCAATAAGCCGGTCGTTTTCATTTGGCAGTCAGTATTTCTATGTTAAGGTTCGGCCTC
Source organism: Gammaproteobacteria bacterium (assembly GCA_021151625.1). Classification (GTDB taxonomy): domain Bacteria; phylum Pseudomonadota; class Gammaproteobacteria; order Pseudomonadales; family Cellvibrionaceae; genus Cellvibrio. Next base: position 24,266 of record JAGKWY010000060.1, on the reverse strand, counting down.
CATAGATGTAACAGGACTTGAACGATGCAGAAATTATCCAAGATTGTTGGTTTGGGATTAGTTGTTGTTGGTGGTTTTATTGGCAGCGCATTGGCTGCTGATGAGCCAAAGCGCCCCTGGGATGTTGAGGTCGATTTGGGGGCTATAGCCACCTCGGGCAACACCGAAACCACCAGTATTCAGGCCAAGCTGGATGCCAAGCAAAATTTAGAAAAGTGGGAGAATCAATATATTCTCAGTTCACTTTTTAAAGAGGATGAAGTGGTTCAGGATGATGACACTACCAGCAAGGAGAAAACCGCGGAGAAATATTTTGGCTCGGCAAAGTTTGCCTATTTATTAGGCGTAGAAAAATCCTATCTGTTCGGCTTTGGCTCTCATACCACTGATTATTTCGGCGCGTATCGCACCTACAATACCATTGCACTGGGTTACGGTGATTGGCTCTACTCTAGTAAAACCCTTAACTGGTTTATAGAGGCGGGTCCCGGTTATTTTGAAGGCAAAAAAGTTGTTGAAAGCGATGATCCTTTGGTGCCAGATACTTATGTGGATGAATCCGGTGCTATGTTGCGTGCAGCTACCGCGCTGGAATGGAAAATCACTGCGACAGCAACCTTCAAGCAGACAGTGAGTGTGGAGTCCGGCTCGGATAACACTCGCACCCAGGCGGAAACTTCGCTGGCTACATCGATTACTGATGCAATGAAAATGAAAGTGGGCTTTGCAGTTGCCAATGATACCGATGTGGCGCCGGGTAAAGAGAAAACCGATACCACTACCTTTGTGAATCTGGTGTATAGCTTTTAAGCGAGAAAGGCGTTGCCTCCTGTGTTGCAGAGGAGGTAATGCCTGATTAGCTGCTTTGTGTCCCAACCGCTATAATTCTCCCTCCTGTTTTGAATGACTGATACCTATGTCTGCTGCTCCCGAATTTTCTCGCGCATTATTGGCTCCCCGTCACTGGCTGACCTGGATAGGTTTCGGCGTGTGGTTCTTAATTGCGCAATTGCCATATTCCTGGCAAATGGCAATGGCGCGTGCGCTGACGCCTTTGCTAAATCTGAATAAAAAGCGTGTGAAGATGGCGCGCACCAATTTGCAGTTGTGCTTTCCGCAAAAGTCCACCGAAGAGATTGAAGCGCTGCTGGAAAAAAATCTGGAATCCACCGCGATTGCTGTATTTGAAACCGGCATTGGTTTTTTCTGGGCGAAATCCCGGTTGCGTAAATTATTTACTATCACCGGTGTTGAGCATGTAGAACAAGCCAAAGCGGAAGGGCAGGGTGCCATGCTGCTCAGTTTGCATTTCACTACGTTGGATATCGGCAGTGCCATGCTGGGGATTTATGTAAATTACGATGGCATGTACACCCCGCACAAAAACGCCGTGTTTGATTATGTGCAAAAAGTGCGACGTGAAGCCTATGCGCCGGGTGGAATTGCGTTTGCGCGCGACAATGTACGTGCAATGGTGTCGCAGCTGCGCAAAGGCCGCATGATTTGGTATGCACCGGATCGCGATATGGGCGAAAAAGTATCTGTCTTTGTGCCTTTCTTTGGTGTGCCTGCGGCAACAGTTACGGCAACCGCGCAATTTGCGCGTATGGGACGCGCGAAAATTATTCCGTTCTCCCAGTATCGCCTGGAGAACAGCAAAGGCTATCAGGTAGTGATACATCCGCCCTTTGAAAATTACCCAACGGGAGATGAGCTGGCAGATACTCGTAGGGTGAATGAATATTTCGAGCAGGAAATTTTAAAAGTTCCGGAGCAGTATCTGTGGGCGCAACCGCGTTTTAAAACGCGGCCAGAAGGCGCCCCCAAAATTTATTGAGTTATTTTTCTTTTTGTTGATTGTCTTTTACGGGCTTGTCCGAGTAGTGGACTTGCCCGTTTTCATCGGTCCAGCGATAAATAGTGGCGGGTGCTTTCCCGTCATCTTCTGCCTGTGCAGGTTGTGTTGCAGTGTTCGCTTGATTCGCTGTATTCACATCCCGCACTTGATACCTGGTCATACCATTGGCCGGAATTGCCTCATTGTTGAAAATAATTTCTGTTAGCTGATTTAATTTCGGGTTCATCATTAGTTGCAATTTGTTGGGTGAATTTAACTGCTGCTGAAATTCCGGGTCGCTAATAATGGCTATAACACGCGGGTCATGTTTGATGTTTTGTACCCGATTCCATGCTGTAATCATTTTTTCGGCCGCTGCTTGTGAGCCTGCATCGCTACCAACATCCGATTGTGTCATCAGTGCCTGTACATTGGGATCATTCATCAACTCTTTAAATGCTGGATCGCGCATTAGTGCATGAGTATCGCCGGTAGTCATGATCGATTGAATTTTTTCGTCACTCATCAAATGCTTTAATTGATCATTGTTAACCACTTGCTGGACATTAGTCAGCATGGATTGCGGATCTTCTACAAAGGCTTTGGTGACCTGGGTGGTGGTTTTATCATCCAGCGCAAGATCTACGGCAGTTGCAGCAGCGGTGCCAATTAATTTTTTCGCGCTGGCCTCAATAAATGAATCGCGCGATTTTTCCAGATCAGTGATGCGCGGTACACCAACTGCTGTTGTTGAGTTTTCATGTTGTGAAACAGCCGGTTCTTGTGCGGTATTGTTACTGTTGGCAATAGTGGCTGGTGCTGGTTTGGGGGCGGTGATTAAATTCAATCCATAAACAACGAGTAAGCCAATAATAGCACCCATCAGTACACCGACACCCGCACCGCCAATTTTGGAGCTCTTTTCTGTGGTTTCATTTTCCGGAATTAACTTGGCGAGTAAGTTTAATAACAGGGTAACTATCAAACTAACCGCTAAAAAAATGCTGGTGCCGGCAATAAAATAGACCAGCAACCCATCCAGCGCAGTATTGGCAATCAACCATTTGGCAAAGGGCTTGGTAAAAAAAATGGCTGCCGGGTAAGCGACAATCCAGCTGAGTATTCGGGTAATGGATTGGATAAATCCTTTTTGGTAGCCGCGCCAGGTAAAAAAGGCGAGCAGAGCAAAAAACACGATGGTGCTAATGTGCATAAAATGTCTCTTATCGATAAGGTGCGTGGTTACTTACCACTTAAGTCGCAAGTTGTGTTTTATTTTATGGGCGAATTCGGGCCTTACTTCGGCTTGTTCTGCATAAGTATCCCATTGGCTAACGACATCCAATATTTGCTGGATAATCGCTTTGGCTTCTTTGGTGAAATTGCTAATTAGTTTAGCGAGCTCCAGCAAATCTTCCATGGCAAAGTTGTCGCGTTTGCCGTTCACACTTAATTGGTGTGAATTAACCCAGGGTGAGCCGGGTTTGTAGCTATAGGCTATATCAAACGCGGGAGCCAGTTGCCAGGCAGTACGTGGGCCGGGCAGCAGGAAACCGATATTTTTACTGTGGTCGTCGTGGTTGCGAGCTACCAGGTTAAACACCATGCGCCGGTATATTTCCACCGCATCGCTACGGCTTAAACGCAATTGCCGGGCAACGCTAAAAAGCTGCTCGTAGCTGTACTGGCCCGGTTGCTTGAAGTCGGCGTGATCCATAGCGCACAGCGATTGGTAATGCAGTTTGTGATTGCCAATGCGATCAAAGCGTTTAGTTAAAAAGTGCGCGCGTGGGCCATCAACCAGTAATTCGCAGGGTGATATATTTATCCCGGTATCTTTGGCCATTAAGTAATAGGCATACTCCATGCGTCCGAATCCCTGCGGATCGCCAAAGGTTTCGCGTTGGTTGCTGTGCTCAACTACACCATCAAATTTTAATAAATAGTGCTCAAAGCCTTCCGGTGCATCGACCTGGCCGGAGCGAATTTCAGTGCGCGATTGATTAATTGCAACCAGTGCTTTAGCGCGTGCGCCCCCTGCAGAAGTTCCCACCTGCAGGATTGCGGTCAGGTCATCATTACCTGCTTGATGCAGGTTACTGCTTGCCCCGGTACGTTGATCCAGAACTTGCTGTGCCAGTTGTATTAGCGATTCCAGCTCCAGTTTGTCATGGGAATTTTTTACCTGACGTAAGGCCGGTGCGTATTCCAGTGCGCCCATGCCACGCTTGCCGCTGTAGAGCAATCGCTCCAACGGGTTAAAGCTTTGTGGGTCACGTCCGGTGCGCGCCAGCCAGGCGTTGATAACGGCGTTACCAAAATCATCGGGTAGGGTATCGGCAAAGCATGCCGGCAAACCTTTATAAGTCGCCGGATTTAATTGCGGAAATTGGAAGATGCGCTGGCCTTGTGCAAGACAGGGCATACGTAGCGGCGCCAGTTGCACGCCGGTTTCTATCCATTCCGGGGTGTACTCGAAACTGGCGATACGGTTATCTGGCGACCAGGCGAGTGCGCCGACCATTTTGTCCCACAACCAGACTTCAGCAAGGTTTTGCATTACCAGTCCAGCCCCTGTTCTTCTATGTTATGACCGGGATTTCCGTCCTCAGCCTTAGGGTAGGGCCGCTGCCGCGCGCGCTGCCGTTGTTTACCCTGAAGTTTCAGTTGCTCCAGGGGGCTGGGGGCTGGCTCTGGTAAAAAACTATCCAGTTGTTCCAGTGCATTGAGTGCGCGCAGGGCGGCAATCATATTCTCCAGCTTGCCTCCACCGGCCACTAGCTGGCGATAACTTTTCGGAGTTATACCTATCTCTGCCGCCAGTGCCAGCTGGGTCAGGTTGTGTTGCAGGCGCAGGTGTTCCAGGCGATTGCCCAGTTCTGCAGCGACTGCGCTATTAGTCATGGAGTAGTAGTTCATAAAGGTATTTTTGGTTCCATAAACTATATATATGGCTATTTATAGGTAGTTTACTACTTTTTAAAGATTTTTCAATTTTGAGGTAGTTTAATACCTTAAATTCAATTATTTTGATATTAAAGGGTGTTTTTTTACCTATTTTATATTGTGATTTTGAGGCCGCATAATTTTTTGAAGGCTAGCCAAGGGGCAATCGGGATCAGCTTCTGCAAGATCTCCTTCCATAAATGGCTTTTTGCTATGTTGCGGGCGAAAGCAAGTATGATGATCAGGTTCAGTTAACCGCCAGTAACTTGATGTTTGGCTAGCAGCTAAGGCTACACTCTGTGAGTAATCGGTAGTAGCCAATCTGTGCCCTTGAAATGGAATCGAGAATAAAAAATGATCATTGTCCCTACTGAAAAGCAATTGGATTGGAGGCATGCACCTTTAGTCTTGTGTGTCTTGGTGTTTATCAACGTCACGGTGTTTTTTTTATACCAAAGCAGTGACACTCCAAAAATCGTTGATGCGATTACCCAATACCAAACCCAGGGGTTCTTCGAACGCGAGTGGCCAGTATTTGAAAAATACTTGCGCGATAATAATGAGCAGGAACTTGCAGATGATTATCGGGCGGCAGTTGCAGATGAAGATACTGCGGCCGTTATCGGCGATTTATTGATGCGTGAAAGTTTTTATGTTCAGTTACGGCAAAATGCGCGCACCTATTTCAATCCGGATTTTTACGATCAGTGGGCACCACAACGGGAGCTATTGCACAAGCGTATTCAATCGGTCAGTTATATTGCACATGGGTTAACAGCGGCTAATTTAACTATTTCAGCACTTTTGACCCATCAGTTTTTGCATGGCGATCTTATGCATTTGCTGGGCAATATGTTTTTTCTAATTGTTTGTGGTTTTGCGGTAGAGGCTGCCATCGGCCACTGGCGATTCCTGGCGTTTTATTTGTTGTCCGGTGTGGCGGGTGGGTTGGCTCATGCTGCCGCTGATTGGGGGAGTACGGCACCGTTGGTGGGTGCTTCAGGCGCAATTTCTGGTGTTATGGCCATGTATCTTGCGGTATTTCGCTGGAAAAAAATTGAATTTTTTTATTGGTTCTTTTTCTTCGTTGGTTATTTCCGGGCACCAGCACTCTTGATCCTGCCATTTTATATTGGCAAGGAAATTCATAGTTTCTATGCAGATACTGAATCCAATGTGGCATTTATGGCTCATGCCGGTGGATTTGTTGCCGGAGCGGTGCTCATTGGTTTTACCTGGTTTTTTAATCGCTCAGTATTTAATACGGATTATATTGAGTCTGATCAGCAGGCAAGCCCACACCAGCAACAGTTGGCGGACATCTATGAAAGCATCGAAAAGTTACGTTTTGAAAAAGCGCTCTCGCTGGTTAATGAGCTCATCCAGCAGCAGGGGGTGGATTTTGAATTGGCGCTCGTTCGCTATAACTTGCTAAAAATTTTTCGTGGTGAGCCATTGCAACAAGCTGCGTTAAGTTTATTCGCTTTACCTCTTTTAACACCGGAACAAATAAAGCGGTTAGATAAAGTGTGGCAGGAAAACGCGGATGTTCATTCACAGTTGAGTGAGCAGGCGGCTTTAAAATTAGGCATGCAATTTACCGGCTTGGAGAACCCGGCATCGGCTGAGCAGGTTTTTAATGAATTACTGAAAAAGCAGTCCAAAAATCCAGCGCTGGCGGTTTTTGCCACTAAATTGGCGGCCAGCTTTCAGCGCTTGCGGGATAATCAGAAAAAAGCACATTACGAATCATTGGCAAGTCAATTAGCACAAGGAGCTGAGCGTGGACTACTGTAAATATCATCCACTGGATGGCGCTACCTATTATTGCCGTCAGTGCAACATTCATCAATGTGATTGCTGCGTCAATGATGATAAAAACAAGCGTCACAGCTTGCATTGCTTTTTATGTGATTCCGTATTGGAAAGCCTGGGTTCGGCGAATACTGTGACACCATTCTGGCGCCGTTTAACAGAAGCATTTAAATACCCATTGAATTCATCATCCATGAGTTTAATTGTCATCACCTCTATTCTTTCGGTGCTGGCAGTACTCATGCCATTTTTATTTATTCTGTCCATCCTCATGTATCTGTTTGCTGCCGGGGCAATGCTCAAATATAGCTTTACTTGTCTTGAGCGTACCGCAATGGGTGAAATGAAAGCGCCTGATGTATTGGAGGCCTATCAGGGCGGAATTCAATTACTATTTAAACTGATTGTGATTACTTTGGTAATGGGGGTGTTTGCAGGGCTTGCGACTTATTATGTGGGCGTCACCCTGGGTGGAATACTTGGGGTAATTGCACTAGTGAGTTTTCCGGCGGTATTAATTCGCTTTGCCCAAACAGAAAGTGTATTGGAAGCCTTGAATCCATTTGCCGCTATAGCCCTTATGGCTGCAATCGGATTGCCTTACGGTTTGTTAATTGTGTTTGTATTAATCATGATGACTTCAGTCGGGGTTTTGCAAGAATGGATTGATGCAATTCTTCCGGCTGGGGCATTTCTGGTTCAGTCGATCGTTTCCAGTTATTACACGGTAGTGATATTTCATTTGATGGGGTACATGCTTTTTCAGTATCAACAGGAATTGGGCTACAGCGCACGCTCTGACGAAGACGAGGATAGGCCCGCGCGCAGTGATATTGAGCGAATGAATGCAAAAATGGATGTTCTACTTAAGGAGGGTGAGTATGAAAAGTTGGTTGATCTTTATTATCAATCTTTTAAACAGTTCCCCAATGAGGCATGTTTCTTTGATCGCTTTTTTGAGCTGCTTGCAGCTTGTAAAAAAACAGCGTTGATGTCCGATTACGGTCTTATCTATCTGGAGTTTTTGCTGCGCAAAAAGCGTTTTGACAAACTGACCGCCACATTTAAGCAAATCCGGTTTTTAGTGCCGGATTATGTGCCGCACTCGCCTTTAATGAGAGTGCAGTTGGCTGGGTTTTTACGTCAGCAGGGCGATTTAACGCTGGCAGTAAAAATGTTGAGCGGTATGCACAAGTTGTATCTTGAGTTTGCGGATTTGCCGGCGGCCTATGTGTTGCTGGCGGATTGTTTGAGTGAAATGCCTGATATGCAGATCCAGGCAGAAAAGTGCCGTCAAATGGCTGTGCAATTGGCCCGTCGTGCAGAGGCAAGGAAAATAGAGTTGGAGCAGCAACGGCAAGCAAAGCAAGCAGACGCAATGAATAAATCCACTCCCCCTAAAATTGGAAAACGTGGCCCTCCAAAAGTAGAGTCATCCGGTTTAACTTTGGAGTTGGTTCCCATTGATAATATGACTGCGGATAAAAGCTGATATTTATTCAAAAACTCAAGTGCCCGCCATTTTTTCCAGCATTTGGGTTTTTTGGTTGTTTTGTAAATTGGTAAAAGCGTTGGCTGCTATGTCGGCACTCTTTAATCGTTTTTTAGGATTGCTGTGCAACATTTGCAAAATATTATTGCGCAGCGCGGCGGGTAAGCGCCGCAACTGCCAGCGTTTTTTCAGCCCCCACCAATCATTTACCGGCAGCCTGTTAGTCATTAGCTGAAATAAAATGACACCCATCGCATAGATATCTGTTGCTGTCGAACTGGTCTCATTTGTCGGGTGGTACCAGTCGGTGTCTTCACCATAGCTGTGTACCGGAAAACCAAAGTCAGCCAGTTTCAAATGATTTTTTTCTGCAAATAAAATATTGCTTGGCCGCAGGTTGCCGTGAATTAATCCATAGGAATGGGCACAGGCGAGTGCATTGGCCAGCTGTTGGGCTAGTGCCAGGCATTGGCCGATATTCATTGTCTGGCTTAATCGCTCCTGCAAATTACCACCGGGCAAATATTCCATCGCAATAATAAAGACGCGCGGATTTTTCCCGGTGCCATAGACTCGCGCTATATGCGGATGCTGGATTTGAGTCATTTTGGCCGCGTACTGCGGTGCGTTACCTAAATGATCCAGCGATTGTTTTTTTATCACCAAAAAACGCTGGCGGTTGGGATCATTGACTAAATAGGTCGCACCAAATGGATTTTCTTTGAGAATATCCAGTAGTGTGTAATTGGGCGGAATATTGTCACGTGTAGATTCAACACCCCAGCGGTTGGTATGCAAATGTTTTCCCTGGGCAATTAATAGTAATTGTTGGCGGATTAATTCAACTGACACTGGCCGCTGGGCAGGCATGGGTTGAATGCATTGTTCTATTAGTGTTTGTATCTTGTTGGCCAGTGCAAATTTGCTAACTGCTGGATCACTGTCAAACATCTGATAGGTGAGACGTGTTGCCTGTATCGGCGTTACGCCGTAAATAAATTCGTGGATTAACACCCCGAGCGAATAAATGTCGCTCAGGTGACTGGTGTGGGAGATTCCTTCACGTTGTTCAGGCGCCATATAGGCGCCGGTTCCCATAACCATTTCCTGCGCGTGTTGATTGCTGTCCGCGTTGGCAGTGAAGTATCCGGCAATACCAAAGTCCATTAGATAGGCACGGCCATCATAATCCACTAATACATTGGCGGGTTTTATATCGCGATGCACTATGCCGTTGCGATGAGCGTAGGCGAGGGCGCTGCAGAGTTGGATGAGGATATCGAGTTTGCGGCTAAGGTTGACATCTGTGCGTGGCAAAATGTTTTCCAGGGAGACGCTTTTAATATAAGACATAACAAAATAGGGCAGACCCTGTTCGCTAATCCCTTTATCAATCACCTGAATAATATTAGGGTGATTTAATTGCGCAACCAACCGTGACTCCTGCTCAAACTGTTGCTGGACAACTTCGTCCTGAATCAGGCTGGCATCCAGTACTTTAATGGCAACCTGGCGATCCAGTGATTTTTGCGTCGCCAGATAAACCTTGGCCATGCCGCCTTCACCCAGTTGGGTTTTGATGTGGTACCCAGGAATTGTTTGCACATTCACTCTCTCGCCGGTGTTATGGCTGGAGTATAGATCGCCTTACGACTAGTGGTTAAAGCATGAGTGGTTTTATAATCAGCCGCTGACTTTTTATCTTTCGGACTGCCAGATGGACGATTATTTATTGCAATTAGGCCAGCGCTTGGGCGAACAGTTGTTGAATCGCAATTGGCGAGTTGCTACGGCTGAATCCTGTACCGGTGGCGGTGTCGCTGCAGCAATTACCGCCGTTTCTGGCAGTTCTGCCTGGTTTGAATATGGAATTGTCAGCTATGCCAATGATGCCAAACAAAAGCTGCTGGGGGTAAACAATGCGACACTGACGCGTGAAGGTGCAGTGAGTGAAGCCGTTGTGATTGAAATGGCTCGCGGGGTTTTAGCCTTGGCTGAGGCGGATATAGCTGTTGCCATTAGCGGTGTTGCAGGGCCAACAGGCGGCACGCCTGACAAACCGGTAGGAACTGTGTGGTTTGCCTGGATTAAGGCGAATGCTGAAGTAAAAACACAGTTACAACATTTTTCCGGTGATAGAAATACCGTACAAAAACAGGCAGTCGTTGTTGCGCTGGAGAATTTAATAGCTCTAACTTGAGCGACATCCTTGTCATCGGTTTTGCATTAGCTTTTTTCTGCTGATCCCACTTTTAATTCATTAATACAATATTTGCCTCTGGCAGATTGCACTCAGTTTGTAATATGCCTTTGTAGGGGTTAAATGCGCTGGTTAAAACAGTGCTATTTTTCTGTTGCAAAAAGACGGTTTTTTGCGCATCTACATAGCTCCAATAATAAATATCCGATTCATTACAGGCTCCACCGCTAATAAAGTAAATCCCGGCAGAATCAACGCTAAGCAATTTGCTGTATTCATCAATGCTTGCATTAATTTGCTCAAGTTTATCGCTTTGGTGGCGCCACACCCATAGACCATCTTCGCTCAGATATTGAAAATAGACATCGCCCTTGTATTCGATGGCGGAGCCAACCGCGCCAAATGTCAGTTGTTTTTGTTGTGTTCCATCAATCCGCCACAAATTGCGCACCTCTCCAATGTGCTTGATCGCCAGGGTTTGGTTATTTGTGGGGAAATAGGCAAGGGGGTCTATCTTATCAGCACCTTCTATATCGACACCTTCCAATAATAAGTTTGTCTCACCGGTGCTAAGATTGTGGTGGTAAAGCTGGCCGCCCGCGTTAAAAACAATGTGTTCTGTATCGCTCGACCAGATAATGGAATCTACTTTTTGAGATACGGGTTGCCGGGTGAGTTGACGTTCTTGCCCTGCCTCAATCAGCCAAAGGTTAATTTGGTTATTGCGCACTGAGGCGTAGGCGACCTTATTACCGTCAGGTGAAAAGCTGGCTGCGTAGTTGAGGTTTGTATTTTCTGTCAGCTGTGTTCTGTTGCCGTCCAGCCCACTGAATACAATATTGGAACTACGTTTTTCTTCCGTGTAAAAAATTCCCTGACCATCAGCTTTATAATGTGGGTGTGAGAAAGTCTTATCCTTACTGTCATTCAGAGGAATAGCAATTTGTTTTCCATTCAAATAGACAGCTAATAGTTTTCGTTCTTCTTCGGCGTAAACCAATACGCCGCTACCGTCGGGAATCCAGCTGAGGTCCGCAGTCACCAGATTCAATTGGGTGTGGCTAATCGGTTTTTGTTGTGCGTTCAGAAAACTAATTTGCACCTTATTTTTTACCAGGCTGGCGATAGCCGTTTTTTGCTTGAGTACAGCACTGGCGATTGGATTGGCTGCATTTGCAATTTCATCCAGCAATTTGAGTTGCTGATCCTTAATCGAGTAGCGATAGCGCCCGTTGCCGGCATTGGGCCCCTGTTTGGCAACAATCTCTAACGTATATTCGTCCCACCAGGTCACACTAAAAATTCGTCCTTGCCATTGGCTGAGCTGTTGTTTTTCCAATAATTGCTGATGCGCGATATCCAGCGTAAAAATATGGAATGAGTAGAGAAAATTGGGCGGTTGGTAAAAGCGTGAACCAAACGGCGAACCATCGCGCCGCTTGGCTTCAATGGCAACCAGGCTATTGCCTGCTGGTGACCAGGCCAGACTCACCCAGGTACCGTTGCTACCGGCTATAGGCCAATCTTTTCCGTCCGCGTCGCGAATCACGATGTCACTTTCGGTTTCATCGGATTGGTTCAGTGTGAGTTTTTCGCGAACATACGCCAGATGTTGCTGATCCGGATGTGGTGTCGGGTTGCGTTCGTGCCCGGTTTCATTGGTGTAACCCAATGTACTGTGAAATTCGGTTTGATGATTACTGGGTAAATAGATGCTGCTCCAGCTAATTTCGCGATAGCCCAGGGTGATCAGTGTTAGTAGTAGCAAGGATCCCAAAATACTTTTCCAGGGATATTGTTTGGGCAGGGGGCTGGCTGGGGCGTGAGTACCGATGTCGGTATTGGGTAATTCTGTTTCAATTGGAGCAAGAAACTGTGGTTCGATCTTCAGTTGATAGCCGCGCTTTGAATAGTGAGCGATTAATTCCTGGTCGCCGATTAACTCGCTCCAGGCGCTACGCAAAGCATTAATGCTTTTTTGTACCGAGCCGTGAGTGACGACTCGGCCTTCCCACAGCTGCTCGATCAGCTCTTCATTACTGATAACTCTATGCTGGTTATGCGCAAGGTAATGCAGTACTGCCATCACCTTGGGTTGCAATTTTAGGCTTTTATCGCGCGCCCAAAGCATATTGTGTGAGGGTGATACCTTCACCTCACCCAGCATAAAACTGGTTTCCTGATGCGCATTCATGATAGCCAGGAGCCTGTTGCAGTCTTCATGGTTATACCTTTTTCGGTAAGTTTTTTCTTATTGGTTTACCTCGGTTGCAGCAGGGAAGTCCACTGTAACCATGGGTGTAATTTTGCAAGATTCAGCGCGGGAATTACAACTCAGTGGCTAGTTTAGTTAAATTCTATCTTATTGATTTTTAAATGGAAAAAATTGGTAAGCAAAAGGTAAGTGCGAGGTTTTCATAAGGTCAGTGTTTTCATCACCATTTGCAATATAGTCAACTCACACGCATCCTCACAGATACCGATGAGTGTTCTATTAACCACAAACACAAAAGGTAAAGGTTATGAAATTGTCTCTTATGAAGTCATCTCTTTCGAGTTTGCCGCTATTGGCTCTGGCGCTCGCATTGCCACTAAAGGTGTTGGCCGCGTCCGAAACCACCCTGCCAGATGACAAAGCGCCGCTGGTATATGTCAATCAGAATGTCGGCTTTAATGTAAAAGGCTACAAATACAAACAATCTGAATTCCCCTGCAATATAGATAAGGTGCTGGTAACCAATCTGGTAGATCGCTCGCGCACAAAGGGTATTCGTCTGGAGCCGGTTGCCACTATCGACAAAATCATGAATGGGGTGGTACCTGTATTGGCGATAGACGTAGAGCAATTGGTACTTGGGGGGCATAAGCGTCAATTTGGCACCAAGCGAAGCTCTAATCTTCCCAAAGTACAGGTGACCGTCGCCCTTATAAAGGGGAAGGATGATATGGTGACTGCAAAGCATACTTGCGCCATTATGACACTTAATGAATTTACCCCATCAACCAATGTAATGGATTTAGGGGGCAATGGTGTTACGGTTTGCTCAGCAACTGAAAAGTGTCTGAAAGATCTCAGTAAAGATGTGGTTGAGTGGATGTCGCCAATGGTTAAGTAGTTTTTCCAATATACTGTTTTGCCACTATGAAATGCAGAAAGCCACCTCAGGGTGGCTTTCTGCATTTCATGATCGTCTAATGATCGTTAAATATTTTACTGTATAAATTGACAGGTACTGGTTGCGTGTACAGGTTTTTGGTGTATAGTACACCCATGGCAACGGCAAGGCCTGTGCCCATCCCATAAAAATTATTGTCATATAGATTTCATTACATAAGTTGAGGTGTGAAATGGATGCGAATAAAGAAAAGGCGTTACAAGCGGCACTGAGCCAGATTGAGCGTCAATTTGGTAAGGGAACTGTAATGCGCATGGGGGACAAGGAGGATTTAGTTATCCCTGCAATCTCTACCGGCTCTTTAGGCTTGGACGTTGCTTTGGGCATCGGCGGTTTACCTAAAGGTCGTATTATTGAAATCTATGGACCTGAATCATCTGGTAAAACCACCTTGACCTTACAGGTTATTGCAGAAGCCCAGCGTCAGGGTGGCACCTGTGCGTTTATTGATGCTGAACATGCACTTGATCCGATTTATGCCACCAAGCTGGGTGTAAATGTAGATGATTTGATTGTTTCCCAGCCTGACACAGGGGAGCAAGCACTAGAGGTAACCGACATGTTGGTGCGCTCAGGCGCAGTGGATGTATTAGTGGTGGATTCGGTTGCGGCCTTGACACCACGTGCAGAAATCGAAGGTGAAATGGGGGATCATCACGTAGGCCTGCAGGCGCGATTGATGTCTCAGGCTCTACGTAAAATCACAGGTAATATCAAAAATGCCAATTGCTTGGTGATTTTTATTAACCAGATTCGTATGAAAATTGGTGTGATGTTCGGCAACCCGGAAACTACCACTGGCGGTAATGCGCTGAAATTTTATGCCTCTGTGCGTTTGGATATTCGCCGCGTGGGTGCGGTAAAAGAAGGTGAAGAAGTTATTGGTTCTGAAACTCGCGTTAAAGTGGTTAAGAACAAGGTGGCTCCGCCCTTTAAACAGGCAGAATTTCAAATCCTTTATGGCTCTGGTATTAACCGCATGGGCGAAGTGGTGGACTACGGGGTTAAATTGGGTTTGATCGACAAGGCGGGTGCTTGGTACAGCTATCAAGGCAACAAAATCGGCCAGGGTAAAAACAATGTCATGAAGTTTTTGCAGGAAAACCCGGCGGTGGCACAAGAGCTGGAGCAAAAAGTTCGCGCTGAACTTCTGGCGACTCCAGTGCTCTCATTGAGTGCCAGCGGTGGTGATGTGGAAGATGTAGACGTTTAATATTTGTGCGAAATTGTAAAAGCCCTCGCTACCCTTGTGGCGGGGGTTTTTTATTACAGAAATCTTCTTGCCAGTGTTGATCCTGCTCAGTATTCTGGTTTTAAGGAGCTGGCTAGGTAATAAAAAGCCAGTACCAAGAATAGGATAGGGCGTAAAGCTCAATAATTTGCGAGGTCGAGATAGTATGAAAAAGATTACCTGGTTGATCACACTTTGTAGTCTGTTGGTCTTCACTGGTTGTGCAACCCAACCCAATGTAGAAACAGATCATCAGGCTGATTACGATTTTTCTGCCCTGAAAACTTTTAACGTGGCGGAAACCAAACAGGATTCCAAAGAAAATATTCTGATTTCTCCCTTCACTCTCAGCCATATTCATTCGGCTCTGGAAAGTGAATTGGCAAAGCGTTATCAGAGTGCTGCTACTGGTGCAAAACCGGACTTTATTGTGAGTTATCACGTGGTGGTAGAAGAGAAAATAGATCCGCGCAGTTATGACGACCTCTACGGTTTTGGATTCTATGGTCGGGGTTACTATCGTTATCCAAGCCCATTTTTCCATGGTCCAGGTGCAGGGTTGCGCGTCTATAACCAAGGTAGTTTGATTATCGATATAGTGGATGCGAAAACAGAAAAGCCGATTTGGCGCGGTGTTTCGGAAAAGCGTTTAAGTCGTGGTATGGCTCCACAGCAGCAGCGTGAAGTATTAAGCCGGGCAGTAACCGAGGTTATGGCTTACTTTCCACCTGTACAGGCAGCACCTAAATAAATCGAGCTTTTTATAACGAAAATGGCCGCTACTGCGGCCATTTTTTTATGGATTTTCAGGGTAAGCAGGATTATGTCTGAGCAAATCAAAATGTCTGATGTGCGCTTTGCTGCGATGAATTTGTTGGCGATGCGCGAACACTCGGCCAAAGAGCTCATCGAGAAGTTGGGGGGCAAATTCCCGTCGCCAGAGATAATCGTACAGGTTGTTGCTGAGCTAAAGGAGCAGAACCTGCAATCCGATGAGCGTTTTGCTGAGGCGTTTATCCGGATGCGCCAACAGCAGGGAAAGGGAAGCGTTCTGATTAGGATGGAGCTGCGGGAGCGGGGCATTGATGCTTATCTGATCAGTCAGTTGGTTGAGGAGTCTGATTTTGCGTGGTTTGCTCTGGCGCGGGATGTTCGTATAAAACGATTCAGGCAAATGCCTATAGATGCGCGAGAAAAGGCCAGGCAAATGCGTTTCCTTCATTCACGTGGTTTTTCCAGTCGCCAGATTCAGGCGGCCTTTAATAATGAAAATGATGAGTAATATATAGCAGCGGTTTTATCCCAACTGTTGTTAGATCAATCACTTATTCTTATTTCGATGGTCTTGCCCCCCAGCTTTTCGTTGAGCCGAAAGGTCGTTTCTGTTACTCTGGCGCCCCGTCCTGAACGATAAATCCCTTGGCTCGCCTGCCGGGCACTGAAACAGGCATTTATCTCCAATCCGCTCCGCATTTTCACAGTTAATCAGGTTTTACATGACACGCTATATATTCGTAACCGGTGGTGTTGTTTCTTCATTGGGCAAAGGCATCGCCTCGGCTTCATTGGCTGCCATTCTTGAGGCTCGTGGCCTTAAAGTGACCATTATGAAGTTGGACCCTTACATCAACGTTGACCCGGGCACCATGAGCCCGTTCCAGCACGGGGAAGTTTTTGTTACTGAGGACGGTGCTGAGACTGATCTGGATTTGGGGCACTACGAACGTTTTATTCGCACCAAGATGACCCGTCGCAACAACTTCACTACCGGCCGTGTTTATGAAACTGTGCTGCGTAAAGAGCGCCGCGGTGATTACCTCGGCGGTACTGTGCAGGTGATTCCGCATATTACTGACGAAATCAAGCGCCGTATTCTCGAAGGTGGTCGCGACGTAGATGTAGCCTTGGTGGAAATCGGCGGCACTGTCGGTGATATCGAATCCCAACCCTTCCTGGAAGCGGTGCGTCAGCTGAAAGTAGAAATGGGTTCACGTGCGCTGTTGATGCACCTGACGTTGGTTCCTTATATTGCGACCGCTGGTGAAACCAAAACCAAGCCAACCCAGCACTCTGTAAAAGAGCTGCGTTCTATTGGTTTGCAACCAGATATTTTGTTATGCCGTTCGGAAAAAATGGTTGATGAAGACTCACGTCGCAAGATTGCACTATTCACCAACGTCGCTGAGCGCGCCGTAGTGCCGCTGCCGGATGCCGATACTATTTATTCTATTCCTCGTTTGTTGCAAAGCTTCGGCCTCGATCAAATTGTTGTTGAACTTTTGGGTTTGCAATGTCGCGAGGCTGATTTGAGCGAGTGGGACAAAGTTGTTGATGGCAAACTGAACCCGGTAAATTCCGTCACCATTTCCATGGTCGGTAAATACATGGAATTGTTGGATGCCTATAAATCATTGATCGAAGCCCTGACTCATGCCGGTATTCACACCAGTACCAAAGTGAATATTAATTACATAGATGCTGAGCGCGTTGAACAAGAAGGTGTCGGCATTCTGAAAGATGCTGACGCTATTCTGGTACCTGGTGGATTCGGTGAGCGTGGAGTAGAAGGCAAGTTAATGGCGGTGCAATATGCCCGTGAAAGCAAAGTGCCTTACTTGGGAATTTGTTTGGGTATGCAATCCGTTGTGATTGAATTTGCGCGCAACGTGCTTGGTTTGAAAGGTGCTAACTCAACTGAATTTGACCGTAATTCTCCTCATCCGGTGATTGGTTTGATCACTGAATGGATCACCTCCGAAGGTGAAGTTGAAAAGCGTGATGAATCTTCTGACCTCGGCGGTACTATGCGCCTGGGAGCGCAGGAGTGTCGTTTGGTAGCTGGCTCTAACGCGCGCACTATTTACGGGGCTGATGTAATTGTTGAACGTCATCGTCATCGCTATGAAGTAAACAACAATTATGTTGATCAGTTGCAAAAAGCTGGTCTGAAAATTGGTGGTTGGTCTGCCGATGATACGCTAGTGGAAATGGTGGAAATTCCTGATCATCCCTGGTTTGTTGCCTGTCAATTCCACCCGGAGTTTACGTCCACACCGCGTGATGGGCACAGACTTTTTACCGCGTTTGTAAAAGCAGCGTTGGTAAATAAAAAGTAATTTCATGGGGCGCAATTGATTGCGCCCCAGTCTTTTTTGCAAATCAATATCTGATCAAAAAAGGAACTCGTGTGTCACAACAAGTTGTAAGCATTGGTAAGATTCAGGTTGGTAATTCATTGCCTTTTGTATTGTTTGGCGGCATGAATGTACTTGAATCGCGCGATATGGCGCTGCAGGTTGCAGAAGCCTATGTAAAAGTTACCCAAAAATTGGGCATCCCCTACGTTTTTAAAGCCTCGTTTGATAAAGCCAATCGCTCATCAATTCATTCCTATCGTGGTCCGGGAATGGAAGAGGGTTTAAAAATTTTCCAGGAAATTAAACAAACCTTTGATATTCCTGTGATTACCGACGTGCACGAAATCCATCAATGCCAGCCAGTGGCGGATGTTTGCGATGTAATTCAACTGCCAGCATTTCTTGCACGTCAGACAGATCTTGTTATTGCTATGGCCAAAACCAATGCAGTTATCAATATCAAAAAACCGCAATTCCTCAGCCCTGGCCAGATGAAAAACATCGTGGAAAAATTTGCTGAGTGCGGTAATGAAAAAATTATTCTGTGTGACCGCGGCACCAATTTTGGTTACGACAATCTGGTGGTTGACATGCTTGGCTTTCGCACTATGCGTGAAGTGAGCGGTGATGCTCCGGTAATTTTTGATGTAACTCATTCGTTGCAGTGTCGTGATCCAATGGGGGCGGCATCTAGCGGTCGTCGTCATCAAGTTGCAGAACTGGCCCGTGCGGGCATGGCGGTGGGTTTGGCTGGATTGTTTTTGGGAGAAAAAACGAATGACTAAGATTGTTGACATCAAAGCTTTTGAAATTCTGGATAGCCGTGGCAATCCAACTGTATTGGCCGAAGTTATTCTGGAAGACGGTTCTGTAGGTTCAGCTGCAGCTCCATCTGGTGCTTCTACCGGTTCACGTGAAGCGCTGGAGTTGCGCGATGGCGACAAGTCACGTTACCTGGGCAAAGGTGTGTTGAAAGCGGTCAACAATATCAACACAACTATTAAAAACCTGGTTGTTGGTTTGGATGCGTTGGATCAACGTGCAGTTGATAACGTTATGATCAAAGCTGACGGTACCGATTTCAAAACCGTATTGGGTGCTAACGCCATTCTCGCGGTTTCTCTGGCTAACGCCAAAGCGGCTGCAATCTCCAAAAAAGTTCCTCTGTACGCCCACATTGCTGACATCAACGGTACTCCAGGCAAATACTCCATGCCAGTTCCAATGATGAATATCATCAACGGTGGTGAACACGCTGACAATAACGTAGACATCCAAGAGTTTATGGTTCAGCCAGTAGGTGCTAAAACTTTTGCTGAAGCATTGCGTGTGGGTGCCGAGATTTTCCATAGCTTGAAAAAAATCCTGCACGATAAAGGCCTGAACACTGCAGTAGGTGATGAAGGTGGTTTTGCACCAAACCTGCCATCTAACGAAGATGCGTTGAAAGTGATTGCAGAAGCAGTTGCTAAAGCTGGCTACGTACTGGGCGAGAACGTAACTCTGGCCCTGGATTGCGCTTCTACCGAGTTCTACAAAGATGGTAAATACGATCTGGCTGGTGAAGGTCGCGTATTCACTACCAACGAATTCTCTGATTACCTGGCTGACCTGGCTGCCAAGTACCCAATCATCTCTATCGAAGACGGTAAAGACGAAAGTGATTGGGCTGGCTGGGCTGACCTGACGCAAAAAATCGGTCACAAAATCCAATTGGTGGGTGATGACTTGTTCGTAACTAACACCAAGATTTTGAAAGAAGGTATCGAGAAAAAAATCGCTAACTCTATCCTGATCAAGTTCAACCAAATTGGCTCCCTGTCCGAAACGCTGGACGCGATCAAAATGGCTCAGGATGCAGGTTACACTGCAGTAATTTCTCACCGTTCTGGCGAAACTGAAGACACTACTATTGCTGACTTGGCAGTTGCTACTGCTGCTGGCCAGATCAAAACTGGTTCTCTGTGTCGTTCAGACCGCGTATCCAAGTACAACCGTCTGTTGCGTATCGAAGCAGAGTTAGGCGCGGCAGCTCCTTACAAAGGTCGCGCTGAATTTAAAGCGTAATTGCAGTGACAACAAAGGCCGAATTATCGGCCTTTGTTGTTTTGATTTATGTCGCTTTGATTGTGATTTGTTTTTGACTGTTGTTTAATCGTTTTCGTTATTTTGGTTTTATCATTTATCAAAATAAAAAAGTCCGCATTGATGTAACACTATGAAATGGTTGCTGGGTGTTTTGATTATTTTATTGGCCTACCTGCAATACCGGTTATGGATCGGTGATGGCAGCCTTGCCCATGCCCATCGACTGGAAGGTGATATCCATCTTCAGCAGGCTGAAAATGATCGTATGCGCGAGCGCAATCGCATCCTTGATGTCGAAGTCGAAGAATTAAAATCCGGCTTGGACACTATTGAAGAGCGTGCTCGCAACGATATTGGTCTCATAAAAAAAGACGAAACGTTTTTTATGTTGCTGGATGAGAAACAGTAATCCTAAAATTTTGGCGGTCTAAACCTGCCAGTCCTATCTGAATATTCCCATGAATTCTCCAAATACTTCTAATGCCCCTGCCTATTGGGTGATAGTACCGGCGGCGGGTGTCGGCTCTCGTATGGGCGCAAATTGCCCCAAGCAATATCTTCCCTTGCTGGATAAAACTGTACTTGAGCATACGCTGGAGCGCTTGCTTTTAATTGCGCAGGTTAGGAAGGTCTATATTGCGCTGTCAGAGGTTGACGATTTTTGGGCTCAGCTCCCCTGTGCGCGAAATACCAATATTGTTCGAGTAAAGGGCGGTAATGAACGAGCGGATTCAGTTCTAAATGGGTTAAATGCGTTGTCCTCACAGGCGCATGACAGTGACTGGGTATTGGTTCATGATGCAGCGCGCCCGTGCATTCGCGCACAGGAAATTATGACGCTTATCGGATCTGTGGGCGATCATCCTGTTGGCGGCATTTTGGGTGTGCAGGTGAGTGATACGTTAAAGCAAGTTTCTAATAATTTTATTGAGAAAACGATTGATCGTATGCCTCTTTGGCAAGCGCAGACCCCGCAATTATTTCGTGTGGGGATGTTGCGAGATTGTTTGCAGCGCGCATTAGTTGAAGGAAAAACGATTACTGACGAAGCCTCAGCGCTTGAGGCTTATGGCTATCAGCCATTGATGGTTCAAGGTCGGAGTGACAACATTAAAATTACCCGTCAGGAAGACCTGGCTATTGCTGCTATGCTCATGCAGCAACAAAACAATATTAATTAATCTATTTTCGGAACGTTTTATGTCGATGCGTATTGGTAATGGCTACGATGTCCACGCGTTTGGTGAAGGCGATAAAATCGTAATTGGTGGTGTAGTTATTCCTCATCATCACGGATTAATTGCACATTCTGACGGCGATGTGCTTTTGCACGCATTGTGCGATGCGCTCCTGGGGGCTGCTGCCCTTGGGGATATTGGAAAACACTTTCCTGATACTGATATGCAATATCGCAATGCTGATAGCCGCTCGTTGTTGCGTATGGTGTATGCAAAGGTTAATCAGCAGGGCTGGAGGCTGGTTAATGCGGATATGACGATTGTCGCCCAGGCTCCTCGGATGGCGAATTATATTCCACGCATGCAGGAAGCAATTGCTGCCGATTTGCAATCAGCTCTGAATCAAATCAACGTAAAGGCCACAACCACTGAGCGCTTGGGCTTTACCGGGCGTGAAGAGGGAATTGCCTGTTACGCAGTTGTGTTGCTTGAAAGAATATAATTATCAAATTGTGCAGGTGGATGTGTTTTGATCGAGTTTAATCTGAATTTCCCGCGCGCCTACGGTGAGCTTACTGCGACCGCTATTTTTCGTGAACAGCCCGAAGATTTTCAAGTGGATGAAGACCTCGGTTTTTCACCCTCGGGCGCGGGAGAGCATGTTTTTTTGCATATTCTCAAACGTGGTGAAAATACCGCGTGGGTTGCTGAAAAGATAGCTGCCTTAGCAGGAGTGAATGTTAATGATGTTGGCTACTGTGGCCGTAAAGATCGACATGCAGTAACAACGCAGTGGTTTAGTGTTTATTTGCCAAAGGGAATAGAACCTGCGTGGGGCGATATTAGTTCTGATTCAATTAAGTTGCTTTCTGCATCGCGTCATCAGCAAAAGCTGCGCCGTGGCGATCATCAGCAAAACCATTTTGTTATTTGCTTACGCGATGTAAGCACTACTAATCGCGAAGCTCTTGAGCAAAAAATCGCAAAGGTTTTTTCGCTGGGTGTCCCTAATTATTTTGGTGAGCAGCGCTTTGGTCGAAATGGAAATAATTTGCATGAAGCCCAAGCTATTTTGGTGGATGGAAAACGTTATCGCGACAAGCAAAAGCGTGGCCTGATGTTGTCTGCAGCGCGATCTTTTCTATTCAATCAGGTGTTGGCTGCGCGTGTGACCGCGGGTAATTGGGCACAATGCCTCGATGGTGAAGTTGGGGATTTTTCCTCTGGGCCATTATGGGGGCGTGGACGCCCACCGGTAACAGGTGAATTGGCAACATTCGAACAGAAGGTATTAGCGCCGTGGCAGGAGTGGTGTAATGGCATGGAGCACGCAGGGTTGTCGCAGGAGCGTCGAGCATTGCAATTGATTCCAGATAATGGAAGTTTTTACTGGAAAGAAAATTCTTTGTACTTGAGTTTCTCCCTGGATGCTGGCGAGTTTGCGACCGCAGTTTTGCATGAGTTATTGGTTTTGCAGACAACAGCGGTTGTGCCAGAGTGAGTCTTCGGTCCTTAACCCTGTGCTATAGTGACACTTTTAATTTTTGCTAAAAGTAATCTCGGAAGGGGAGCTGGATATGACTAACTTATTGATGCAAGGCGTTGGTATGACTTCGCTGCGCACTCGTGAGCGTCTTATTCAGCGCCTGCGTGACCAAGGTGTAACCAACATGAAAGTGTTGGACGTTATGCTGAATACTCCCCGCCATATTTTTCTTGATGAAGCATTATCTCATCGTGCTTATGAAGATACTGCCTTGCCGATAGGGCATGGGCAGACCATCTCCCAGCCTTACATTGTTGCGCGCATGACGGAAATCCTGTTGGGTGCTGCGGGTAATAAGTTAACTAAAGTACTTGAAGTTGGCACCGGCTCTGGTTACCAGACCAGTATTCTCGCGCAACTTGTGCCGCAGGTTTATAGCGTAGAGCGTATCAAGCCTTTACAAGACAAGGCCAGAGAACGTTTTCGCCAGATAGGTCTGCGTAATATCCAGTTGCGTCATGCTGACGGTGGTTTCGGATGGCCTGAAGCGGGACCTTATGATGGAATTCTAAGTACTGCTGCACCACAGGCTATTCCTGATGAGTTGTTAAAACAGTTGGCTCCAGGTGGTGTTTTGGTCATTCCTATTGGTGGGCGAGAGCAGCATTTGCACCTTGTTTTGCGCGATGGTGATACTGAAAATTTCATTACCCAGATTCTTGAGCCGGTAAAATTTGTTCCTTTTTTATCAGGAACTTCGCGCTAAATTCTCATCTAAAGTCTAGAATCTTGGCAGAGTGCTGGATGTGTGTTGCCAATAGTCGCTTTTTAGACTCAAAAAGGTGCGCACTTTTTAAACTTCCACCTACTTTTATGCCTTATAAAACTCTTTTTGTGCATTTTTTTATAAATATATTAGATAATTTTAAAATAAATTTTAAATATTAAGTCTAAAATGGCATAAGAGCGATTAAAAAATATACACCGCGAGTGAATGATTTTATGCCGTTATCAGCATATTATTGCAAGTTGCAAACACTCAAAGTGTTCATTATTTTGATCGTTTCGATGATGCTTTATTCCTGTGCTAGTCATTATTCTGCCCCTGTAACTGATCGGTCGCAAAAGACGCTTTGGCGACCCAAAACGCATATTGTGGCACCGGGAGATACCTTGTTCTCTATTGCGTGGCGTTATGGTCTTAAATATGAAGAACTGGCTAAATTCAATGGGATAAAAGCTCCCTATGTCATTCGTCCTTCGCAAGTTATTCGGCTTGATTTGCATACTTCTGCGCGCTCAGGTAATGCAAATGGTTCTAATCAATTACCGCGTGTCTCTAATTATTCTCCTAGTAAAGAGCCTTCCAAAGTAAGTGCGGCTATAGATTCCCGTAAAGAAAATAAAACGAAAAAACAAGAATTAATTGGTAACAATACTGTCAAGTCAGGTGCACCACAATGGCGCTGGCCATCCAGAGGTACAATTTTGTCATCATTTCAGGGCAATGATGGCTTCAATAAAGGTATTGATCTTGGCGGAAAATTGGGAGAGCCTGTGCTTGCAGCTGCTGCGGGGCAAGTGGTTTATGCAGGAAGCGGGCTGCGTGGATACGGCAAATTGCTGATCATCAAGCACAATGAAACTTTCCTGAGCGCCTACGCGCACAACGAAAGATTA
>JAGKWY010000249.1 GCA_021151625.1 Gammaproteobacteria bacterium | reverse complement strand
GCCCCACCCCTGCAAGGGGGTGGGGCTTTGTTATTTTTAAAGAGGTTAATGGCGAATGCCAAGAGAATTTACCCGTTCAGACCGGGTTTCCGATGCGATTCAGCGCTTGCTGGCGCAGGTAATTCCGGCTGAAATCCGCGACCCACGTATTGGTATGGTCAATATCAACGAGGTCACTGTTACCCGCGATATGGCTTTTGCCAAGGTGTACGTCACTTTTGTGGGCGTGGACGACGAGAAGCAAAGCCTGGATGCTGCAGCAATCCTGAACAAGGCCGGCGGTTTTTTGCGCACGTTTCTGGCGAAAGAGTTAAGCATGCGCACTGTGCCCAAGTTGCAATTTATCTACGACAAAACCTCCATCAAAGGGCAGGCGCTGTCGTCATTGATTGATCGGGCGATGAAAGAAGACAGTCTGCATCAGCACGATGATGAGCCGTCAGCTGACGATGACACCAAGGGCGAGCAACACTGATGGCGCGCAAGAAAGGCCGCCCGATAGATGGCGTTTTGTTGTTGAATAAACCTACGGGCATGACGTCCAACCATGCCTTGCAGCGCGCCAAGCGTTTGTTCTTTGTGGAAAAGGCGGGCCATACCGGTGCGCTTGACCCATTGGCAACCGGCGTATTGCCGCTCTGCTTTGGCGAGGCAACCAAATTCTCCCAGTTTTTACTCGATGCCGATAAAGGCTATCGCACCTGTATTCAATTAGGTGTGGCGACCGATACTTGCGATGCGGATGGCGAAGTCATCGCCCAGGTCTCTGCGGCAGCGGTTACCCGTGAGCAAGTGGAGGCGGCGTTGAAACCCCTGCTGGGTGATATCTTGCAAGTGCCGCCTATGTATTCTGCACTTAAGCTCAATGGCCAGCCGCTCTATAAAATGGCGCGCCAGGGGGTTGAGGTGGAACGCGAGCCGCGCCCTGTGACTATCCATAAAATCGAGATACTGGCGTTTCGCTCTGGTGAAACCGCCGAAGTTGAATTGGATATTCTCTGCAGCAAAGGCACCTATATTCGTTCCATTGCTGTGGATTTGGGGAATGCACTGGGCTGTGGTGCCCATGTGAAAACCCTGCATCGCTCATTGGCTGGCTTGTTTGGTGAGGATCAATGCATCAGCCTGGAGGAGCTGCAAGCCGAGTTTGAGCAAACTCAGGCTGGGCAGGGCGATGAAGCCGCCTATACTGCACTGGATCGCCATCTGTTGGGCGCTGATGCTCCGGTCGCAACTCTGCCGAAAGTGGAGCTGGCTGCCAATAGTGCCTACTACTTCCGCTTGGGTAACCCGGTGATGCACCCGCAGATCTACCGAATTGCCCCGCAAGCTGCTATTGTGCGCGTCTTTTGTGCAGAAACCGATCAATCGCCCCGCGCATTTCTGGGGCTGGGTGAAATTACCGACGATGGT
>JAGKWY010000059.1 GCA_021151625.1 Gammaproteobacteria bacterium | reverse complement strand
ACATGAAAAACTTTTTCAAATGAAAAGGTAATAGCGGTTTATGCTAGGCTAAAAGGATATTAATTCGGAGACTCATGAGTGTTAATCGATAACACCAATAAACCTGACTCACCTATTAACATTCTCATCGTTAATAACGACCCGCACGCGTTGGCAACCATCAATGCCAGTGTGCAGTCACTCGCGCACGCCCACACTACTTGTGTGGACTCTGCGCAAAAAGCCCTGCGCGTATTGCGTCAGCAAACCATTGATTTATTAATTGTGGATGTCAGCATTCCCGATCTGGATGGCTGGCGGCTTTCGCGTTTGGTGCGCAGCGGTATTCTGCTCTGCCGTATCGATTTGCCAATCGTCATTACCGCACAAACCTGGTGTGAACGCATTGCCGAAGTGACGGCGCGCGAATACGGCATCAACCAGCTACTGCCGTTAGAACACATTGGCCAGTTACCCGCGCTCGTTAAAAACCTCACCCACCACAAAGATACCACCACACCCAAACCGCGCTTGCTGGTGGTGGAGGATGAGCCGGATACCGCTGATTTAATTCGCCGTATTTTATCCGCGTCATTTGATATTGAATTTGCCAGCGAAGGTGATGCTGGCCTGCGCGCCTGGGTGCAAGGCCGTCAGGATTTGGTGCTGCTGGATGTAATGCTGCCAAAGTTATCCGGGCGCGATATTTTGATGGAGATCCACAGTATCGATCCCAATCAACCGGTGGTGATCATGACCGCGCACACCACTATCGATCAGGCCGAAGAATTAATGCTGCTGGGCGCCGTTGATTTTCTTCCCAAACCTTTTCGTGCAGAACAGTTACGCAAGGTGTGCGATATTGCCATTCACCGCGATGATTACCTGGTTAGCAACGCGCAATTCGCCGCACGGGTTAACGCCGTGCAAGAACGCGAGCGCGAATATCGCAGCCTTTATGAAAGCCATCACCAACTGCTCAATGATTTGCAATCGGTGGTGATGGAGTTGGATGCGGATTTTAAAATCCAGTATTTAAACCAAGCCTGGGAAACGATGATGGGTTTTCCGGTTAGCGAATGTATTGGGCAATCGCTGGAATCATTTATTGCAGCCGATGACTTTAACCAGTATTCGCTATTCAAAAATAAAATTCGCAAATCCCTGCAAAGCAACAAACCCTGCCCTGAATTTGAATTGTGCCTGAGCAATTATCGCGGGCAAAAACTTTGGGCGCAGCTAAAAGTTAGCCGTTCCACCAAGTTGCAAGATTCAGAAAACCTTACTATCTGTTTGGACAATATCACTGAGCGCCGCGAATCCCAGGAGCAGTTAAAATACCTGGCAATGCACGATTCATTGACCGGCCTGTACAACCGCCACTTTTTTGAATCCACCCTCGCACAACTCACCGCCGATTCAGTGCGCAACAATCGTCAACATGCGCTGGTGTACCTGGACCTGGATCACTTCAAGGTTATCAATGACACCTTCGGCCATCAAAAAGGCGACGAAGTACTGCGCGAAATGTCACACCTGCTCAGCAAACGCATTCGCGGCACGGATATTTTATGCCGCTTGGGTGGTGATGAATTTGCCATTCTGCTGCGCGATATTAAGGCCCATGAGGTCTATGAGTTTGCGCGCAATATCCAGCAAATAGTTGCAGAGTTTACCTTTCAACTGCAGGAACAACGCGTCAGTTTGGGTAGCAGTATTGGTCTAACCCTGATTGATGGCAGCACCAACAATGCCGAAGAGCATTTAATGCGTGCCGATATAGCGCTCTATGTCGCCAAAGGGCGTGGACGCAACCTGATTCACCAATACGACCCGCTCGACAGTGAGAGTGATGAGTTGCGTCACTCCATCAATACCTCGCAAAAAATTCGCAAGGCGATTATGGAAGATCGCATGGTGCTCTTCTTCCAGCCCATCTTCGACATTAAAAATAACCGTGTCTCTTATTACGAAGCGCTGGTTCGGTTGCGTGAACCCGACGGGCGCATTTTGGGGCCAGACACATTTATTCCTGCGCTGGAATCTGCCGGGGAAATGCACTTGCTGGATCGCTGGATTATCAAACTGGCAATTCACACCTTGCACGATCATCCCGAATTAAATCACATCGCTATCAACTTATCCGCGCAAGCGTTTAAAGATGAAAATCTGGTGCCGACTATTCTGGAAAACCTCAATGCCACAGGCGTTAACCCCAAGCGCATTACCTTTGAATTAACCGAAAGTGCCAGCTTGTTTAATTTACACATCACCCAAAAAGTAATTGCCGATTTGCACAAACTCGGCTGCAGTTTTTCAGTAGACGATTTTGGTTCCGGCTTCAGCAGTTTTGCTTACCTGAAAGATTTACCGGCAGATTACATCAAGCTGGATGGTTCGTTTATCCAGAACTTGCATCGCGACCAAATTGATCAAACCCTGGTGAAATCCATGATTCAGGTAATCCAGGCGCTCGGCAAAAAAGCTGTGGCGGAATATGTGGAGAACGAGGCGATTCTGGAAATTTTAAAAAGCATGAATGTAGATTTTGTGCAGGGGTATCACATAGGGCATCCGCTGCCGGTAGAGCGCTTACTGCTCAAACAAGAAATTGCATCATCATAAAAAATTAAGGGGCTCAACAGCCCCTTAATTTTTTGGCATCAAACAAACCTGCATCAAGTTACATTCACGCCGCCATCTACCGCCCAAATAGCGCCAGTGGTATAGGCAGATTCCAACTGCGCCACAATAACTTCTGCCACCTCTTCCGGGCGCCCAAAGCGCTTCAATGGAATAGTCGTTTCCATATGGGCTTTAATGGCGGCCTGCGTGGGCTCATCAAAACCGAGTTTGCCAATAATCGGCGTATCAATTGCACCGGGCGATACCGCATTAATACGCACGCCTACCGGAGCCAATTCAATCGCAAGGCTTTTGGTCACTGCTTCCAAAGCCCCTTTAGTTGCGGCGTAGAGCGCAGCGTTGGCCAAACCATTATTAACTACTGCCGATGATACGTTAGTAATACTTCCGCTGACTTGTTGCAGAGAGGGCAACAATCCTTTAATTAACTCCAATGGTGCGCGCAAATTGATATTCATAAACTGATCAAAATCGGCACTGGTAATTAAAGGTAGAGGAATAAAATGCGCAACAGCAGCGTTATTCACCAGCGCGCTCAACGGCTTATCCGCGAAATAATTTACCAAACCCGCAACGTCATCTGTATTACCAATATCAGCGAGAATTGCTGTTGCTCCCAGCTCCTGCGCAGCCTTATCTATACGCACCTGGTCGCGACCACAAATAAATACCGTATAACCTTTGGCTTTTAACAGCTTTGCTGTCGCATAGCCTATACCTGAATTTCCGCCTGTTACTAACGCATTTTTTTGCATAACTATTCCTACATAAATAGATAATAAATTTATTCGGGAACTGCACGCGGTGCAGGCCCCTGATAATCAATATCCTCACAACGCAAGGGTAAAAAAGTATCCGCTGGCCGCTGGCAAGTATCCAGATAACAGGCAGTTACGCCGCTGGCAACCATGGCCGCAAACATTTGATATACCTCCTCGGGCGTAAACCCCTGATCGGACAAGAAGGCTGACATATAGCCATTAATGTTCATTCCTTCATCGAACTCGCGCATTAATATTTTTTCAATGTCATAGGCAAGTGAAAGATGCGAGCCGATGTTAAATCCCAATTTTTTCGCGTAGCGCTCCATTGCTTCAAGGCGTTCATCGCCTTTAGCAATTGGGCGAATATAACCAACGATATAGGGTTTACCGCGATTGGCGGCGATAATACGTCGCACAATTTCTTGAGCATCAGCACCATCCAGAAATTGTGCATGTGCGCGCTGAATAAAACGCAGGCCCTCCAGCAACGTGTAGGGCCCATAAGAACGGGAATCAGCCGCAAGAGAGCCTATTGTGGTAGCAGCCACCACTGAAGTCCGCGCCGCGCCGGCAAGTGCGCCAATTTGATTGCACCATATACGCGGATCTGGCCAGCTTAAACAACCATAAATAGCTTCAACCCAATCCGCTAATTCTTTGGCTACCAGTTTTCCTGTCGCATTTAAAATTAAAATTTGGAAATAGGATTTTTCGCCCACCAACTCTTCCAGCATGGAATAGCCATGAGAAAAAACACCTTTCCCCGGAAACCAGCCGCCAGTTTTACTAAAAATTTTTCCGCGCTGCCGGTTAAGGAAATCAATAATTTCCGGGTTGCTATTGGAAACAACCTGCGGCGAATCTTTATCGTTCGATAACATAATTGTCATCACTCACAAAAGGCATGGCGGTAATAGGTTTGTTTGCCAGCTCAAGACCATGGGCAACCAATCCGGGCGCTCCCAATAATTGAAATAAGCAGCCCCCCGCACGTGGATGAAAGCCCAAATCGGCAAATACTGCAGCGGCAATACCTGTGCTTGACCAACCAATTCCCAAGGGTTGCAAATGATGCGCGAAATCCTGCCCCCAACGCAGACAATCACCAGCTCCCGACATTTTTGATAGATGATCAGCAATGGATTGCACTAATAAATCCACACCACCATGCTTTTGCGCAAAACCATAGATTCCGTGAGAGACGAGAGTGTCCGGAGAGGGCCCCTGATCAGCCCACCGCTGGAATAATTCCAATGCAGGGGAAGATTGCTGCTTGCGTAAAAAACGCATCGCGTTTTCAATTTCACCACCGCCCAAATAATCCCCGCCTAATACGGCACTGGCTATAGGCAAAATGTGCAAAGGATTGGTTTTGCCAACCCCCACATTCATGGCGGCACGTGTAGCTGGATGACGGGGCCCTGGATTAATCAGGCTGATCATTAGCGCTTCAAAAATCTGTGCCTGCTCGGGCGTAGGTAATTCACCGCGAAATAACAAATAGAAAACATCGGAAAATGATCGCTTGTTCATCAACTCCAGCAGATCATATCCATAGCAAAATGCAGCACGCGCAATATAAGGATTATCAGTATCAGGAGTTTCTTGCCAGATACGCGTTGCCGTTTTTGCCACAAATGGTTCGTTACGGCTGCGCACCTGATCGTGTTTAGGCTCTTGCATTTACAACATCCAAAAAATTAATCGAACCGATAACTTAATTGCAGCCATACACTGCGCGATTCCAGAGGGTAATCATCTGCAATCTCACCACTACTGGGTTCTCTTGCGTCAGCGTCACTGAGGTTTCTTACAGCGAATGAAGCATCAAATTGAGGAACAATATTTTTTCGAGTTAGCACCAAATCTACCCAGGTATAATTATCAATAGCCGGGCGCAAATCCCCTGTACGACGCTCGCGATCAGCGATATAAATCCATTGATTATTCAGCAGCCAATCAGGTGCAAATTCCCAATTCATATTAACTTTAATTTGTTGCCCGGGAGCATCGGCAATGGGCTGATTGGTATTTGCGTCTTTTGCATCCTGATAGGAATAACTGCCGGAAAAATGAAATGATGTGAGCGGTTTCCAGTTCATCTCCAACTCAAAACCGTCGCCGTCCTGATCGCGTGCATTTTGCGCCGTTTTTATCGTAGCGACATTTGCGGAGACAAACTCGATCATGTCCCGCGCTTGATAACTAAATAAAGTCAGTGAGGTTTGTAAATCTTTGGTCGCCAAATAATTAAACGATAACTCGAGCGTGTCTATTCGCTCTGGATCCAAATTGGGATTACCTAAAGATACCGGATTATTTTTTGAACCTTGTTCGGTAAATGATGGGGCCCGGAAGGCACTGCCATACATTAATTTAGTGGTGAGCTGCTCGGTTCCGGCCCATACCAGTGCAATACGCGGATTGGTCGTGCCACCGAAATCCGAGTAATCGTCATAACGTACACCTGTCGTTAACTCCAGTGACGAGGTAATCTGCCATTCATCTTGCAAAGATAAATAACCAATAGTTCGCGAGCTATCAGGCAAAAACACATATTCCGAATTGCTAACATCAGTGAGCTTTCCCGATACCACAGGAACAATAGTAGTTATCACACCAGGGCCGAAATTTTTGTATTCGCGCGCTTCAAGTGTTTGATGCTTTGAGCCCACCGCAAACCTTACGCGATGCGACTCCCAGCCCGAATAAATCGAAATCAAATCCAACTGGGTATCGACCGATTCCTGCCCAGGCTGTCCAATTAAACCATCAGGGAATGCAATTAAACCGGCAGGTTCTACTGCGTTCACGTTGCCATCACTGCCAATAGGAATCAGGCTATCTGCAGGCAAAAGTGTAAAGCGGGTTTGCAGATCATAATAAAGGTAACTAAAACGAACACTATTATCCCAGTCACCACCCGCATCATCGAAATGGTAAGTTGCATCCATCAACACCAGATTACTTTCATCGCTGCCATTAATATCCAGCGATTGGGCACCGCCAGCACCTACACCTGCATCATTGGAAATCCAGCTCCATAAATTAATTTGCGTTTTCTCGCTGGTGAGAGTCAGGTGCGTATCCAAAATTTGGTAACGTGTTGATAGTGCTCCGGGAGCGTTAGATGCACTTGTTCCCAAACCTGCATCCAGAATGGATTGCAAATCAGAATTGACTACGCGATCCCTATCGCCATCACTTTCCTGATAGGCAACATTCAAGGATACGCCCCAATCACGCCATTGGTTTGCTGTTTGTAACCATAAATCACGACTGCCAAAAGACCCGGCACCACCGCCAATTTTGGTAGATTCTATAACCGATGCGTCTTTAGTAATTACATTGATTACCCCGGCATAAGCATCCGCACCGTAAACGGCGGAACCTGGCCCCCGAATAACTTCAACACGATCAATTCCCGATGCTGGAACTTTCAATAGCGATGGGCGTCCACCCTGCAAACTTGATTGAACAGCAACACCGTTAATCATTAACAGGACTTGCGAATTAAATCCGGTGTGAATCCCGCGGATGGAATAAACAGAATCAAGGCGACTTAAACTGGAAAGTCCCACATGCAACCCAGGTACAGACTCCAAAATCTCATTTAAATTGCGCGCACCCAATGCCTGGATTTCACTTGAAGTAATCACTGTGGCTGCGGCTGGTGCGCGATCTAATGGAGTGCTATTACCCGTAGCAATAGAAATCTCAACCTGCCCCAACTCGGCAAGGCTTAGATTATAAAAATCTTCCGGGGCAGAGGAAGGCTCCGATGCGGCCCGTGCAGCAGCTGCAATAACAAGAGGAAGAAAAGCAAACGAAAATTTTGCCACAGGAGAAAAGCGCATAATGACAACCTATTAAAAAAGGGTATGGCGTCATTCCGCTGACTGAACCACTCAATGCTATAGACCCAACTACACCAATAAGCCATGAAGTTACTTACTGCCACCTTAGCATTCTGATCAGTAAGTACTTTTTGCACTAAGAAAGAAATAAGACTAGTTTAACTTTGCATGAAAGCAAAGTCCGTTGACTTAACTTTTAATTCATTACGCTCAGGCAATTTATGATTTGCGCGGGGCAAGTCGCTGAATGGCCTGTTTTAGTGTTTCGCGTCTGACCGGTTTGGTCAGGTATTCTTCCGCAGGTCGGCGATTAAAGCGCTTGCGCTCTTCTATCATGGAGACCACTATCACCGGAATGTCGCACACATCCGGATCCTCTTTAATGCGCTCGAATAAAATCCAGCCGTGTTGATCCGGCAATAATAAGTCGAGTGTGATCACCTGGGGCTTGATGGATTGAATTAATCGCCAGCCACTTTCGGCATCACTCGCTGTGTGTACCTGATAACCTTCAGCGCGAATGGTGCGGGCCATAACATCCAAAAACGCCGGATCATCATCAATCATCACCACATGTTCGCCCACTGCACCGGGATTGGATAACAGCGGTGCAGTGACTGATTCCTCTGCTTCATTTCTTTGTACCAACACTGGAGTTGGATTTATCGGCAAGGGCAGCTCAACAATAAATTTGGCCCCGGCACCCAGCTCACTTTCTACGTGAATAGTGCCGCCCATTAATTCACACAGCTGGCGCGTAATGGACAGGCCCAAACCACTACCCTGGAATTTGCGCGTAGTGCCGGAGTCAGCTTGCTTAAACGGATCAAAAATGCCGGCCTGCTGCTCCGCAGAAATGCCTATACCACTGTCAGCCACACTGATGAAAATACGCTTGGGTTGATGGTAAGCCTTAATGCGAACCTGACCATTGGGCGCAAACTTAATAGCGTTGCCTAATAAATTGATGAGTATATGCAGCAATTTTTCCGGATCTGCTTTTGGCAGGGATTCACCATCATCGACATCCAGGAGCAGGCGAATGGCGTTTTTCTCAATCAGGGGAGCCACTGTGCCAACTGCTTCGTCAACCAGACTGGAGAGTTTTACTTCTGCCAGATCAAGATCCATACGGCCAGATTCAATTTTGGCCAAATCCAATACGCTATTAATTAATTTCAGTAAGCGCTCGCTATTGGCAATCACACGCGTTAAATCTTTTACGTGATGTTCATCATCAGCGAGCTTTAATTCTTCAATCACTACTTCGGTATAACCGATGATAGCTTGCAATGGAGTGCGTAATTCATGGCTCATCAACGACAGGAATTCACTCTTGGCCTGGCTCGCATCCTCAGCTTTGCGCTTGGCAATCGCCAGACGATCGCGCGCCATTTGCAAATCCTGACTGTGCGCGGCAAGGCGCTGGTTATCGCGGCGTTTTACTGTGTAGGCAATTAACACAGTAACGATCAACAAAGCACCAAGAATTACCGACCCCCACAAATAACGCAGCGCTACTTTTTGTGAATCCACCAATTCATCCAGATTCACAATGGCGTCTTTCTGTTTGAGGATAATATCTTCCTGGGATTTAATAGTGCTATTAAGGTAGGTTAAGCGCTTTTCACGAGTATCAATTTCTTTGCGGATGTTATCCAGGTGTCCCTGCTGCTCATCCAATTCCCGGGTACGCTGGGCAACTTCATTGAGCAAACTTTCACGCTCCAGCTTGCTCGCTTCAATTTGTACCTGCTGATTTTCCAGTTGCTTTTTTTGTTCGGCAATCAATGCATCGCTTTTTTGAATGTTCTGGTTGAGCGACGCCATTTGCGCTTGCAGTTGATCATTGGTGGTCTGTTGTTTTTGAATCGATGCAGTCAACTCATTGAGCACTTTTTCGCGCCCTTGTAATTGCTTTTGCAGTGCAACCAATGATGCTTGCCCTTCGCGATAGAGTTTTGCTACATCAATCTCAGTGCCGCCATTGAGGATCAACTCCGGTAAAGGTATTAATCCGTGATTAATAATATTGGATTTATTCACTTCGAATTTCAGGCGATCATCACTGGTAGGTACCAGGTTGATCATCACCAATTGCTTATTATTGTAAGCATGGGTCACCAGCAATACCGGTTTACCTTCCAATACATCGTAAATATCACTAATGGTTTTCGCGCTCGTCTGCTCTACATAGACCAAGTGGTATTTGGCTAAAGAATCCACCCGATTTACCTGAGTCACCGTAATCGGCAAATCACGCATTTTGACGCGCTGCTTCAGTACCGTTAATTCATCCATCAACGCCGGGTTAGAGGTTCCATAAACGCCGATATCAAATGAGGTCATGGCCGCCTGATTGGGCCACTCGATATTTTTGGCAAAGTTATACAGGTAAGAAACGGTTATTTTTTGTTTATCCAAGGCATGGACTGGCGCACTGACAAATGTCACAACTGTCGCACAAAGCAACACAAAAACCGCAAGGCGAAAGGCTTTTGACGCAATGCGCCCGCAAATACCCAAAGGTAAAAAGGCTAATCTCAGCATCATTACTTGTCTTATTCGAGAGATGAGGTTACTACCGCTGCGCGCCTGCGCGAGATTTTACTGAGGCGCGAAAATTATCACTTGAAGAAGCATAGCCGGTTAAATTGAATTTGGATATATGCCAATGTCATTTCCAAAAAAGCTCGCTAGCGCATTAATCTGCAACCTGCCGATAAAAAAACACCCCGACAATGCGGGGTGTTTTGCTTTGCTGGCCGAGCCTTGGATTTACATATAAGCCTTGGCAAACGCGGCTTTGGACTCCTGGATATACTCGCGCACTTTCACCGCATGGGATTCCCACAGGTTGCGATCTTTTTCATCCGAGAAGGGGTTTTGGTCTTTAGCGACTGAGCGATCGAATTTGTCATAAAATGTAATCACTGAAGACGCAATCAGGTTGAAACGCTCTTTGAACACCTGAGTCTCTTCCATGGTGCCTGTAGCTTTCATCATAAATTGCACAAACTCGGTGTTGGAGCTGGAATAATTTTGATAGCTCTCCGCCTGCAAAATAAAATAATTATCAATTTCCTGCAGGGCCGCATTGCGCGTTGGTTCGTCTTTGCTCATCACGCGATTGTAATTTTCCTGGCCGCGCCCCATACCACCGGCAATTAGCGACTCTTTTAAATGTTTATCCAGATCCTTGCGGAACTTATCCACCTCGCGCTGGATATCGATCAGGTCTTTATCCAGAGCAACTACAGTGTTTAACTCTTTTTCCACTTCGCCCAAAAAGCCTTCCGCCTTGGAGAAAGTTTTCAAACCATTCTCTTCGGCAAATTTGCGCGCTTTGCGATCCACACCGGCATTTTCATAGGACACACGATCAAAGGTGGTCGCCACTATGGTTTTAAAGGGCTCGGCAAAGGCCTGGTAAGCCCCCTGGGTCATCACATTCAGGGTGGCCGTCGCAATATCGCCCAAGGGTTTCAATAGTGATTCCATACGCGACTTCTGAATCGGCGATGCCACTCGCTTAACATCGCTGACGATACCTTTAAAGGTCTGATAACCGAGCGGGTTGGCCATTTTGCCGCGCTCGGACGTTGCCAACACCAGAGTCACACTGGAATAAATACCGTTGGCATATTCCAGATATTGACGCTGTACATCTATTTGCGCCGCGTAATTTTTCCCCAGGGTGCGCAACGCATCAGCCTGCACCTGATAATTTTTGTCATCGCGCAATTTGCCCAGCACTTCGGCAATTACTTTTTCCTGGTTTTTTTGCAGCGCCGTATCCAGCAGGATTTTTTCTACGCTGACATCATCCAACCAGGCCTGGCCATTGGTGACTTCAAAATCCAGACGCAGGAATTTTTTGCCCGGATCATCAATTGAAATACGTTTGGCGTGGTATTCCGTAGAGTCATTACTGCCCAGGATTTGTCCTACCTGCACCCAACCGGTGTCAGTATTTTGCGTGCCGGAAACCAGTATATTTATTTTATACTGTGTCGCCGGAGTGGAAGTTTTTATCCAGAATTCCAGTGTACCCTGCTCGCTCAAGTTAACGCGCGAGCGCACTGATGCCTCGCCTTCATCAACCTGCAACGCACCTGTGCCATTGCGCGCTTGCTCGGCAACCAACTTAACGCCGTACATAAGCGCCCATTTTTTTGCCTCGGTTTCAGAATCAAAACCGTTTTTAAATATTACCGATTTTTTTTGTGCCATAGCGCCCATAGCAATGCTACTGGCAACCAGCAATACGATTAAACGGAAGGTATTTTTCAGCATACTTGCCTCTATCACCACATCACCATAAATGTAAAAAATTACTCAATATGTAACAAACTATTTAACAATCACACGCCATTCAATTGTCACGGGTTATTCAATAAAGCCTGGAACCAACTGCTGCAGGACTCGATCAACTTCTGCCTTGCGCGCGCCAATCAAGCGCGGATAAGCCACAGGAAGTTCCGGCAAACCGGTTAACCCGTGCAAATACCCATTAGCCCCCCACCCACCATGGGCGATAGGGTTAAAGAGCGGATCATTCATCGCCTTTTCGGCAGCTACCATCGTCCAACCACGCGCAATTAATTCATCCACCAGGGCAACAACAAAATAAGCAGCCAAATCATTTTCCTGAATGACCAATACTTGTCGCGGAGAATAGCCCAGCATAGTAAACAAGTATTCATCTTGCCGTTGAAGCGGCTCCAATAGTAACTGAACGTAGGCTTTTTCCAGTGCGGCCATATCTACCCGGCGATTGTTGCGCACTTTCTTTTGGTACAGCTGATCGACATAGGTATCAATCCCGCGTGCCGGATTAAATCCAGTAAATGCTGGTTGATAACCACGCTCCTGCAAGAAATCAATTAAACCGCGCTGGATATTTGCGTCACCCGACTCATGCAAATAGGAGAAATGAATATGCTTTTTGTAGCCGCTGTAGGGAGCCAATAATCGATTGGCCTTGAGCAAGCTAATTTCATAAGCATAAAGATCACTTTTACTTACCAGACTATGACTGTGCCCGGTATTGACCAGTAGATGGCCGTTATCGCTATAAAGTGCTACTCGTTCGCGATTTTTGCTACTCAAATTCTCCGTTTTAATTAAGAACATCGCCTGTGGAATCGCTACCGTTTTCAGATTACGCACCAGCATTTGCGAACGCGCTTTGGCATCCAGGGAGCTGGACTCCTGCAACGTATTTTCAAAGGCGATAACCAGTTCGCGTGCTTGCGCTGGCGCAACTATCAAACAAGTGACAGCAATAACAATTAACCGATAAGCTTGTTTAAACACCAACACATCTCACTCTGTTAATAGCGATCATAATAATCTCGCCGCCGCTAATGTTGCGGCAAGGCAGGCAATTCGTAGAGTTCTAACGGTAAACCATCCGGGTCTTTAAAAAAAGTAAACCGTTTGTGCGTATATTCATCCACCCTGACCGGCTCCACCTCAATATGATTGGAGACTAGCCAATCCACAACACCATCCAGATCACGCACCACAAACGCCAGGTGCCGCAAACCACAAGCCTCGGGTTGGGATGGGCGGGCGGGTGGTTTGGGAAATGAAAAAAGCTCCAGCTGGGTACCATTAGGCAAGGCCAAATCCAGCTTCCAGGAAGCGCGCGCGGCGCGATAATTTTCCGCAAGGATTTCCAACCCGAGGATATTGACATAAAAATGCTTGGACTTTTCATAATCCGAACATATCAGCGCAACATGATGCACCGCGTGTAATCTGGGTTGCATTCTGTTCATTGCTATAGCCCTGTGGTTAATAACCAGCATGGATCATCATGGGAAAACGATTAATTCGCGCCTATGCTGCGACTGGCAAGCTGTACCCATGATGAATAATGACCCCCATCGACTGTCCAAACGACCGAACAGTCCGGCGAGCGGAAATAGCTTAACTCGCGTCAGCAATTCTATACTGATTTGCCCAGGGATGAGGGCGAGAAAAAGTGTTCGCGAAAACACTTGTGAGCTGCAGCGCAAACTGCTGTCAAAATAAGCGGTTATTTTTGTTCTTGCTGCCGGCGCAACTGGCTCAAGCCGGTTTTTACCCAGGCCAGTAAATCATCAGGGAAGAGCGGTTTGGCAAAGTAATAGCCCTGCACCAGGTCCACGCCTAAATCCAGCAGGATTTTATAATCCTCTTCAGTTTCCACCCCTTCGGCTACCGTGGTTAGCTTGAGGTTTTTGGCCAGATCAACCGTACTGGCAAGGATAGTTTTTTGTTGCGGTCGCAACGCGGCGTTATGTACCAGCGAGCGATCTATTTTTAATTCCGTCGCGGGCACACGCGATAGCTGCTGCGCATTGGCAAAACCAGTACCGTAATCATCAATAGCGATATGGAAACCTTTCAAACGCAAACGCGCCAAAGTGCGAATGGCGCTGGCCAACTCACCCAGGAGCGCATTTTCAGTGACTTCAAAGGTAATATCTGCTGGCGTTATGCCATAGTCATTGGCGATTTTACACAGCCAATCCACCAGATCGGAGTCCGCCAATGACAGCGGCGATAAATTAAAGGCGAGATGAAAACGCAAACCATACTGTTGCCAACTGCGTTTGTGTTTGAAGGCTTCTTCCAATAAATAATGGGTAAGTGCATCGATCATGCCGTGGCGTTCAGCCAATTCAATAAACACTGCCGGCGAAATCATTCCCTTGGTTGGATGGCGCCAGCGCGCCAGCGCTTCTACACCGCGTAACAATAAACCCTGCGCAGTTAATTTGGGCTGAAAGGCCAGGGTTAACTCATGATTGGCTAAAGCCTGGCTCAACTCCAGCGCAGTAACCTCGTTGTCGCTGGCTTTTTTGGGCTCGGCAGACGCTTTGCTATCTTGAATGAACCGCAACAGGCTGCATTGCAATACATCCGGCAACAGAGGCTTTTGAAAAGTACCTATAACATGCAACCCATCGGCTTCCGCCATAGTGCCAACACTGGCTATCAGAATCGGATCTTTAGCACTCAGGATAATCACACTGGCGTTCAATTTTTTTTGCGCGATTGAGCGAATCAGCTCAACCCCATCCATGATTGGCATTTCCAGGTCAATCAGAACTACATCAACCTTATTCGCTGCAAGCACATCCAATGCATCCACACCATTGGCAGCATCATAAAGCGAACTCACGCCCAGCTCTTTGCACAGTTCTTTGGCGTACTGGCGCTGGGTGAGGCTATCGTCTGTGACCAACACGCTTAATTCGGAAATCGCAGATTTCATAGCCTGGCTCCCAGGACTGTTGGAATTTGCGATAAAGGCATAATTTCTTTTGCCGCCCCCATATTGATGGCTTCCTTGGGCATACCAAATACCACGCAGGACTGCTCATCCTGCGCAATAGTTCTACAACCTACCTGACGCATTTCCAATAATCCCCTGGCTCCGTCATCTCCCATGCCGGTCATGATAATTCCCATTGCATTACGCCCCGCAGAGCGGGCCGCCGAGCGAAATAAAACATCTACCGAAGGACAGTGGCGATTAACACTCGGCCCACGAAATACTTTGGCAATATATTGCGCGCCGGAGCGCTGAACTTCCAGATGATGCCCGCCCGGTGCAATTAACACTCGGCCGGGAATCAAGCGATCACCTGACTCAGCCTCTTTTACATCAACTTCGCACAACCCATCCAAACGTTTGGCAAAAGCGGCGGTAAATTTTTCTGGCATATGTTGTACGACAGCAATTCCTGGGCAGGTGCGCGGAATTTTGCTCAGCACCTCCTCCAATGCCTGGGTGCCGCCGGTTGAGGTACCTATCACGATAATCGTATCGGTAGTGGCGGTCATGGTCACTAAATCAGATGCAGGCACAACAGGCGCAGCATGTTTTGTTTCAACAATGTGACTGCGCCGCACCACATGTGCACCAGCCGCGCCGCGCACGGTTTGCCAGAGCAAATGTTTAGCTTCCAATAAAAAATCTTTTACGCCCAACTGCGGTTTGGTGATTATGTCGATCGCCCCGGCAGCCAGCGCCTGTAAAGTCAATTCAGCGCCCTTTTCCGCCAATGACGAACAAATAATCACGGGCGTTGGTCGCTCCTGCATCAGGTGACGCAAAAAAGTCAGGCCATCCATACGCGGCATTTCGATATCCAGCAGGACGACATCCGGCCATTTTTTTTGCATCTGCTGCTGTGCAAAAATGGGGTCGGACGCCGTGGCATACACAGTAATGTCCGGCGCTTCATTCAGTACACTGCTCAGCACCTGGCGTACTACCGCTGAATCATCCACCACCAACACATTAATAGTCATAGCATCTCAACTTTTACCAAGGGGTGACGCCGTGGCGCACTTCACCAAGTATTGTCGATAAGCGTTGCTTTTCAACAACTCATTCGGGATTCATTTGATAATGTTTTACCTGGATTTCACCAGTAGGTATAACCAGTGTTAGCGAGCGCGAGATGCTGCTGCCAACATCCACATGCTGCGGCCGCAGTTTCTCACGCGCAAGCCATTGTTGCGCATAGCGA
Source organism: Gammaproteobacteria bacterium (assembly GCA_021151625.1). Taxonomy (GTDB): domain Bacteria; phylum Pseudomonadota; class Gammaproteobacteria; order Pseudomonadales; family Cellvibrionaceae; genus Cellvibrio. The sequence continues at coordinate 7,319 of JAGKWY010000059.1, read as the reverse complement.
ATATTATCCATACCTATAGACGTGGGTGTGGTAAAGGCGAACATATCACCACCGCCAAATAACCCCAATTCAAATTCGCCCGGATGAGCAAACGATTGCATGGCCATTTTCATTTGTTCCAGAGCAAAAACTGCATAGCGGCAATCCCGCGTTACAGGCTTTTGCTCTGCAGATTTAGCGAGCAGGTAGTGGCACAAGCCCCCAATCTTCAAGCGGGGATGCCAGGCAGTTAACGCCACGCAGGACCCTAACACGGTATGCAAACGCTCGTACTCCACACCGAAATACCACTCACCGGGATGGATACTGTGTAGCGGCTTTAGTTCAGGAACAGCAATCATTTATCAACGCCCAGCCAGACGATAGATAGCTGGCTTTATAGGTACAAAACGGGAGCTAATACCGTGCAAGCTTTCTGAATGACCAACAAATAAGGTGCCACCCGGTACCATTTTATCGGCAATACGATCCAGGATTTTAGTCTTGTTGTCGTTTTCAAAATAAATCAACACGTTGCGCAAAAACACCAGATCAAACTTACCAAGGTCGGGAAAATCTTCATGCAGGTTGAGCGTAAAAAATTGCACCGCCTGACGCAGCTCCGCATTGACACGCACATTGCCCGCTTGGGGCCCCACGCCTTTGCGACAAAAGCGTCGCAAATAATTCGGCGGAATATTGCGCACGCGCATCTCCGGATAAATTCCCACTTTGGCTTGCTCTACGACAGTGCGATTTACATCGGAGCAAAGTAATTCCCAGTCACAATTGCAACGATCCTGCAGCACCATAGCAATACTATAGGGTTCCTCTCCGGTCGACGAAGCCGCGCTCCACACCCGGAAGTTTTGGCCGGGACGATAATTGGGCAGCATCTCTTCCTGTAAATAATCGAAATGCTTTTGCTCGCGGAAAAAATAGGTTTCGTTAGTGGTAATTAATTCCAGCGCCGTGCTCAATTCGCCCCGGCCCTGCGGGCTTTGGATAAAACGATAGTAATCGCCAAAGCCCTTCACATCACAAGCTTGTAACCGCTTCCACAAGCGATTGCTTAACAGCGCTTTTTTTTGCGCCGGCAAAAATATACCCAGCTTTTCCTGAATGAGTTGCTGGAACAGCTGAAACTCTTTATCCGACGGAATGGGTGTTGCATTCTCACTAGTCATAAACGCCTGCATTCCACTTGGTCATATTGCCCACGGCTTAGTGTTAATGGTGCAAATCAGGTATAGCGCACAAAATCTTTATCCAGATCATCATCGCTGGCGGTAACATTGTGTGCTGCTTTACGTGTGCGTGTCGGTGCCGGCTGCGCCATAGATTGGCGTGCACTGCGTGTAGAAGCATTGCGATTATCTTCAACCGATAGCGTGAAATAGCTGACCGCATCTTGCAGGCGCATCGCCTGGGAACTTAACTCTTCCGATGTAGAACTTAATTCCTCTGCCGCCGCTGCATTCTGTTGCATGGTTTGGCTAACCTGACCAATCGCTGCATTAATTTGATTAACCCCTGCAGTTTGCTCGGATGAAGCTGCCGAAATTTCCTGCACCAGGTCTGCTGTTTTGCGAATACTGGGCACCATTTCCTGTAAGAGCTTACCGGCGTTGTCAGCCTTACTCACAGTCTCACCTGCCAGCGAACCAATTTCCTGTGCGGCAACCTGGCTGCGCTCAGCAAGCTTACGCACTTCAGACGCAACAACAGCAAAACCGCGCCCGTGTTCACCCGCACGCCCAGCTTCAATGGCGGCATTAAGTGCAAGCAAATTAGTTTGGTAGGCAATGTCATCAATCACGCTGATACGATCAGCAATTTTTTGCATCGCCTCCACCGTGCTCGCTACTGCATTACCACCTGTTGCCGCATCTGCAGCGGCTCGTTGAGCCATGCCATCGGTAATGCTCGCATTCTCATTATTTTGCATAATGGAGGCAGACATTTGCTCCATGGATGCTGAGGTTTCTTCCACGCTCGCGGCTTGTACAGAAGCGCCTTTTGCCAGTGATTGTGCGGTTGCATTCACTTCTTCCGATGCCGATGCCAGGGCATCTGCCGAACTGCGCACTTCACCCAGTACCTGCGCCAGGGTATTAGACATTTCACGAATCGCAGCCAGCATGCTGGTGGTATCGCCCAGCTTGGTATTCACTTGCTGGGTCAAATCACCACTGGCAATTTTGGCAACAACGGCAGCAGCATAATCCGGTTCACCGCCCAGTTGCCGCAGCAAATTGCGTGCAATAAAAAAGCCGATTAGCGCAATCGCAATCAAGGTTATCGAGGCAATGGTGATTGATAAAACGGCAGCATTGGATTTGGTTGCCAGCGCCGTGTTCTTGGCATTGTCTGCAATTTCAGCATTATAGGCAGCATGAGTTTCCAACGCTGTTGCCAGTGATCTCGCATCATCCCCAGATTTTTCCATCAAAGCCAAGGCAACATCTGCCTGACCCTTTTTCGCTGCAGCCAAAATCGCCGGCATTTGCCCCATAAAACTATCGAAGAATTTTTTATCATCGGCTAGCAGCTGTTTATCTCGATCGTCAGCAACTAGCGACTCATATTTTTTCAAACCACCATTTGCATCATTCATCGCCTTATTTAAATCTGACTCCAGTTTCTCTGTTTGCGCAGTGTCAGTATTTAATACAAAACGGCTTAGACGAATCCGAAAACGGTATATATTGCTTTGAATATCTGACAGCAATTGCATACTCGGAATGACATTTTCATTGCTGTAATTAGTCTGTTCAAATACCGTATTAATCTGAACCTGGGCCGCCCCTGCGAGAATAATAATGCCCAACAATGCAGTAGCTACCAGCAACAACATTTTTTTGGCGACAGTCATGTTTAACTCCATATATATCCATTAATCAAAAACGCTCATGGTTAAACAACCCTGCTGAGCATTAGCTGTAACGTACAAAGTTTTTATCCAGCTCATCGTCCGATGACGGTCTTGTATCTTTCTTCTTACTGCCGGTGTTCGATGGTTTTACGAAGCTCTTTGGCGCAGGCTTTTTAAAAGAACTGTTAGCAGCATCAGATTGCAATTTGAAATAGGTCATAGATTCCTGCAAGCGAATCGCCTGGGTGCTCATTTCCTCGGACGTAGAACTCAATTCTTCAGAGGCCGCTGCATTTTGCTGCATCGTTTGACTCACCTGCCCGATTGCACCGTTAATTTGTGCCACACCGGAGTTTTGTTCTGCTGAAGCAGCTGAAATTTCTTGCACCAGATCTGCCGTCTTGCGAATAGCAGGAACCATTTCATTAAGCATGGTGCCAGCCATTTCTGCGCGTTTAACGGTATCCAGGGCAAGAGTTCCAATTTCCTGTGCTGCAACCTGGCTGCGTTCAGCGAGCTTGCGCACTTCCGACGCTACTACCGCAAAACCACGCCCATGCTCACCTGCACGCCCTGCTTCAATCGCGGCATTTAAAGCAAGCAAGTTAGTTTGATAGGCTATGTCATCAATAACACTAATGCGCTCGGCAATTTTTTGCATGGCTTCCACAGTCCCCATTACTGCTTCGCCGCCTGTGGCTGCATCGCGTGCGGCTTTTTGAGCCATACCATCGGTAATTTTTGCGTTCTCGGTATTTTGTGAAATAGAAGCAGACATTTGCTCCATAGATGCGGAGGTTTCCTCAACACTTGCTGCTTGCACCGAAGCCCCCTTCGCCAGTGATTGCGCGGTAGCATTCACCTCTTCTGAGGCTGACGACAGTGCATCTGCAGAGCTACACACCTCGCCAATAATTTCGGCCAATTGTTTGCGCATATTTTCTACGCTGGCGAGCAGTGACGTTTGATCGCCCTGTTTCAACTGAATATCAATATTGAGATAGCCATTGGCAACTTGCGACACCACATCTGCTGTATAGGCAGGCTCACCGCCTAGTGTTTTAAACATATCGCGGAAAATAAAGGTCATAACACCGATAATAATCGCCGATGCCGCAACACAAATAATGACCAGGATATTAACTGTCGTGTTATAGACTGCTTCGGTTTTTTTATCCGACTCAAGCAGATAACTTTCAAAACCAGCTGAAGTTGCCGCAGCCAACTCTTCCATTTGGGAGGATGTTGCGCGATCCATACCGCTAACCGATCTATCCACTGCCATCCCGGTCCCTGAATCTTTTTGATCAAAATTCTTCAAGGCTTCGCGATAATTCTTCCCCAATTGAGCATGTTCAGCTTTGAGTTTTTCAGCAACATCCGTAGCTACACCTTCTTCTTTTTGCAGCTCTATCGCCTTGGCAAGGTGCTCCTGTACTATTTTTTCTGACTGACTGAAGCCTTCCACATGTTTGGTAAAACGATCCGGGTCATTACCGCGAATCAGGATATTCTTCCATTCCTGAACCTGGGTTTTAAAATTAATCGCCGACTCCTGGATTTCACCGAGGATATCCGAGCGGCGCTGCACATGTAGATTGGTTTCATCCACAATGGCATTGAATTGGCGGATTTGAAAATAGGCTGAGCCGCCCAGCAAACACAAGCCCAAAATCACCAGTGCGCTCAGCAAAAGAATTTTAAATTTTAATGTCAAATTGGATAACACGATAAATCCCTCACAATTGGAATCAGGTTATTGCAACTGAGCTTCCACCAAATGGGCCAGCTCGCGGATGGACAAGGCATTATTTGCGTCCAGCAACACCACAAATTCGTCATCGCGCTTGGCAATACCTTGAATAAACTCGGCGCGGATATTGGCTCCAAAAGAAGGGGCATCCTCAATATTTTCATCGTCCATTTCGATCACTTCACTCACCGCATCCGCCAGCAAACCCAATACATGGTTTTGCTCGTTATTTTGCAGCTCCACCACAATAATGCAGGTGCGTTTTTGTACTTCAATCGGCTTGCGCCCCAAGCGCACAGCCAGATCAATCACCGGCACCACTTCGCCGCGCAAGTTAATAACGCCGCGCAAAAAATTGGGCATCAGCGGCACTTCAGTAATACCACTGTACTCAATGATTTCGCGCGTTTGCGACAACTCCAAACCATAGTGCTCATTGCCAATACGAAAGGTAAGGTATTGCTTGATCACTTCCGGGATGCCGGATTTTTTTTGTTTACCTGCCTGATTCATTGTTCTTGCTCCTGAAGATTCACAGCAAAGGCATTATTGCGTATGTGTTCACGACTAATGGCAAAGCCAATTAACTGCTGGATATCCAGAATCAGCGCAACAGCCCCGGTACCTAAAAGACTCGACCCACCAATACCTTTAAGCGCCTGGAAGATTGGCCCCATAGGTTTTACCACCGTTTGAATTTCACCGTGCAATTCATCCACGACTATGCCCGCACGTTTTTCACCAAATTGCACTACCACTATTTTTTCGCGGCTGTGGTCTTTGGGTTGCAGTGAAAATATTTCGCGCAAACGAATGTAGGGCACCTGATCGCCACGCAAATTAACGCAGTTCTGCCCCTGTACATGGATAAGGGAATTTAAATCCACACATTCCAGAATGGTGTTTTGCGGCACGATAAAATCGATATGGCCGGCCGTGACATGGAAGCCATCGATAATCGCCAGGGTCAGCGGCAGGCGAATACTTAAACTCGTGCCTACGCCCATTTCACTTTCGATTTCAATGCCGCCCTGCAGCTCTTCGATGTTGCGCTTTACCACGTCCATACCAACACCGCGACCAGACAAGTTGGTAACCTGCTCCGCCGTTGATAAGCCCGGATGAAAAATCAATTGGAATAATTCCTGGCGACTCAGGTGTACTCCCTCTTCCAACAAACCATTAGCAATAGCTTTTTTGCGAATTTTTTCTACATCCAAACCACCGCCATCGTCGTGAATACCAATGACAATATTGCCTGCATCGTGACGTGCAGTGAGTTTGATAGTGCCTGCATCTGGTTTATTGCGCGATTGACGCACTGCAATGGCTTCAATGCCATGATCCATTGCATTGCGCACAATGTGCATGAGTGGATCATTCAATTTTTCCACCATGGATCTATCCAGTTCGGTTTCCGCACCTTCAATTTCCAACTCGATTTCTTTATTGAGGGATTTAGCGGTATCGCGCACTACGCGTTTGAATTTTTGGAAGGTATCACCAATGGGAACCATGCGCAGTGTCAGTGCGGCATCGCGAATTGCTTCAGTAAAATTACCCATGGAGGTAACTGCTTCTATTAACGTCGGGTTACCCATTTTGGAAGCCAGCAAATCCACTCGCTGGCGATTTATGACCAATTCACCAATCAGATTAATTAATTTATCCAGACGTTCCGCATCAACACGAATAAAGCGGTTTTCCGGACTGGATTTTTTCTCGCTATTCTTTTTCTGTTTATCTAAAGCCGCATTGACGATTTCCGGAGCTATCGCCTGCTCTTCAATTAAAATGTCGCCCAGCATTTCCACTTTACCCAGAGCCTTAGCCTGGTTTTTTTGGGTAGCCAGAGCAGCATCTAACTCTTGATAGCTGATTGCATGACTTTTTACCAGAATTTCGCCTAATCGCTGTGAGTTTTCCGGCAAGGAGTTAATCAAGTTAACGAAAGCTTCAATATTACTGCGCGGCGGAATAATTCTGATTTCCGATTCTTCGCGCACAAACATGAATGCATCTTCGATTTGCTGCTGGCTGGCATTGCTGTTCAAGGTAATTTCAAAACCGAGATATAATTGCTCGGGATCGAAATCATTAAATTCCGGCAGGTGATCGGTAATAGTTGTAATGTGCGTAATATCGCCAAGCGTGCGCAAGAAACGCAAAATTGAAAAAGGGTCCATACCATTGCGCAATAAATCTGGCCCAAAACGCACAGAAATATGCCAGGAGTCCTTATCTGTAAGAGGTTCGTTACCGCTGGGCGCTAGTACAGCAGGTTGGGAGGTTGTAGCAATTGCGGTACTGGAAACGGCAGATTCCTCGAGCCAGGGATTGAGTGCAGCCAGCAAGGTCTTACCCTGCGCCAAACAGGCCTCGTCATTAGCCTGTTCATGCATGGCATTTTCTACCAAAACCGCAATATGATCACGACACGGCAGGAGAATGCTGAGCAAATCGCTGGTGATGGTAATTTTTTCATCGCGCGCACGATCCAGCACATTTTCTACAATGTGGGTAAAGCTGACTATGTCATTTAACCCAAACAAACCCGCTGAGCCTTTAATGGTATGGGCCGCACGAAAAATTTCGTTGATGGTCTCCATATCTTTTTCGCCCTCATCCAAACGCAATAAGGCGGCCTCCATTGAGTTCAATAGATCCTCCGCCTCGGCGAAGAATGTCTGCAAGGCACCATCGAGATTCATA
>JAGKWY010000248.1 GCA_021151625.1 Gammaproteobacteria bacterium | reverse complement strand
CAACAGGACAGTTCCGGTCATATCACCAAACATTGTCTCTGGCCTCGCTGTTCGGAGGTTCAGGGTGCATTGATTGACCGATTTCTAAACACTAATGGCACAACTCTTAAGTGGTCGCGCTCTTGAAGGGGTGCGTATTATTCCCGTTTATGCGTCAAAAGAATAGCCGAGACGGCAAAACTTCTGGCTATTTTGGGGATTGGTTATGTCAATTGATGGGACGGTTTTGCTGTATTTTACGTTTGCGGCGACGATTCGGGGTCGCCTGCTGATTTAATGCCCAATCTATATGTTCCTGCACCAAGGGTGATGCCTGATCTTTTTTATCTTTTAGTGCCTGGATAATTCGCTCGTCACTCGGTGCATTGCCCAATCCTACGGCCAGATTTCGCAGCCATCCCTCATAGCCGATACGGCGAATCGCCGAGCCTTCGGTGCGGGTCAGGTATTCGTCCTCGGTCCAGTTAAACAAATCCACCAGGTCGCTATCAGCCAAACCGTGGCGAGGCAGGAAATCTTTCTCCTGGGTGAATTGCGCATATTTATTCCAGGGGCAGATGGCTTGGCAGTCGTCGCACCCAAAAATGCGATTGCCAATAGGCTCGCGGAATTCTTCCGGGATGGCACCTTTGTTTTCGATGGTCAAATAGGAAATGCAGCGACGGGCATCCAGTTCATAGGGGCGAGGGAAGGCATCGGTGGGGCAAACTTTCAGGCACGCGGTACATTCGCCGCATTGGTTGGGTTGCGCGGGTTCATCGATCGGCAAGGGGACGAAGGTAAATATCTCGCCGAGAAAAAACCAGCTACCAGCAGTGCTATTAATGATGAGCGTATGTTTGCCAGTCCATCCCAGCCCGGCTTTTTCGGCAAGCGGGCGTTCCATTACTGGAGCGCTATCGACAAACGCGCGATTCTGGCCTTTGAATTCGTAATCTTCCGGCAAAGCATCATCGATTTGTTGCGCGAGAACACTCAGGCGCTTACGGATTAATTTGTGGTAATCGCGCCCCAGTGTATAGCGCGATACATAGGCCTTGGTCGGGTCTTTAAGGATTTTGATTTGCTGGGTGTCACCCGGTAGGTAATCCATGCGTACCGATATCACCCGCACAGTGCCGGGCAGCAATTCTGCCGGACGCGAGCGTTTGTTGCCATGGGCGGCAAGCCATTCCATGCTGCCGTGATAGCCTTTGGCCAGCCATTCTTGCAGGCGCAGTTCAGCCTTGCCCAAATCGATATCGGTAATGCCAATCTGCTGAAAACCCAGTTCGCGGCCCCAGCGTTTTACGTCGCTGGCAAGTTGGTGCAGGTCGGGTTGGCTCATAGGTCGGGTGCAAATGGGGAAAAGCGATATTTTGCCTGAAATTGATCCGCGTTACATTTTTAAACATTTGATTTGGCAGATATTCAGGCTCGGCGACTATAGTGAACGGGCCTTTTT
>JAGKWY010000154.1 GCA_021151625.1 Gammaproteobacteria bacterium | reverse complement strand
CGAAAATAAGTCTTTAAGCTTTGCGGGAATCAGCCGATAGCCTGTGAGCCACAGACTCGTGTTGCTCACAGGTGACTTTATGAATATCTCTTCACTTAACAACCCCGCTAATTCATCTATCAACAATTTGTTGAATCAACCTGGTAGTACTCATAGCTCCACGCAGGGCAAAAAGTCGCCGGTGGTGGAGCCGTTAGGTGAGGGCGCCTCTATTCAAGACAAGCGCCAGGCGGCATTGCAGATTGTGAATAAAACACTGACTGCGGCCTACGAGAAGATAAGTTCCCGCGGCCAGGTCGCCAAATCTGAATATGAAACCTTCGAGCCACTAACCGCAGAAAAAGTTGCCGGGAATATCCTGGGGTTCATCGAACGTCGCTTGCAGATGGATGTGGCCGATGGCGCTACCCAGGAAGAGCTGCAGGCGCGTTTGGAAGCAGGGCTTTCGGGATTTAAAAAAGGGTTTGCTGAGGCCAGTGAAAAGTTGGAGGCGCTCAGTCTTCTTTCTCCCGAGATAAAAGCTGATATAGGAAAAACCTACGATTTGGTATTGGAAGGCGTGGATGAATTGCGCAAAAAATTCATTGAATCCACTGATGCTCCCAAAACTAACAGTGCAGTACCTGTGAATGAGCAGGCTGCCACCGAGCAATTGAAGTCTGCGGCGAAAACCAAACCGGCTACTGCGTTGGATGTTCCTGACTTTTTACCTGCTGCCAAATCCAGTTATCTGGGTTACGGTAATTATGAGTATGGCCGCGCACGTGAATTCAGCTTTGAATTAACCACTAAAGATGGCGATAAGGTAACTATTAAAGCAAGCTCCAGCGAAGGTTTGGCTGTTGAAGCAGGGCGGTCCGAACGTGGCAATAAATCAGTGAGCGCACTTAACGGCAGTTATAGCTCAAGTGAGTCCTTTTCATTAAGTGTCGAAGGTGATTTGAGTGAAGAGGAGCTGGGCGCAATTAATGATTTGCTGGGGCGCGTTAACGATTTGGCCGGTCAGTTTTTTGCGGGAAATCTGGATAACGCTTTTGAGCAAGCAATGAATTTGGGTTATGACCAGGATCAAATTGGCAGTTTTGCATTGAACTTGGCGCAAGCGGAAATCCAACAGGTCACTCAGGCCTACCAACGTGTAGGCCCAGCAGCTGGCAGCGATGAAACCAAACCAAATCTCCTGACTGATCAATTGTTGCCCTTAGGTAACTTTATCAAAGATTTGCTTGATAGCCTGGACCGTGCGTCTATCTTCGATGAACCGAAATTACTGGTGGGTGAAATCGCAGAAAAAGTCACCGGTGAAGGCGAAGCGGAAGAGCAACAAGGCAAACGCTTCCGCGACTTTATGGATCAGTTGTTGGCTCTTGATTTGAAGTAAGCAGGCAAGCATTGAACTTGGTACACTGGCCTCATTCCGTAAAGATTCAGTAATAGATACCAGGTTGTTATGAAAACCCTTTACCTATACTCGACCCCGGGCTGTCACCTTTGTGATCTAGCCTGGGATATTCTTGCCCCTCTGGTTAGTTGTTTGCCATTGCGTTTGGAGGAGGTGGATATTGCTGAATCTGATGAATTGATTGAGCAATATGGAATCAGGATTCCAGTGCTAAAGTTTGCGGATTATGAAGCAGAGTTGGGGTGGCCATTTGATACCGCTCAGGCATCGTCCTTTTTGCAAAAATATGCTGGAGTTAATTAGGGTTTATTCCTAACGTGTTCATGGTTTCCGCTACCCAGCGTAAGGATTCCATATAAATTTCTGCAAGGCGTTCTGAAGTTAAGCCTACTTTTTCCAGTGATGCCCAATCAATTTTTTCCCATTCTCCCTGCTCGTGGGACTGCACTAATTGCAGCACCATACCTTCCGGCCCGGAGTGATTAAGCATCGCTTTGTTAATCGCTTCGCTCAATGAAAGGCTTGATAACAGTTCTTCCAGTGGTGTGTCTAAAAAAGCATCCAGTGTGGATAGCAAGCCCACCGTAAAAAAAGAATCCGGGCGGCTCTGGCGATTAATTTCGGTAGCAATCAATTCACACATGCGCGCGCGCGTTAAGGCTGCGATGCTGAGTTCATGAGGTTTTCCGCTCAGGTTGGAAAGCGCTAGTAAATTCACCCAGTTGCGCAGCTTGTTTAGCCCCAGCAACATAATTGCCTGGCGCAAGGAGTCGACAGAGCGTGATAGACCAAAGGCGGCAGAATTAACCAGTCGCAATAGCTTAAAACTCAATAATGTGTCCCGCGCAATCATGCGTTCAATTTTTTCAATGGGGACATTGGGGTCATGCAACGCGGATAAAAGCTGTAAAACGGATTGTTTATTTTCAGAAACTTTTTTGCCGGTAATTACCTTGGGTTTGGCCAGAAAATATCCTTGAAACAAATCAAACCCCAGCGCTTTGCAGTGTTCAAACATTTCATAGGTTTCTACTTTTTCAGCAATCAGCGTGATGCCAAAAGGTTTCAGGTAAGTAATATGTTGCTTGAGCTTTTCGGGCGATAAATGCAATACGTCCAGTTTAATAATATCGGCGTAGGCGACCAGACTTTCGGTCTCTTTGGTGAGTTCAAAATCATCCAGGGCAATGGTGTAGCCCTGATCGCGCAATTGCATCAGTGAATGCAGCATGGCGGCATCTACTTTTTGACCTTCCAGTACCTCAATCACCAGTTTTTGTCGATTAAAGGGCGGGGGGGTGTCAATTAAGGTTCGGGTGAAATTAACAAAGGCTTTGTGCTTGCCGACTACCTGCTCAATCGACAATTCCGTAAATGCATTGAGTAATACCTGAGAGCTGGCTGCATCGCCATCGCGTGAGCCAATTTGTGTCAGTTCGCTGTTACGACATAGCAGTTCATAGGCAACGACTTGCATGTTGCCATTAAAAATGGGCTGGCGCGCTAATAAAGGTATAGCTTCGGTCATAAATAGAAGGTCAATTTTTAGTTGTGGTTACTATAGAACTGCAACACCCTCAAATATCAATCAAGTATCAAACAGTTAATGCTTAAAAGTGTAGCCTCTAACCGGGCGCTTACCACTTTAAATCTGTTATAGGTCTGATCAGGGCTTATTTCGCTATTCAGTATTTACCTGATCAGGAGCGATTGGCGTTGTTGCGCTATTTTTCATATCAGACAGCTCCCGTACCAGGAGTTCATCAGGGCCAGCAGTGGCGCGCAAGAATTGCTGAACTAATTTGCTTGCTAACTGAGTGCGCCGATAATTTACATACCAGAATACCAGCAAGGGTAGGCCCAGCATTAAAGGCATAATGAGGAATAGAAACAAAAGAATCATCCCGCCACAGTTGCCGGGTAGTGAGGTTATTCCTGAATTCAGTAGGCAGCTGTAAACAATTGCAATCACCACGATAAGCTCCTTAGCAATTAAGTTAAGGGGTGCGCAGCGAAAAATGAGGGCTTATAAAACACAAAGGCCGCAGTTTTTTGCTGCGGCCCTGAGTGTAAAAATAAAAAATTCTTTTTACCTGCTTGTCCGCCAAAGCAATGCAAATCGCACGGCCATTGCTGGTCGCCATGCGTGATGTTTGCGTGCGAAACAAGTGTTGGTCATAAAGGTGATCAGGTTGGATAAAAAAGGAGCTTGACTCTAATCTAATTCCTTGGCTGTCACAATAGTTTTTTGAAGTTTGGCGAATATCCCTGATCTGGAAAAAGCCCCAGGTTCTGCGATTAAGGAAGGAACAGGCTTAATTTCAGCAGGGTCGAGACTTATTGCCTATACTTTTTGTTGTCTATTCAAGGCCTTGGCTAAAGGGCCTGCAATAATGGTGTAGCTATGTCCAAATTGCTGGATTCTATTGATCAACGTACCCGACTGGTGGGGGAAAACCGCCTTGAGCTGTTGATGTTCCGCTTGGGGGGCCGGCAGCTGTTTGCGATTAATGTGTTTAAGGTGCAGGAAGTGGTCAAGGTGCCCAAGTTGCGCCATGTTCCCCATAGCCATCCCCACATTTGCGGGGTCGCTCATCTTCGCAACCAGGCTGTGCCGGTTATTGATTTGCGCGCAGCTATCGGGATGAGCTCTCTCAAAGATACTGAAAATGCCAATTTAATTGTGGCGGAATATAACCGTTCAGTGCAGGCATTTTTAATTGGATCAGTTGACCGGATCGTTAATTTGAACTGGGAGTTAATCCTGCCTCCTCCTAAGGGGACGGGGCGCAGCCACTTTCTAACGGCAATCACCCGCATTGATGACCAACTGGTAGAGATTCTGGATGTGGAGCGGGTGTTGGCAGATATTATTCCGTACAACACCCGGGTTTCTGATGAAGTGCTCGACTCTGATTTGGTGGCGGAGGCACGCCGGCGCAAATTAAAAGTGTTATTAGCAGAGGATTCCCCTACCGCTGTTAAGCAGGTTAGAGAAACCTTGGGGAATCTCGGTATAGATGTGTTATCAACCCAGGATGGTCTGCAAGCCTTAACACATTTACGTCAATGGGTTGCTGCCGGGCGTAAGGTCACCGATGAAATTCTTATGCTGATTACGGATGCAGAAATGCCGGAAATGGATGGCTACCGCTTGACGGCCGAGGTGCGTAAAGACCCAGACTTACGAGATTTATATGTGGTGCTGCACACATCCCTGAGCGGAAGTTTTAATAAGGCGATGGTGGAAAAAGTAGGATGCAATGATTTTCTTTCCAAGTTTCAGCCAGATGAGCTGGCAGCGGTAGTGCAAAAACGATTGCGTGAATTTCTTACGGGGAATCAAAAATCCTGACAAAAATGCCGGCTTAAGCCGGCATTTTTTTAACCAATAACTGCAATTGCATTTCATAACTGTCGATTGGCTTCTGCCGGTGTAACAAAGTTGGTTTCTTGTCCTAAACGGTACGCGTAGATTACGGAAAATGACAGTACGTTTTGCACGTAGCCGCGTGTTTCTTTGTAAGGAATAGTTTCAATCCAGACATCGTAAGGCAACTGGGAATTCTTTTCTTTATTTAACCATTTTTTCACGCGCGATGGCCCTGCATTGTATGCAGCAGCAGCGAGAATGCGATTGCCATCAAAAACATCTAATAGATGATTCAGATATCGGCTTCCCAGGGCAATATTTTTTTCCGGGGTAATCAAATCATTCGGTGAGAAACTCAAGCCGCTTTTCTGTGCTGTGTGCTTCGCTGTTGTTGGCAACAATTGCATTAGGCCTACCGCACCCGCTGGTGATTTTGCATCGTGCATAAATGCACTTTCCTGGCGAGTTACTGCAAAAATAAATAAGGGGTTTACCGAGGTCTGTTTGGCTGCTTTATTAACATGGTCTTTATATACAATTGGGAAGCGTACCTGCAGTTCATCCCAGGATTGTGCTTCAGCCATCAATTGAATTCCATGACGATACCAACCCCATTTTTCCGCCAGACGACCAGCAATAATCATTTGTTCCATGGGCATGCGACGCGCGCTGTGAAAATACTCGCGACTGGCAGCAGCCAATTCGCCGCGCATAAAAAATTCGCGTGCACGCAACATACCCTGCGAGTTTTCCACGGCGTGGAATTGTTCCTCCGTGACTGTTAAAGGGCGATCTAATAGATGATAGGTGCCGCCGGTTTTATCCGCAGCGAGAAAACCGTAGAAGCTGCGTGCCGGTGCAACACTTTGGTAAATGGTCATAGGCGTCTCGCCATTCATCTCCTTAATATCCAGCTGCTCCATGGTGCGTGCTTGCCAATAGCGCCAGCGCTCAGTTTTACGGGCGTCCTCTGGTAAGCGGGCGATCCACTCATTGATGCGCTCCCAATCCTGTTTGCGTAAAGATTCACGTAGCAGCCACTCTAGTAAATCAGTGCGTGTCAGGTTGGGAGTGGAGGCAACCAATTTTTCGGCATCGACTTCGTGATCTTGATAAAGCAAACGCAAGGCGATGTGATATTTGATGTTGACCCTATCTTCATCGCTAAAGAGTTGCTGGGCATCGTATTGATGCCAAAGAGTTAGCGCTTCTTTTGCATTGGCGAGTGCGAGTTTTTCCAGACCGTGCAGAATGACAGATTTCATTTGCACCGATTGTTTAGAAAATTTAGCGGTTTGTTTCAGTAAGCGCGGATTCGCATCGACCTGCTGCATCAGCAATGCAGTTGGGCGAATGCCGGCCGGTAATAGATTGCTCAAATAACTTACCATGCTTCTATTGCCGGCTTTGAGTGCTTTTTGATGGCGCTCCCAAATTAATTCCGGCGTCATAAAGCCTGCTTTTTTCCAGGCTGTAAATAGCGGATCGCAAGCTTTCGATTGCGTTTTATCTATGTTCCAGAGTGCGGCAACATCATTCAGCGCAGTTTTATCGCCAGTTTCAAATCGTGCGCGTACCTGCAGGCAGGCGAGTTCCGGATCAGTCAGGCGCTTATCGTAGAATTGCAGGTAATCATTCCAGCGTTCGCGTTGCGCCAGGGTGCGCAGCCAGCGATGGGTAAGGCGCTCAGCGAGAAAAGAATCCGGATAGCGAGTAAAGAAACTTTGCACATCATTTTTAGGCAAAGTAATCAGGCGATTGCTCAGCTCCTGATATTCCAGGTAGGGCAATAGCGGGTAGCTCTGTAATTGTTTGAGCAGTTGCTTATATTCACCCATATTTTTTGCATTCAATGCCTTTTGGGCCTGGGCATATTTTTGCCGTTCTAGAGAATACCAGTCAAGTGGTGCTTCTGCCAGTATCATTTTCGTTGTAAAACTACCTGAATTATTCTTTCTATGTCTTTGATTAAAATTGAAAAAGCTTACCTCGGTTACGGCTTGCAAATCCTGCTGGACGAGGTTGAACTGAGTATCGAAAAAGGCCAGCGCGTATGTCTGATTGGCCGCAACGGTGCGGGTAAATCCAGTCTGTTAAAAGTGATTGCTGGCGAAGTCGATCTGGATAAGGGCGAGGTTATTCGCCAGAGCGGTATTCGTATCGCTCGCCTGGAGCAGGATTTGCCAGAGGCGGATGATCGACTGGTGTTTGATGCAGTTGCCGCAGGCGGTGATGGTGTAGGTCAACTGCTGGCCGAATATCGCCAGCTTTCGCACAGTGTTGATATTTCAGATCAGCAATTGGCGCGTATGAGCCAGCTACAACAGCAAATAGAAGCGCGCGATGGTTGGGCCTTCCAGCAAAAGGTAGAAGAAATCATTTCTCGGCTGGATTTGCCGGCCGAGCGTTACATGCGCGAGCTTTCCGGAGGCTGGCGTCGTCGTGTTGCATTGGCGCGGGCGTTGGTGATTGAGCCGGATGTGCTATTGCTGGACGAACCGACTAACCATTTGGATATCGCGGCAATTGAGTGGCTGGAAAAGCAACTGCTCGCTTTTAATGGCGCACTTATTTTTATTACCCATGATCGCTCCTTGCTGCAGGCGTTGGCTACGCATATCGTGGAGCTTGATCGCGGCAATATTCGTTATTGGCAGGGAGACTATGCAAGTTTCCTTGTATATCGCGAACAGGCGCTGGCGGACGAGGCTCGTCATAATGAGCTGTTTGATAAAAAGCTCGCGCAGGAAGAAGTTTGGATTCGCCAGGGTATCAAGGCGCGACGTACCCGTAATGAGGGGAGGGTGCGCGCATTGAAAGCCCTGCGGGAAGAACGCTCCCAGCGCCGTGAATTGGTGGGCAAAGCCAATTTCACGCTGGCAAGTAGCGGCGATTCGGGCAAATTGGTGGCAGAGCTAACAGATGTCGTTTTTGGCTGGGGCGAAAAGCAAATTATCAAACAGTTTTCCTCGCGCATTATGCGTGGTGATCGTATCGGTTTGGTCGGCGCAAATGGTGCGGGTAAAAGCACTTTACTGAAACTGATTTTGGGCGAATTGCAGCCTCAATCGGGTAAGGTAAAGCTCGGCACCAATCTGCAAGTGTCCTATTTTGACCAGCTGCGTGACCAACTTGATTTGGATAAAAACGCGGTTGATAACATTGCGGAAGGGCGGGAATTTATCGATATTGATGGCAAATCCAAGCATATATTTTCCTACCTGAGTGATTTTCTGTTTAGTGGTGAGCGTGCGCGCACGCCGCTACGTGCGCTGTCAGGTGGTGAGCGCAATCGGGTTTTGCTCGCGAAATTATTTAGTAAAGCTGCAAACTTATTGGTGTTGGATGAACCGACTAATGATCTGGACGTTGAAACACTGGAGTTGCTCGAAGAAATTCTGACTGATTATCCCGGTACTATTTTGTTGGTAAGTCACGATCGTGCTTTCCTGAATAACATTGTGTCCAGTGTTATTGCCTTCGAAGGGCGCGGCAATGTGCTCGAATATGTGGGCGGCTACGACGACTGGATTCGCCAGGGAGGAAAGTGGACTCAGGCTGATGAGCTTCCTGCTACTGCGGAGCCTGCGCCGGTGCAACCAATTGCTGCAGCTCCAGCCAAGGCTCCCGCAAAATCCAAAAAATTAAGTTACAAATTCCAAAAAGAGTTTGATGAGTTACCACAAAAAATCGAAGCTTTGGAGCAACAGCTTGAGTCCCTTCAGGCAGAAACAAATGCTGCAGATTTCTACTCACAGTCTGCCGCTGTTGTAGAGAAAAAATTGCAGGAACTAGCCCAGGCGCAACAACAACTCGATGATTGTTTTGAGCGCTGGGCTGAGTTGGAGGATATGCAGCAGGAATAACTGGCGGTTAGTGGTTACTCGGGTAGGTCTGTTTGTTTTTTGACTAAAACTGCCAGTACGTCGCAAGTAGCACCGTGCAAAACACTGTTAGGTGTTGAGCCTAGTAGCAGTGCAAAACCTTTGCGCCCGTGGCTACCCACGACAATTAAATCTGCCTCTTCCTGTTCAGCGAGATAGTGAAGCTCTGCTGCTGGTTGTCCAACCAAAACATGTTGTTGCTGGATTGGGTAGTCGGCGGTTTTGGCAAGCTGGGTCAATTCGGAACTGGCTTTTTGAACTTGCTGCTCTTGCACGCCGCTCAAGTCTACTGGCATATCTCCGCCATAGGCGAAAGCGATGGGTTCAAGCACATGGGCAAGGGTCAATTTGGCATTGCATACACTGGCAATTCCTGCCGCACGTGCAATAACTTTCGGGCAATCCTCGGATAAATCGACACCTACGATGATGTGGCGATAACTGATGGCCTCATTCATGATTTTCACCTCGCTGTGAATCCGTGTTGAGAACGAAGATGGGTCTATTAGTAAGACACGCAATAAACAAAACAATCCTTAAACAAAAGGTAGCTCAATTCGAGATTAATCCAAGCTTGTTTAGGTGTTAATGAAATTTTTGAGGTTTTTGTATGAGTGTTTGGCTGATTGTTTTTATATTGCTGGCCATAGGGATGATTATGGGGCCCATCTCTATGCTTAGACCAAAACCAGCTCAACGCCGAAAAGAAAATTTACGACTGCAGGCTGCGCAACAGGGCGTGCGTTTTGGGTTGCGTAAAGCACCCAGACTAAAAACAGATATGGAAGATCCGGAGCCAACTCCAGCTTATTACATGGCGCCCTCACCTAAACTACAAACCTTGCCTACCTGGACATTGGTGCGTACCGGCTATGAACATGAGGGAAATTTTTATCGCGATTGGGATTGGAATGGGGAATATCGCCCGGATGGTTCAGTTACCCGAGTGCTGCGTGAATGTCTGCCAGGGCTACCTGAATCAGTAACCCTGATAAGCCAGGGTGAGGCAGGGACCTGTGTACTATGGAGCGAAAAAGAAGAACTGGAGTTGCTCAATGTGCTGATTAAATTACTAAAAGACTTACAAGCTAGTGCAGCTTAAGCGCTGCTGAGGTTGGTACCTGCAGCTCCCGGCTCAAACTAACCCGGTCGCCATCCACCATTTCGCTTAACTCTTTAATCATTTTTAGTCGACGTGGATCCTGATGCATGGATTCCATCAATAATTGCTGGGCTTTGCGATAAAACGCCTGGGCCGAAAAGCGATCACTAATCGCCATGGATTTATCACCCTGACCAACATAAGACATCACCGAAACCATCAGATAAGCCCAGCGTAACTCGGAAAGATAGGTTTCCAGCTCTACTTCATTAACCACGCCGCGCGCAGCCAATTGGGTGATCAGATGCATGGCTTCATTTAAATGCAATTGGGTTTTGGCAATCTGGGCGTCACTTTCGCGTTGATAGCTAATCGGCTGACGGGTTTGAGGGTTGAGCAGTTCTTCGGAGTGAAGTTCACTTTTGCGAATGGCGGCTTCAATGTGCTCCGGATTTTTGTCCTCAAGCGCCAGCATTTGCCCTTGTAATTCAATAATCATGTCGTTGACATGCTTGGTAATAACGCGGTTTGGAATCGTTTGTTCAAGGCAGTTGACAACTTCCCCCAGCTCATCTGCTTGCACACGCAAACGGCGTTGCTGCAGGCGACGCTCACGCTGGCGTTCCTGCATACGATTAATCACACTCACGGCGATAAGTGTTATCAGCATCAAAAAAACAAGAATAACAATCAGGGTCATATTAGTTTGGCATATTTTTCATCATTGCACAGCCTTCCTTTATATAGAGATATTTCTGACCGCCATGGGTAAATCCTTAGTTATCGTTGAGTCGCCTGCGAAGGCAAAAACCATTAACAAATACTTGGGTAACGACTTCGTCGTTAAGTCCAGTATTGGTCATATTCGCGACCTGCCAACCAGTGGTGGAGCCAAACCTGTAGATGCCAAAGAGCGAGCCAAGCAAGCGGCTGCTACCCGGAAAATGTCGGCTGAAGATAAGGCGCTTTATCAGGCCCAGAAAAGCAAAAGCCAGTTGATCAATCGCATGGGAATCGATCCTGAGAACAATTGGGAAGCCCAATACGAGATTCTGCCTGGCAAAGAAAAGGTTGTAGAAGAGCTGAGAAAACTCGCTGAAAAGGCTGACACAGTTTATCTCGCAACCGACTTGGATAGAGAAGGGGAGGCAATTGCCTGGCACTTGCGTGAAGCCATTGGCGGTGATGAATCCCGTTATCGTCGTGTCGTGTTTAACGAGATTACAAAGTCTGCCATTCAAAATGCATTTAAAACACCCGGCCCAATTGATCAAAACCGTGTAGACGCACAGCAAGCCCGCCGCTTTTTGGATCGAGTGGTTGGTTATATGGTTTCGCCACTATTATGGGAGAAAGTTGCCCGCGGTTTGTCGGCAGGGCGAGTGCAGTCAGTTGCGGTGCGATTGGTAGTAGAGCGTGAGCGTGAGATTCGCGCTTTCGTACCGGAAGAGTACTGGACCCTATTTGCTGATCTAAAAGCAGATAAAGCGCCTGTTGCTTTTGAAGTTAAGAAGCAGGGAGATGAGGCGTTTAAACCCGTTAATGAAGCGCAAACTATGGTTGCAGTTGCTGCGCTGCAGGGGGCCAGCTATAAAGTTATTAGTCGCGAAGATAAGCCGACCCAATCGAAACCTTCCGCCCCATTTATCACCTCAACGTTGCAGCAAGCGGCCAGTACTCGTCTCGGGTTTGGGGTTAAGAAAACCATGATGATGGCTCAGCGCCTATACGAGGCGGGCTATATCACTTACATGCGTACTGACTCCACTAACCTCAGCAAGGATGCGGTCGATAGTTGTCGCGAATATATTCTCGGTCATTATGGCAAGCCTTACCTGCCTGAATCACCAGTTGCTTATTCCAGCAAGGAGGGCGCACAAGAAGCGCATGAAGCAATTCGCCCGTCCAATGTTGACGTATTACCCAATCAGCTAAGTGGTATGGAGCGTGATGCCGAGCGCCTTTACGGTCTTATCTGGCAGCAATTTGTTGCCTGTCAAATGACGCCAGCGGAATACACAAGTACGAGTGTTGTGGTGCAAGCGGGCGACTATGAGCTGCGTACTCGTGGCCGTGTAATTCGTTTCGATGGTTTTACCAAAGTTCTGCCGCAGGTTGCCAAAAAAGATGAAGACGTTGTATTGCCTGAGATGAAAGTAGGGCAAGTATTACCGCTAGTTAAATTGAATCCTCAGCAGCACTTTACCAAGCCATCAGCTCGCTACACCGAAGCCAGTTTGGTGAAGGAGCTTGAGAAGCGCGCTATTGGTCGACCATCTACTTATGCCGCCATTATTTCTACCATCCAGGAGCGCGGTTATGTCCGTCAGGACAATCGCCGCTTCTATGCCGAAAAAATGGGAGATATTGTCACTGAGCGCCTGGTGGAAAGCTTTGATGATTTAATGGATTACGGTTTTACCGCGAATATGGAAGATGCGCTGGATACAGTGGCTCAGGGCGGAAAGAATTGGAGGGCTTTGCTAGATGAGTTTTATGCAGGATTTAGCAAAAAGCTGGAATCTGCTTCCAGCTCTACAAAAGGAATGCGCGCAAATGATCCAACTGATACTGATATCTCCTGCGGGCTCTGTGGTCGCCATATGCAGATTCGCACCGGTAGCACGGGGGTGTTTTTAGGTTGTTCCGGTTATGCATTGCCACCTAAAGAACGCTGCAAAAATACAATGAATCTGGTTTCTGGCGATGAGGTTATTGATGCTGAGGCAGATGAAGAAGCTGAATCTCGCCAACTGAGATCAAAGCATCGTTGCAAGCTCTGTAATTCGGCAATGGATTCGTATTTACTGGATGAAAGTCGCAAATTGCATATTTGCGGCAACAACCCGGATTGTTCTGGTTATGAAGTGGAGCAGGGGAGCTACAGACTTAAAGGTTACGAAGGGCCAACCATCGAGTGTGATAAGTGCAGTAGTGAAATGCAGCTTAAAACTGGGCGTTTCGGTAAATATTTCGGCTGCACCAACACCGAATGCAAAAATACACGCAAACTGCTAAAAAGCGGAGAGGCTGCACCGCCGAAAGTGGAGCCAATTGCTATGCCTGAATTGCGCTGCGAAAAAGTAGATGATCATTACGTATTGCGCGATGGCGCTGCTGGCTTGTTTCTCGCGGCCAGTCAATTCCCTAAAAATAGGGAGACACGTGCCCCCTTGGTTGAGGAGCTGCTGCCATACAAAGATCAAATCGATCCTAAATATCACTTCTTGTTATCTGCTCCTGTGAAAGATCCTGAAGGCAATAAAGCTATTATTCGCTTTAGTCGTAAGACGAAGGAGCAATACGTTCAAACTGAAGTTAATGGGAAGGCAACTGGCTGGAAGGCCTTCTATAACGCAGGTAAGTGGCAGATACAAAAGTAGTCCATATAGTTGGCGGGCATGTTAAATGCCTGCCTATCGTATTTTTCCAATCCTTTCTGTAGTTAACACATGAGTACACACCTATCCCTGGTTAACCAAAAGCTGGGGTTTGCATCGGCCATGCTTTTGCTTGCATCTAATCCAGAGGTTGCCCCTACAGGAAGTTTGCGGTGCAGAGCCATTCAAGAATCTGTATTGATTCATTTGTATAGCGCTTTTCACTTCTATTTGCGCGAGCTTGCAGAGGCGAACGGTATCAAGATGCCCGAGCTTATCAGCTCTCTGGATTCATTGATTAATGCTGTGGATCAATTGGGTAAGCATCCATCGGAAGTTGTAGAGTTACAGTCCCTCTATAAACAGGAAGGGAGCTGGTTAAGTCGATTGTTGAATTACTACCAATTGCTTTTCGAATCACCAGCTAAAAAAAAGGAAAAAAAAGCTTTTGTACAGGAAGGTATGATCGAGCTCGTTGAGCTTTCTCAGGATGAGCCTCAGGCAAAGACGGAGCTGGATACAAAGATGTTGGCTGAGTGGGCGGCTGAGTTTAAATCGCTCGTTGTACGGCAGCGTGAAACTGGCGCAGAGTATTAACAATAGCTACATAAAAAGTTGAAGCCGCATAATGACTGTGGCACAATCAGCACCCTTCGCGCGACCGACCCGTTGATTTTTATAAAAAACATTAAAAATCAAATAGTTAAAGCGCAATAAGTTTTAGTCAGTGTCTTCTTCCTTAAGTGGAAAAGGCGACCCAATGCGGACGTGGTGAAATTGGTAGACACACCAGGTTTAGGTTCTGGCGCCGTGAGGTGTGAGAGTTCGAGTCTCTCCGTCCGCACCATATTTCCGGGGTTTTTACATAAAAATCCCGATCGATTGCCAAACATTAGTTATTTCACGAGGCACATATGCAGGTTTCACTTGAAACAACATCTGGATTGGAACGCCGCCTGACTGTAGGCGTACCTGCGGAGCAAGTAGAAAACGAAGTTGAAAATCGTTTAAAGCAGGCTGCGCGCAATGTCAG
>JAGKWY010000058.1 GCA_021151625.1 Gammaproteobacteria bacterium | reverse complement strand
CAGCCGCCGGGGCTAACATCATCAACGGTCGGTAACCCAGGAAGACGCCATGCATACCCTAAAAACAACGAAGATCGTCAGTGCCGCATTTATCAGCCTAATACTTTCTGCCTGCGGCGGCGGTGCAAGCTCCCCACTAGACCCAAAGGGCAGCTCCAGCAGCCTTAGCTCTGGGGCAGTAGATACCACCTCACCAAAAGCAATTGGCTATGGATTTGATAGCAATTTTGTCAAAGGCCAGATTGGAGTAAGCATTGGGGATGCTGCGCTATCACCCGGCGGATCGACCAACCTAACGGTCAACATAGTGAGCTCCACCAATACGTTGGCAGCTACACCGGTACAAATTACATTTAATTCACCCTGTATCGCTTCCGGTGAGGCCAAACTTACTGTGGGGACAACCGCGACCAATGTTGTCACCTCTTCTTTTGGTGAGGCAACGATTAGTTACACTGCAAACGGCTGCTCAGGCACTGATCAGGTTACCGCAACAGCGGTTATTGATAACAAACAAGAAGTCGCCAGAACTACATTAAACATTTCCCCCGATACAATTCTGGCGATAACTCCTATTGACCCAGTGGTTGATCAAATCAGCCTCAAGGGTACCGGAGGGCAGGAAACCGCAGTAATAAGCTTTACTGTAACCGGGATTACCGGGGCTCCAATTAAGAACGTCATGGTAGATTTTAGTCTGAGCGCCCAAGGCGGCGGTGCAAGCCTGGGTGGATTAGCGCTGGTTAATTCAGAAGCCTTAAGTGATAAAAATGGCTTGGTGTCAACCACCGTTCAAGCCGGCAACGTTGCAACATCTGTCGTGGTAACTGCGAAAGCAAGGGCAAGCAACATCGCCACCCAATCCAAGAAGCTAATTGTGTCTACAGGCATTCCAGATCAGGACAGTTTTACTCTGGGAGCCAACGATCACTACCCAATGGCATGGAATCACAATGACATTCAATCAACATTTACCGTGCAATTGGCCGATGCATTTAACAACCCGGTAAGCGATGGCACAGCTATCTCTTTCACTACAGAGGGCGGCGCGATTGATGATGCCTGTACAACACAGAAAGGAAAATGTTCAGTAGTTTGGCGCAGCCAAAACCCAAGACCTATTCGCAATAGCTCAAATACCTCTGTTGATAGATTGCTCTGTGTGAACGCCGGAGGATTAACGTTTGTAGCAGATTACTCTAACTGCGTTAAAGAGAGAGCAGGAAGAGTGACTGTATTAGCACACGCAATTGGCAACGAAAGTTTTATCGACGCTAATGGTAACGGGGTCTACGACTTTGGTGTCGACGTGTTCAAAACTCACGAGGACTACCCTAGCGGCAATAGCGAGTGCGATAAAAATGCACCTCTGGCCTCTTCACAAAAATTATCAAACTCACCTCGCCTGCCTTGCGATGACTTGGTTGAAGCCTATCTTGATCGTGACGAAAGTGGTACCCATGACAATGATGAACCTTTTGTCGACGCCAATCTGGATGTCAATTACTCATATGAGAACGGAATTTATAACGGTGTTTTGTGCCGGGATGGCGACTCAAAATGCACCAAAGAAAAGGTCACTATTCGTCAGGAATCAATTTTGATTATGGTTAGCGACGGCATGCTTATGGGCACAGGAGGATTCCCTTATCTTGCTAACAGTGTGTCTCTGGACGCGCGTCCAAAAAGCTCCTCCTCCAACTCAAGCGCGAGCAGCTCATCTGTTGCAGGCACCTATAATACTACGGCTTATTTCTGGGTAGCAGACAGTAATGGCAATGGTGCCCCAGGAAAGACCACTTTAAAACTGGACACGTCAGCGCTTAAGAATGCAACCGCAAAATTAACTACTGAAGGACCTCTGGCCAACTCCCAAGATCCAACTTATGTAGAGATACGCTTCTTTTCTGATGATTCAGGAAATCAACCTACCGGGTTTGTTCAAGTAATGGTTACTTTCCCAACCCCAACCGGCGATATCACATATTCCGATTTCGTGAATGTAAATTAATTTACCCAAGACAGAAAAAGAGGGCGCGCAAGCGCCCTTTTTTATTTATATCCCACACCGAAATGGGCTTACTATCGAAAGATCCATTTAGGAAGCAATTATTCACTCCAGAGCTGTACGATTAAAAAACACATCAATATGAGCTGAAAACATCCAGCACCACAGGCTGTACCCAAGGAGCCGTGGGATAAAAACTCCAGAAGACGTATATGAAAAAGCCAGCTCTTTGTAGGAGCTGGCTTTAATAGAAGCAATCCTTATTTAGGGAATATTAACTCCAGTAATCCTAACTGGTTATGCAGATTTTTCCGCCCCCAAAGGCTTCATCATCAGAATTAATTTTGGCAAGAGTGTCAGTGACCCCACAATCGCCATAAACATGGCAAATGCGGTTAACACGCCAAAATAAATTGAAGGAATAAATTGTGAGAGCATCAAAATAGAAAAGCCCACCACAATAGTGACCGATGTGTAATACATAGCGCGCCCAATAGAAGCATGTGAGCGATGCATAGCTTCCACATAGCTACCGGTATATTCAAACTCTACCCGGAAGCGATAGAAATATTGAATTGCCTGATCCACGCCTACACCCACCACAATTGCTGCAATAGTAGTCGTCATCATATCCAGCGGAATCCCCACCAAGCCCATAGCCCCCAACACCGTGCCTGCGGCAAGGATATTCGGCAATATCGCAATAATGGCAATTTTGATTGAGCGGAACAGCGCCACCATCATCAGCATAATGGCAAAGAAAACCACACCAATAGTGGCAATTTGCGAATGGAATAAACTTGCCAGCATATTGTTATACAACACCAGCATGCCGGTGAAATGCACCTGTTCCTGCTTAAAACCGCCATCGGTTTCGGCGTATTGACGAATACGCTCTACCAACTCGGCGCGCTTTAGATTCGGAGTAGTTTCAATAATGCGCATGGTGATGCGCGTCTGCTGCAACTCATCCACCAGATAAGGTTTGATCAGGAAATTTTTAATATCATCAGAAAGCATGTTACGCAGAACATTCAATTCGAAGTCATTCAGCTTGCCCTTATTAATGTCGTGCGCCAACTGATAAACAGTTGCGAGCGACTGCACCTTGCCGATTTCTGGCTGAGCCTCAAGAAACTCGTGCAGTTGTTTGATTTGATCAAGGCCCGCCACACTAAACCAATAGCTCTGGACACTAGCAGTGGCTGCTGAATCATCAGCAAAAGCATCCTCATCCATTTCTGCAAAGGGGTCTTCTTCCGTTGCGGTCGATTCAGCAGCTGCTGCATCCGCAAATGGATCTTCTGCATCCAGCACTTCATCGCCAGTTGCTTCTTGCTCAGCTGTTGGCGTTTCGGCCTCAACTACTTCCAGCGTATTCTTTTCGGCATCCAGAACTATATCCAGTGTCACTGTGCCGCCCAATTGGCGATCAATAACACTCAGCCCTTGATGGATTTCACTGTCTTCTTTGAAATAATCAACAAAGCGATTTTCCACCTGTAGCCGGCTAATTCCCCAGCCACTCACCAGCGCCACCACCAGACTTATCAACAAAATTTTCCCACCGTGAAATTCAGCTAGTTTGGAAAATTTAACTGTAAGTGCGGCAGAGTTATCGCCGCGATCTTTGGGCTGCCCCTTGGGCAGAATCATCAACCCCGCAGGCAAAATAACAAAAACCAAAATAAAACCGACACACAAACCGATGGTCATCATCCAGCCAAAATCGATTACCGGGCGAATACCGCTCATCACCAGCGACATAAACGCAACAATGGTTGTTAACGCGGAATACAAACAGGGCACCACCATATCGCGCACAGTTTGCATAACCAGATCTTCTTGCTCTGCATCCGGATCGGCGGCATGGATTTCGCGGTAGCGCACCACCACATAAATAGTAAATGCAAACACCATAATTAATAGCAGTGCGACAAAGTTGGAAGAGATGACCGTCATACGCCAATCAATCCAGCTCAGCCAACCGAGCATCATCACCACAGACATTAAACAAGTAGTTAATGGCAGAACTACAAAGCGCCATTGGCGAAACAAAAACGCCAGCATAAAAATCATAAAGGCAATAAGCGCACCACCAAAAACCACCAGATCGCTTTTGATATAGGCGATCATGTCGGTGGTAATCATGCTCACACCACCCAGAAAAATTTGCGCGCGATCTCTATATTTAGCCGCGATACCACGCACAATTTCTACCCGCGCTGCATCCTGCGCAGCTGAGGCAGTGCGGTAGGCAAGAAATTCCGCCGACACACGCTCAAGCTCTTGTGTCTCTGCCGCAGACAATCCTTGCGTATCGCGTTTCAAGCGCAAAGCATCGCGATTGCGCGCCATTTCAATATATTGATCATTAACTTTTAAATTCAGCAACAGCGCAGTGGTAGTTCCATCTTTGCTCAGCAAGGTATCGCGATAAATCGGACTATTTAAAAACTCCTCTTTAGCCATAGCGCGATCTACATCAGGCGTCAGCAGTGTGCGCGTTGATTCTTTTTGCTCAGCCAGCGGGCGCATGGGGCTGTAGAGCAGGGGTACATCAATCATGGAGTAAACACTGGCCACACCTTCAACTTTGGCCAGGTCATCACTCAATTGCTTAAGCGTATTAATCGACTCATCCGAAAACATTTCGGTTTTTGGGCTGTAAGTGAGCACCAAGAAATCACCGCTTTGATAGCGCTTGGAGATTTCACGGAAATAATCAATTGAGGTGTCGTGCTCCAACGTCAGCGAATCGGCCGAAGCATCCAACTTGAAATTAGTCATGCCAAAGGCCGCTACCAGCGTCAGCACCACCATGGCGGTTAGCACATGATAGGGAAGACGAATAACCAGGGTGCGATAGATTTGAGAGATTGTGCGAAGCAGAGAAGACGATGAGGACATTCCAAAAATCCAGTTGAGAGGTGACCTTGCAGAATCCAACAGGGCCAACTTATGGAACAAGACCGCCGAAAACCGGCCAGAGTGCGCGCCATTATGCCAGCCAGCGCCAGTGAAAACAGTAAAAAGCCTATTAACTCACCGCATTTGCAACGTTTTGTTACAAAGGTCAGCCACCCTTCTTGTGACCATCACTATGTCCCAAAGAGCGATCCGGGCAGAGTAGATCGCGCACCCGCTGCTTAAGTTCCTTGGCTTCGGGAAAGCCGCCATCAGCAACCCTATCCCAGATAATCTGGTCATTGAGCCAGACATGGAAGATCCCGCCGGTTCCCGGATGCAGGCTCACCTCATCCAGTTCACCATCAAAAGTACTTAATAACTCCTGCGCAAGCCAGGCTGAACGCAGCATCCAGCGGCACATATTGCAGTAGTGAATCACCACTTTATTGGTCGCGGCTGGCGGTGCACTAAAACTAATATCGGTCATAAGATTGCCCTTTAGGGATTGAGTACATAGAATTCGGCATAAGGTCATTCCAAACCACAGGATTTACGCCCAAAGGCGACCAATTCAAGGTAGATAGCCACATAAAAGTTGAATTAGACGCCAAAATACGGAATCTGCCATGCTTAAACTTCATTTTAAGGATAATCGCCGCCCACCTTTGTGGGTGGTCGAAAAACTTTTTGCGATTGGCAGCGCATCCGACAACCATTTGACCCTTAACGAAGACGGCATAGACCCGCACCACGCCAGGATTATTCAGGAAGACAATCGCTATCTGCTGAAAGACAACAACAGTAGCTCCGGCTGCTTTATTAATGGTCAGCGCATCACCCAGAAAGAAATACTGCCCGGCGATATTATCAAACTTGGCCATGCAGAGATGATTGTGCTGGATCCACGCAGCCTGCCAGATAAAAGCAAAGAGACCTATAGCACGCCCTGGCGCCTGGTGTCCGACTCCAGTTGGCTCGCCGGTAAACACTTTATTATCCCCGCCGAACGCAGCACCGTAATTGGTCGCGGCAACCAGTGTGACATAGTGATTCCCGGTACTCATTTGTCGCGCCGTCACGTAGAGATCACCATCGAAGGTAACCATTTACGCGTTAAGGATTTGGGCTCCGCCAACGGCACCTATTTGAACGAGCTGCGCGTCGACAATGCCACCGCCAATAATGGTGACCGATTGCGCCTGGATGTCTACAGTTTCCGCATAGTGGCACCGGACCTCGAAGACAATAAAACCCGTATCCGCAAACCCATTGATGAACTTGCCAAACCTGTAGAGCGCAAACAGCTCAGCAATGAACCCAAACGCTGGAAAACCCGCCCCACCTCGCCCGGCAATCGCATAGAGCCGACCTATCACAGCGGCCGGCGCAACGCCTGGCTAGCCCTGACAGCCGCCGCGCTGGTGGGCTGCGCTATCCTCGTGTTTGTGTTGTGGTAGAATCCGCGGCCTACTTTCTACGCTCTTGTGCTCAATCGTTTTTATTGATTAACGCCATAACTTTCAACCAATAAACCTCAGGAATACACCATGAGTTTTGAACTTGTTCCAGCCGGCAAAAGCCTGCCCGATGATTTTTACGTTGTGATCGAAATCCCGATGAACAGCGGTATCAAGTATGAGATCGACAAGGACAGCAACAGCCTGTTTGTGGATCGCCTGGTTAGTACCGCCATGTACTACCCTTGCAACTACGGTTACATCCCACAAACCCTGTGTGGCGATGGTGATGCAGCAGACGTGCTGGTAGTGTTCCCGCAGCCAGTACAAGCAGGCTCAGTGATTCGCTGCCGCCCACTGGGTGTACTGAAAATGACCGACGAAGCCGGTGAAGATGCGAAAATCGTGGCAGTTCCGCACGACAAACTGACCACCATTTACAGCAAAGTAAAAACCCTGAGCGACCTGCCGGAAGTGACCATCAAGCAAATCGAACATTTCTTTGAACACTACAAGGATCTGGAAAAAGGCAAGTGGGTTAAAGTGGCTGGCTGGGGTGACCTGGAAGAAGCGCGCGCAGAAATTTTGAAAGCCGCTGAAACTTACAAAAGCAGCAAGTAATCCAGGGCTTTACCAAAAACAACAAGCAGTACCCTATAACCGCTCGATCAGGTGAGAGAGATCGCAGGGGCTAACCAGCCCCTGTTTTAACGCGGAAACAGCATCCTGTTACATCTACAAATTAAGAAGTAACATATTAAAAAAATAAGGCACGGAATAAGCCAACTCAATAAAACCAGAGGCAGTGCGTAGCGCCAGCAACCTGACCATACACGAGCGGCAGGCGTTACCACAAACAATAACAGCGAAAAAACCAAGGTATTTAGCAATGAATTCTGCCCCTGACATCGCTATTGCTCCACCCAAAACGAAACACCCCTTACTCTGGGTGCCCACCGGTTATTTTACGATGGCGCTCACGTATAACATGCTCACTGCCGCCGCAGTAGTGATGTTTAGCAACCTGGGCATGGATAATGGTGAAGCGGCCGCTTATGCCAGTGCACTGGGCCTTGCCTACACAGTAAAACCTTTCTTTGCCGCTTTTCTGGAAATGTACAAAACCAAAAAGTTTTTTGTACTGCTCAGCCAGATTTTATTGGGTGTCGGTTTCATTGGCGTATCGTTCGCGATGAACATGCCTAACTATGTAACCATCATGCTCGCGTTTTTCTGGGTGCTGTCGTTTATCGGCTCATCACAAGACATCACCACCGACGGGGTTTATGTAACGGCACTGGATGCAAAATCCCAGGCACTTTATTGTGGCTGGCAAAGCCTGAGCTGGAACCTGGGCAAGCTCGCCATGATGAGCGTGATGGTAGTGCTCAGCGGCGTATTGCACGAACACTATTTCAAGCATGACCCCCATGTATCTGGTCCTGAGTGGATTCAATCCTGGCAACTGGTCTTTGGGCTGCTCGGCGTTATTATGTTGTTGATGGCCGCTTGGCACTGGCGAGTAATGCCCGATGGCGCGCGCGCGGAAAACACCCCAAAAAATCCTGCCGAAGCTATTTCAACCCTGATGGATGCGTTCGTTACTTTTTTCCAAAAACAAGGCATCTGGTTGATGATCGGTTTTGCTTTGTTGTTCCGCGTCAGCTTTGGTTTTTTAAATGCGCCCAGCATGCTGTTTATGAAAGATACCGTTGAAAATGGCGGACTGAATTTAACCAACCAGGAATTTGGTTTGATTTACGGTACCTTCGGCTTGGTGGCACTGTTAATCGGCTCTCTGGTTGGCGGTGCTTATGTTGCAAAAAAAGGCCTGCAAAAAGCACTTTTCCCGCTCTGCTGCTGCGTAAATATTCCTAACATTACCTTCCTGTTCCTGGCAATGTACCAACCTGAAAGCGCCACCCTAATCAGTATCGGCGTGATTATCGAGCAGTTCTTTTTTGGTATCGGCTCAGTAGGTTTTATGATTTACCTGATGCAACAATTGGCACCCGGTAAATATGCGACTACTCACTATGCGTTCGGTACTGCATTAATGGGTCTATGCATGATGCTTACCGGTATGGTGAGCGGACACCTGCAAGAGGCCATGGGCTATATAGGTTATTTTGTGTTTGTGATGATTGTGACAATCCCATCTTTTTTGATCTGCTGGTTCGCACCTTTCCCACATAAGCACGAATAAAATAGCGATTATTCACAATAAAAAATCCCCGCAGACTGCGGGGATTTTTTTGCGTCATTTTATTAACCGGAAGCTTGTTTATCAAAATTCCCCGAGTAGCGCTCTATCCACTCCAGCGCCGCCTGCTCGCTGGTTAGCTGCCGCCCCTTCAGGGCCAGACGCTGGCGATAGTCTTCAATCTGGCACACCTGCTCCACCATGCGCGTGCGGAAATATTCGTCGTCACTGGTAAAGCGCACCCCTACCTCGTATTCACGCATACTGTGTTCGCGGCGCCAAACAATCACACCACTACCGTGGTAATCCGGCTTGGTAACGGGAATTTCAAACTCAACCAGGGTACCGACCTTAACCGGCTGGTCGGTGATGAAGCACAGCCCACCCGCACTCAGGTTGCGCACGCGAACGCGCGCACCGTCATCGCCACCGGCGCAGACCTGAATCGGAATTGATGTGGGATGGCGAATATAGCTACGCATAAATTCACACTCTCTTTACATCCACGGATACAAAAAGTGTAAATCAGCAGGAATTTGGAATTGGATTAGATTGTCATGAAAAGAATTGGGGCTTAGAACCAAAACCCATGACAGCTAGCAGCGACGCCAACGTATGGATTCGCGATAAGCAAGCCAACGCCATAAATATTCCAGCGGCCCAAAATAAAAGTAGCGCAACCAGCAATGCGCGAGAAAAATTTGCACCAGCCAGAAGATGAGCGCAAATAAAATTAACTGTGACAGGCTGAACTGCGCGAATAAGCCTGCACCAAAACCAGAAAAAATAAATGTACACACTAGAGTTTGCAGAATATAGAGACTCATTGCCATACTCCCGACCGGCATCAGCAACCACCTCAACAAACTCAAGGCGTTAGCAGTACAGCAACGGACACCTATAAGCACATAACCAATCGCCATTAAGGAGTCGCCCAATAGGTGCACGGCCGCTCCTGATACATACACGTAGGTCGCAGCAAAATCATTATGCCAACCTATAACCAAACTCAAAATCACCAAACCCAATCCCGGCACCAAAGTTACCCCGAGCAACCAGTTAAACAACGCGCGATTGATACCTATTGAAAACCATCCTTGTCGCGCCATAAGTATTCCAATCAACATCAAACCGAGATTGGGCCAACCGTTAATCACCACCATTGTCTGCAACCAAAAAAACTCATTGGCTCGCTCGGAAAATTGCTCACTCCAGGATTGCTGATAATATGTTATCTCTTGTGCAACCTCATCCGGCGTAGCGTATATCGCCCACTCCTGACGAAAACTATCCGGCAACAATTCAAATATCAGCAGCATAAAACTCTGCGTAGAAATTAAGATCACCGCTAACAGCAATAGTCGGCGATGACCAAACCCACGCCACAGCCAGGCCATCCACCCCATCACTGCGTAGGTAAATAAAATATCGCCACTCCACAGCAGATATCCATGCAAACTGCCTATCACCGCTAACCACCACAGACGACGTCCCTGCCATTCAAGCTGCTCATGACGACGTGCAAAATATTCCATACTCGCACCGAAGCACACACTTAACACGGCAATGCATTTGCCATCGACAAACAGGGACAGGAAATACCAGAAGAAGGAATCCAGTGCAGATGGAGCGCTCAGCAAGAGCGGGCTCGCACGCATATCCGCCGGCAAAGCAAAGGAATAAAGATTAATTAATAAAATGCCCAACACACCAAGAGCGCGCAAAAAATCGAGCGAATCCGCACGGGCAAGAGGTTCTGATGCCACAGAAAAATCCCTGGGTGACACAGCCAAAATACAATCTCCATAACACAAACAAAAAACCCGAAGCTCTTGCGAGCTTCGGGTTTATATATGGTGCCCAGACCCGGAATCGAACCAGGGACACGAGGATTTTCAATCCACTGCTCTACCGACTGAGCTATCTGGGCGTGTCGTCGCAGCTGGGCTGCGAGAGGCGCGTATTAAACCCGCTCAGGCGGAGCGAGTCAATAGCGTTTTTTAAAAAAATTCCCGTTTTATCAATGGGTAACTGAAATCTGTGCAAGTTGATTACTTGTTGTCCGGTGCAGATGGTGGCACATAGCCGTCAGCCTGGTCGTAACTTTCACCGGAGAGGAATTTGGTCATCTGCTCGGTGAGATAAACCTTGGTGCCCATATCCATAACGCTGAGGCGTTTTTCGTTAATCAGCATGGTTTGGTGGGCCATCCACTCCTGCCAGGCTTTTTTAGATACATTGTTGAAAATGTCCACGCCCTTAGCGCCCGGATAAGGCGGCACATCCAGCCCTTCCAGTTCTTGTTTGTATTTGCGGCAAAACACCATTCTGGCCATGGAAATAACTCACTTAAATAGAAGAATACAACAGACTGCCAATCAGGATTTGCGCCCCGTTTTGGTCTTCGGCTTTATTGCAACCCGCGGGTCCAATTGCGCCAGCTTTTCCAGTAACTTTTTAACCGGCGCCGCAAGACCCAGGGCATCCGGCTGATGTGGATTGTACCAGTGTGTGGCAGCTTCACCGATAGCCTGCGGGGTTTTCGCCAACTGCATCAACACCGGTGTGATGTCCAGGTGGTAATGGCTAAAGGTATGGCGATAGCTATCCCAGACTTCCTGTTCGACAACCCTGCCAAAATGATCAGTAACGTATTCAGCTGCATCGGCATCTATCGCCAACTCGGGAAAACTCCAGAGTCCGCCCCAAATTCCCTGTGCCGGGCGTTGCTGTAACAGCAAATCGCCCGCCGGATTGCGCAGCATCAGTAACTGCACCGATTTTTCCGG
This sequence comes from Gammaproteobacteria bacterium, assembly GCA_021151625.1. Taxonomy (GTDB): domain Bacteria; phylum Pseudomonadota; class Gammaproteobacteria; order Pseudomonadales; family Cellvibrionaceae; genus Cellvibrio. The sequence continues at coordinate 13,149 of JAGKWY010000058.1, read as the reverse complement.
CAGGGCTTTTTTGGGTTTCTTGCCAGGATAATCCTGCGGGTTACCCTGTGCGTAAGCGACGCAACCTTCACGCAATGGGCAAATCTCACACTTGGGTTTGCTGCGCGCGCACAGGGTCGCGCCCATATCCATCATCGCCTGGGTGTAATGATTGGCGCGGCTTTTCGGGGTGTATTCCTCAGCAATTTCCCACAGTCGATTCACCACATCGGATTGCCCCGGCCAACCGTCGACCGCGTGATAGCGCGCAAGTACGCGCTTGACGTTGCCATCCAGAATCGCCGCACGCTGATGGTAGGCGATACTCGCAATGGCCCCCGCAGTCGAGCGACCAATGCCGGGCAACTCTGCCAATTCCTCTACGGTAACTGGAAATTCCCCGCCGTAATTTTTCACTATCGTTTGCGCACACTTATGCAGATTGCGCGCCCGCGCGTAATAGCCCAACCCGGTCCACAAATGCAGCACCTCATCGATAGGTGCGGCGGCCAGGGTTTTCACTGTAGGAAAGCGCGCAATAAAGCGCTCGAAATAAGGAATCACCGTAGTGACCTGCGTCTGCTGCAACATGATTTCCGACAACCAGACGCGATAGGCGTTGATGTCCTGCTGCCAGGGCAAATGCTTGCGTCCGTGTTTATCGAACCACTTCAAAACACGCGCAGAAAATGATGGGCTACTCATAGGGAAGAAAAAATGGCTGGAAGACGGGCGCGAATTCTAGCGGTAAATTCGCGCCCTGCCCATCAGGGCGCTGCAGAAGGTTCGCCACCTGAGGAAGACTGGCTGGCTGCTGAAGACACAGCCACCGAAGATGCAGCGCCCTGATTCAGTTTTTTCTGCAGTTTTTCAAATAGCTGATTTTTCTTTGCCTCCACTTTTTCTTTTAGCTCCTGTTTTTTTGCATCAATTTTTGCACCGTGTTTTTCCTGGAGTTTGTAAGTGGCGTAATCTTTGGTTAACTCCACCAGTAATTCTTTATCCGGGCGGCAATCGCTGAGCGGATTGATTTCTGCCAGGCTGCCTTTGCAGCGCAACAATTCCAGTCCGCGTTCCACCCAATAATAACTACCTACACTGCAACCATTGACGCTGGTGGTTACTGCAACCTGCTCTGCGCTCACCGTATCAGTTTTATCTTTTAACAATTTAAACGGCAGAAAAATATCGTATTGATCATTGGCCAGATTAATTTTTCCCGTTGAACTCAATTGCAGTTTTTCTACGCCAGCTTTGAAGGTATCAATAGTAATAATTTGATCGCGCCATTTAACGCTGCCGGACAATTCATTCATTTCAGTGTATTCATTCCAGGCTTGTACCGGGTCATCCGCCTGATTAACCAGATTTACCAATTTACAAAATTGCTGCTCAAGATTAATCGGTGAGGCGCGCACCTGGGCGCCGGAAAAATTCGCGTTAGCGCGCAGGGCCTTAAATAATGCAGCGGTAGAATTTCCCTGGCTGCTGCCCAGCGCCCGCGCCTGTATCGCACCTTGCAAGCCAAATTTGGAATCCATGTCCATATCTTGCAGCAGCGGAGCCAATTCCAACCCTTCCACGCCCGCATCAAATTGCAGTTGCGCCAGTTGCCCGCGTGCATCCAGTTGGCTTTTTGCGGCCACCTTGCCCGAGTAGGCGAGCGCATTAATATTGCTTTCGAGCATGCCGTTTTTGGCGAGTAATTTAAGTTCCAGATTTTGCAAACTCATTTGGTTCACTATCAGTTTTTGCAACGCCAGTTTGATATTGACATTAAGTGTGCGCAGCGACTCCAGTGGCAGGGGAGTATCACTTGCAGGAGTTGGTGTAGCCGCTTCAGTTTTTTCAGCGGACGGCGGTAAATAGTCATCCAGATTAAGTGACTCCCCCGCCAATGAAGCCTTGATCGATGGTGTCGAAAAATGAGTGACCGATGCGCTGCCTTTCAAGGCAGTTTCATCAAGCAGCAACTCCAGGTTATCCAGTTTTATTTTGTCGCTATCGCCAGTGAAACTGGCCGACAAGGCCAGCTTGTTTAACGCATCGGCTTTAGCGGTTTCCAATTGCGTACCCAGTGCTGTCAGCAGCTGACGTGCATTGGTTTCCTTCAGTGTGACCTGCCCCTGATAGGTCAGCGCTTGTTGTAAGTCCTTGAGTGTTGCGGAGTACGCCAGAGCAATGCTGGCTTTATCTTTAGCAGTCAAGTCCAGTTGCAATTGCCCATCGCTGAGCGCGAGGTTATTCAGCGCCTTATCGATGCTCACTCGCGCCTTGAGCTGACCCGCAAGGTTCAGCTTGTCACCATTGGCTTGTGTCTCTTCCAGTGCGAAGTCCGCGTCCAACGCAAAAGGTTCACTGCGAGTATTTACTCCCGCCAGAGTGAGATTAAGGTCGCGCAAACTAAGTGACTGTCCAGTTTGCGCATCCTGATAATCCACCCGTGTATTGGCGAGCGATAGCTGCTGTATATCCAGCTTTAATTCGGACTCGATATTGGGCTCAACCGCAGGCGCCTTATCTGCCGAATTCGCCGCACTATTTGCCTCGGCAAAGGCCTCCCAGTTGCCTTTGCCGGATTTATCCCGCAGCAGCTTGAGCTGCAGACCATCCAGCGCAATATGGTCGACCTGGAAATCTCCACCCAATAACGGCATCAACTTGAGCAACAAACTCGCCTGTTGCAACTCGGCGATGGGTGCCGTCGGTGTTTCCAGAGCTGCAACACTGACTTGATTCACATCCACCCCCAGGCTGGGCCAGAGGGTCCAACCCAAATCCCCCTTGATTTGCAGGGCTACTCCCTGGTCTTTGGCCAGGGCTTCGATGCGCGGTTTGAAGCGATTGGCATCCACCAGAAATACCAGCGCCAGAATCGCCAACAGGATCAAGGCCAGTATTACCGCCAGGCTTTTGAACAGCATCTTCATAAACAACATCCTCGGTGCAGCATTCGCATGTTAGAGCCGAGTCTAGGGCCAAAGTGCCACAGCAGCCAGCCAAAACCCGATCTGGCTCACAAAAAGCAGACCATAAAGCGCGACTCGTTCGGGTTTAGCGGGTACCACTTTTACTCGAACGCGGCACGCGCACTGCCACTTTGAACTGGCGCCGTAAATGGGGTGCGCGCCCGTCACCAAACACCAATGCTGGTAGCGCGACCGGTTAAACCCGCCGCCCACTCCTGGAACTACCACCACATAATTGATAACACGGTGCCTCTATGAACAACCCCATTTCCCGCTGGCTTAATGCCAGCATGATTGCCCTTAGCCTGCTAAGCATCGCCCACACACCCGCCCAGGCGAATGAAACCCCTGCGGGGGAGCGCGTACTTATGGGCGCCTTTGTTGACCGCGACTGGACCGAAGCCAACCCCTGCGGCGACAAGATCACCGCCGACTGGGAGTGGGCCGATAATAAGCAGTGGTACGGCAACGCCGCCCCCTACTTCGGCAAGATCTTCCCCGAAGTCTTTCGCCCCGATGGCAGCAAAAACTGGTATCACCTCTGGAAAGAGGAAATTAGCAAGATCAAAGCCCAGGGTCGCGTGCCCTATATCAACCTGGAGTTCCACGGCGAGTTGGCACGCCACGACAACAGCAAATGCTGGTGGCGCTGGGATGCAAGCAACCAGCGGGTGGATCGCAACATCATTAAGGAAATTCTGGACGGCAAGCACAACGACATCATCGACAACATCGCCCACGGCCTGAAAGGTGAGAAGGTACCGGTGCTGATCGACCTGTTCCACGAAGCCAACGCCCCCTGGTACGACTGGGGCCCATGCAAACACGGCGAGACCTGGGCGCGCTTTCGCAGCGCTTACAAATACGTGGTGGATCGCTTCCGCGCGGTGGGCGCCACCAATGTGAAATTCGGCACCTCGGTATGGCCGGACTCCGTGTGCTGGACTGACGCCGGCCCCTGGGGTACGGGCGCCATTTTTGCCGACCTCTATGTGCCCGGCTACATGGATTGGGTGGGTATCGACATTTACGGTGGCGAAGGTGAAGGCGGTAAATTCACTACCCAGTTAAACAAGTGGTACAGCCAACTGGCCGCAACTGGTCGCCCAATTGTAGTAGGTGAGATGGCCGTTACTCCCGGCGCGCACAAAGAGCAATGGCTGAGAGACTTTGCCAGTGCCCTGACCAGTGGTGCCTACCCCATGCTGCGCGCATTCAACTGGTTTGATATCGACAAACCCGGCGAAGCCAACTGGCGTATTGATGCCGGCGGCACCGGCCCGGTGTTCGATAGCCTGATGAAACACCCCAAACTGATCGGCAGCTTCGGTACCTACGAACTGAAAAATAAGGCCAGCGGTAAATGCCTGGACATCAGCGGAGCCAGCACCGTCAACGGTGCCAAAGTGCAGGTCTATAGCTGTAATGGCACCGATGCGCAGACCTTCACCCTGTCCGACCTCACCGGCTACAAGATGGAGCTGCGCGCACTCAACAGCGGCAAGTGTGTGGATGTTGCTGCCGCTGGCACAGCAGATGGCACGCTCGTCCAACAATGGGACTGCAACGCGACCAACGCCCAGGTCTGGACTATGAAGGTCATCACCTGGAATCCATTGGAAGTTGAACTGGCCGCGGCTCATTCCAACAAATGCCTGGATGTCGATATGGGAATCGGCCCCAAGGTACACCAGTGGTGGTGCACCGGCGGCAATGCCCAGCGTTTCATTCTGACCAAGCGTTAATTCCTGTCGCGAGGGCCAAATACTCTGCAGGGAGTAGGCCCTCGCTTTGCCAAAATAAAATCACCTGAAGGAATACCACTATGTTGAAATCCGTTTTTCGCCTGTCTGCCCTGAGCTTATTGATTGCCAGCAGTAGTGCCATAGCGCAGTCACCGGTTAATCCAACCACCAATCCAATCACCGGCCAAATCGCCACTCAATCCAGCGCAGCCAATGCTGAATTCCAAAAGTTTAAAACCCAAAATCGCGGTGAAATTTTGCTGGAAACCGGCACGCGTTTGAGTTTTGAAGTTACCCGGCGTGAAACGCGTGGCGAGCTGGAGATAGTGACCGCACGTCTGCTCGACCCCTATGCCGTGACCGATAGCAGCTATCACAACCTGATAGTCACGCTCTCCCCCAAAACCGGCAGCCTGAGCGCCTTTGCCGAGACCACCGAGGGCCACTTCGACTTTAACGCCGATGGCGATGCCACGCGTCTCTGGCGCCAGAGCAAGCCACCAGTCTTGGACGAGATCTACCACCCCAAGACCACCCGCACAGCCACTGCCGCTAAAACCTCGTCGATAACCGCCGCGCCACTGGTAGTGGGCGAGCAGGATGCATCTGGCCGCTATGTGATCGATGTATTTGTCGGCTTCTCCACCCTCGCGGCCAACTCCAGCTATGTACGTAACAACCTGGAGGCAACCGCCCAAACCTACATCGAATCGGTAAACACCGCCCTTAAAAACAGCAAGGTTGATAACGTTTACCTGCGCTTGGTGGGCACCGGCGTATCCAACAATAATCCCGGGGTGGTGACTTCAGTCCTGAGTGACGTAAATACCTGGTTCAGCGCAGACATAGAGCGAACTGCACCCGACTTGGTGGGCATGGTACAAATGCCGACCAATGCCGAGGGGAGCGCAGGCGGTTGGGCCGGTGTGGGCGGTTATACCCATGTGATTGGCGCACCCTGGCCGAGCGCTTACCGCCACGAGGTGGGCCACAATGCCGGCGGGGTCCACTGCAAAGGTGCCAGCGATTCCGGTTACAACTATGGCTTCTCGGTACGTCAGGGGCGCGGCACTATCCAATGCGGCAATGACCTCGCCTATTACTCATCGCCACTGATTAAGGATGAAGAGGGCAATGTGCTGGGCACCAGCCAGTCCAATGATATGGCGCGAGTCTGGCGCGAACGCGCGGCGGAAATGTCAGCGAAACGCATCCATAAAATTCCCTTCCCCGACACCCCTGCAACCAGCATCACCTTGCAAGCCGAGGATTACACCGGCTACAAGGACACCACCGCAGGTAATACCGGCGGCGCCTATCGCCAGGATGCGGTGGATATACAAACCACTACGGATACCGGTGGCGGCCATAACGTCGGCTGGATCGCCAGCGGTGAATGGCTCGCCTATAAAGTGAATGTCCCGTCTGCGGGGCGCTATCAGGTCTCCTACCGGGTTGCCAGCCTGAATACCCAGGGGCTGATCCAATTTGAAAAACAAGGGGGAAATCCGGTTTACGGTCAAATCCAGGTTCCGGTCACCGGCGATTGGCAAAAATGGACGACCCTTAGCCATGAAGTTGACCTGCAAGCGGGCGAGCAATACGTTGCCCTGGCCATCAAAACCGGCAACTTCAACCTGAACTGGATCAAGCTGGAAAAGGCAGCGACCAACCTCGGCACTTTCCGACTACAAAATGTCTGGCAAACCAGCCAGTTCATCAATATCGAAAGCGGTGCCCCAGTAGCCTCCAACTTGCCCGCTGACGCCTTGAGTTCACATTGGGTATTGGAATCTGTCAGTGGCTCGGCGGTTGTGCGCCTGGTAAATCGCTGGAAACCGGAACAGCTACTAACCATCACCAACGGCACCCTGGCCGCAGCCAGCGCCAGTAAAACAGATACCAATAGCCATTGGGAGTTGGAAAGCGCTGGTAGCGGGGAATATCGCCTGAAGAACCGCGCGCAGCCAACCCAATATATCCACCTGGAATACGGCCGCCTACAAGTAGGTGCGGCTCAACCCGGCTGGTGGAGTGCGCGCTGGAAATTCGTGGATGTGAACTAACGAAGGGGGAGTGTTGCTTTAAACGCCTTGCGGACTATTCCGCAAGGCGCAGTTTACTGATGTCGGGGGTGACAGGTTTGATGTTTGCCTTGAGTTGACCGAGGTCACTGCCGGCAGGTGCCAAACCGAAATCGCTATTGGCCACAGCGATAGGAACAACCACAGGCCGCTCTTCTGCGCTCAGCAGATCACTACCTGCCTCTGCGATGCCCCAATCTTCCAATTCAATCTCTACCAGTGGTAACTCAAGTTTTTCATCTGCACCAATCAGGTCTTCACCCACTGCAGCCAACCCCAAATCCGGGGCGATTACCACCGCTTCAAGTTCATGCTGAACCTCTGTGTTATCCACCAGGTTGCCTTCCGCCGGACGCAAACTCAGTCCGCTGGTATCTACTGCCACGACGGCGGGTTTTGCAGGCCGCTCACTGGCTGGTAATAAATCAGCGCCTATCGGCGCCAGGGTCCAGGCTGCATAGGCGGGAGCTACCGGAACCACTGGCTGACTGCGCACCGGCGCGACAGGTTTGGCTGGGGCATTGGCTGGGCTTTTATCGCTTGAGCAGACTTCAACCATTGCACCCGCTTTCAACAGCACATCGCGATACTTATTCGCCGTAGCTTCATCCAGATTGCGTTTAAGCGGAACCGGACGACCGGTAAAAAGCGCGTCGATCTTGGCGGCATCGACTTTAAAGAGTTGTTGCAGCTTGAGTTTGACCTCAGCCAATTGATGGCCAAAGACAATATCACCGCGGAAGATAATATCGAATTCAGAATTGCTCATGACATTAACCAAATCGGGCCAGATCCCTGACTGATAACAGTAATAAAAACTGTGATAGAGATCTGATAATAGCACCGCTTGGCGATAAGTCAGGTTTTTTGGTGCGACAAACCGCTCAATCGCAATAAGCAGTGCTCAGAATGTAACCATTCAGTCTTTGGGTTTTCTTGAACCCACTTCCATACTTAGGTGGTTTATTCCCGAAGGAGTGTGTTTATGTTGCCATTCATTGAAAAGAAACTGCAGGACAATCGCCTGGTGGTTGACGGGGCACTCAGCCAGCACGGCAATGCGCGCGTAAAGGTCGAGCAGGATATTGCCTTCCTGTCGGACCGAATCAGCGCCATGCAATCGCACCCGCGCCCCAACACCATGCTAATTGAGCATTACCAGTCCATGCTCAAGAGCCGCGAGTCAGTGCTGAAGTGGTTGCTGGATGGCTGCGACGATGAAACCAGCAGCCTGCCGAGCAAACGCAGCGCCTGACTACTGGATTTAACAGTCGTCACCTTCAATCAGATGGTGATCCATATCCAGTGCCGGTGATTCCCCCTTCGGCCTGCCAACTAGTTTGGCGGGCACGCCAGCTACTGTTGTATGCGGCGCCACCGGCTCCAGAACCACGCTCCCCGCGCCGATTTTTGCTCCCTCGCCCACTTCAATATTGCCCAGAATTTTTGCCCCCACACCAATTAACACCCCACGACGGATTTTGGGGTGACGGTCCGTTTTAATGCAACCGCTACCACCCAGAGTCACGCTGTGCAGCATGGATACATCATCATCCACCACCGCCGTTTCACCAATTACTACACCAGTTGCATGGTCGATCATAATCCCCTTGCCGATGCGCGCCCCCGGGTGGATGTCCACATCAAATGCCTGAGATATTTGATTCTGGAAATAAAGTGCGAGCGCATTGCGCCCCTGCAGCCATAACCAGTGCGCAATGCGCCAGGATTGCAATGCGTGATAGCCCTTAAAAAACAGAAACGGCATAAAAAATAATTTACAGGCAGGGTCGCGCTCGCGATGGGCACGAATATCCGCGCGCATTGCAACCTCAATACTGGCATCCGCTTTCATCGCCTCTTCGAACACTTCGCGCAACATCATCGCCGGCAGCGCCTGGCTATCCAGTTTGTTAGCGAGATGAAACGAAATCGCTGCCGCAAAGGACTGGTGATTCAAAATACTGGCGTGATAAAAACTTGCCAGTACCGGTTCAGTGGCACTGGCCTGCTGGGCTTCGACGCGAATTTCCTGCCACACATCAACATTGGCAAAATTTTGTAAGGCTGTCTGCATAAGTGACACACTATTTTTTCAAAATTAATGGAATCAGTTCATCCATCGAAAAAAACACTTCTGCACCCAGGCGGCGCATTTCCGCTAGCAAAATATTATCGCTGCCATTGGCATTAGGCGGACAATATCCCAACGGACGCATTCCAGCAGCCAACGCCGCCTGAATGCCGGTGAGTGAATCTTCTACCACTATGGACTGCGCCGGTTCTACATTCAATGTTTTTGCCGCGTGCAAAAATAAATCCGGCGCCGGCTTGCCGCGGGTGACATCTTCAAAACTAAACACGCGCCCTTGCACGTAAGGCATGATGCCGGTTTTGGCGAGCGTCATGCGCATTTTTTCATGCTTGCCATTGGAAGCAACGCAAAACGGAATTTGCTGGTCGCGCAGATAATCCAGCACCGGCATAATGCCTTTTATCGGCTCAAGCTGCTCCTCGCACACCACCAGGGTTTGCAACTGTACTTGCCGCCAGAAGCTTGCGCCCTGCTCTGCTTTCTGCTCATCACTCAATGATTTCCAGGCATCCTGTTGAGATAACTCCCAGGTAATCATACGAATGCAATCGGCGACCGATTTACCGCGATAGGTTTCCAAAAAATAGTCCGCACTTATCTCAATACCAATCGCTTTTAAACAATCGCTGGTCACCTGTGCGGAAATAATTTCGCTATCGACCAACACACCATCGCAATCAAAAATTACTAACATGCTTACCTCAAAGTTACTACCACAAAAAGTTACTACCACAAAAAATTACTGCCATTAAATATAAAAACCTAGGTACGCGCCGGGTAAGAAACCTTGCGCAACAACACAAATCCAACCAATAAAAATACAATCAACGCAACCATGCCCAGACGCGCGGAATTCGTCAGCGTGGTCACAGTAGCGACCGTCATAGGTGCAAGAAATGAAGTGGCACGTCCGGCCAGCGCGTAGATACCAAAATATTTTCCCGCCTCATCAACATCGACACTGCGCGCCATATAAGAGCGCGACGATGCCTGCACAGGGCCAAACGCAAGACCAATCAACAAACCAAAAACGATATAGGCTTTCTCCGCCTCTGTAGCAAACAAACCGCCGGCATCCTGAGTAGATAATTGAATTAAACCAAACAGGGTATAACCCGGACCAGTGGAAATAATGCCAATAGTAGCCACAATCAAGCACACCAGACTTAACTGCACCACTTTTTTGGAGCCCCAACGCACGTCTAATCGCCCCGCATAGGCACAACCACCAATAGCAACTACCAGTAACAAAATGCCATACACACCGATTTCAATAGTCTGCCAGGCAAACATACCCGCCGCGAAAGTTCCGCCAAGTAAAACCAACCCATTAACGCCGTCCTGATAAATCATGCGCGCAATTAAAAAGCGCAGCAAATGGCGACGCTCCTTTAATTCACGCAGTGTATTTTTTAATTCGCGCAAACTGTTGTTGATTGCAAGCACCAGTGAGGTGCCTTTGCCTACATCCGGTGTTAATAAAAACATGGGCAAAATAAACACTGCATACCAGAGTGCGGCATATGGCCCTGTAATCCGTGCGTCTTCGCCCTGACTCGCATCCAAACCAAACAGCGGTGTTATTCCCGCCAGGGTTTTTCCTGTCTGTGGATTACCAGCGAGCAGTAAAAGCACACTGAACAACACCACCAATCCACCCGCATAGCCAAGCCCCCAGGCAAGATTGGAGACACGGCCTATGTCCTGCGCGGGAATTAAATGCGGCATCATGGAGTCATTAAAGACAATAGAAATTTCGGCGGCAACCATCGCTACAATCACGCATAAAACCGGCAAAATTAATGATGTTCCAGGAGTGGCATACCATAACAATAAAAGTGCAATAATTTTGATAACCGCAAAACTTGCAATCCAGGGCTTTCGCCTACCGGCTGCATCGGCAATAGCTCCAATCAACGGAGATAAAATAGCAATAATAATTGCCGCTGCTGCCGTCGTATAACCCCAAGCCGCCTGCCCGGCGACCGCATCAGTCGCAAGCCGGGAAACAAAATAAGGCCCAAAAATAAACGTAATAATGACGGTAAAAAAAGGCTGCGCAGCCCAATCAAATAACATCCAGGCACGTACGCCGGATTTCGATACAGATGCGGACGAAACGGAAGGGGAATAGTTACTCAAAGTATTTGTTCTCAGAATAATTAATCAACACGAATAAAGCGCTGGAAAATTTCATCCAGATGCTCCAGCACAGTTTCCTTTAGTTCCAGCGGTGCAAGCTCAATCTGCTCGCGCAGAATTTCCGACGTAAACAATTGCGCATAATTTTTTGCCAAAGGTGCATAGCTTAAGTGCCAAGGCTCGGGCGCTATACCGCCAAGATCCTGTGCATAGGGGCGATAAAATTGATTGTCATTTTGTTGCAGTTCGCCATCTAACCAGTAATGAAAATCTGCAAAAGGGCCACCCGTCTGCGTTTCCGCGACGGTAAGCTGAACCTGATAATCCGGATCTATATCTACCGCACCATAGACATCCAAATCTGTTCCCCAATGGTGGCGCGATGCACCAGGTAGCGCAGACCAACGCAAAATCGCGAAGACTTTTTCACGCTCACTCAGGCGATGAATATCCAATGGCTCTCCACAAGAGTCCAACACCGGACGCAAGCCCAGCGCTTTATTGTTCCAGATCAGCAACTGCCGCTCAAAGCTGCGAAAACTGCTGGCAATTCGCAAATCGAAACCAAAATTTGCCGCGCGCGCGCGCAAATCCAAAACTGCTGCTAGAGTTTCCGAGTGAAGACGGCAATTTAATTCCGGGCAGGTAACCAACAGGTTTTCATCCAGCCCTAATAATTGACGTTTTGTCTGATCAATCACCTAAATTCTCCAGCAAATAGATTCCATAAATAAAAAAAGCTGTAATAGTGAGTTATTGCAATTAAAGAACCTTGGAATGGCATCGGTAAACATCCTGCGTGCAATAGGGATTAACACCCACGCCGACCTCAAACGAATGGGCGCAGTCGAAGCTTATCGACGTATCAAAGCCCGCGACATCAATGTATCCAAAGTCATGCTCTACGCCTTGCAGGGGGCGCTGCTGGATGTACATTGGAATGATCTCGCGCCGGACCTGAAAGCCCGACTGGTACTTGAAGCGGAGCTGCCAGAAACAGGTGGATACAATCAGGCAACCGCCTGATTAACACCAAAACGGCATCAGGTTCACAGGCTGAAACGGGAAATGCAAATTTTCCAGTGGCACAGGCTACACTAAAAAACGTGATATCTACGCCAATTTAGTGACAAGAGGCCCTATGCATTTCCCCATCAAGCAATCCGAACTTATGTCTGATCTGGTCGCCAAGGTACGCGGCTTGAGCGAGCTATTGTGCGCCAAAATTCCGGCTGACGAGACTATCACCATTCCGGCCAGCGAAGACATCTTCGCCGACATTCCTCCCACCCGCTTGCTGCGTATCACTGAGGGCCAGGTGGATTATGTACTGAATGGCAAACGGGTGATGCATTTTGAAGAAGGGGATCTGCTTGGCTTACCCAGATCACTCAATCTGCCGCAGGGACAATTCTCCTGCAAAACACCAGTTATGGTGATTGCCTATGAGCGCGATGCGCTAATGACGGCGGTCAATGCCGATCTAAAAAACCAGCGCAACTGGGCTTATTACCTGCTGTGCAACCTCAGTCTTTACGAATTGGCATTCACCCAGGAGCTGCGCGCGGAGTTCCAACCAACGGCGGGATTTATGCATTACCGCAGCGGGGAGACCATTATCCAGCAGGGTGATGCTGCGCATAAGGTTTACACCTTGCTCGAAGGCGCTGCTGATGCCGTCTGTGACGGCGTGAAAGTAGGGGAAATCCACGCCAATGAAATTTTTGGGGCCCTAGCGGTGTTTACCCGCCAGCCACGTATGGCATCAGTAGTTGCCACCAGCGATTGCACGGTATTAGCCGTGCGCAAAGAAGAATTTATCACTCTGATCGAACACCAGCCGCAGATCTGCCTGGGCCTGATCGAAGAAATGGCCGCCAAGATCAATCAACTCAATAACCAGCTTTTGCAAATTAAAACGTCAAAAAGCACATAAACAAGAATAATTCTCAAAAAACATTTGACTTATAAATGAGAAGCATTATTATTAACTCACTGATGTGCGGTTACTCCCGCTCACCAGTTGAGTGGAGTCATTAATCGCCCTGCAAGTCGGTTAACGAATTTGCTCACCCCCTGGGGCTTTCCTCTCCGAAGGTCTCTCGGCTAACACGGTTGCTTGGGCCGCCCTTGAG
>JAGKWY010000153.1 GCA_021151625.1 Gammaproteobacteria bacterium | reverse complement strand
TTTTTAGGGTATGCATGGCGTCTTCCTGGGTTACCGACCGTTGATGATGTTAGCCCCGGCGGCTGGTATTGAATTCAATGATATAAATGGCATAAAGAATCTGCGCTAAGCTCTTGAGCTTATTAGCACTTGTGGCCAAAGCTAACGTTAGCTCATATCCATTCAATGATAAAGTCCTGTGCGCTCAAAAAACGCGCGCTGCTGCGCAAAACTCCCGATATTTGTGTGATTCTTGGCATTTTTAGCTGGCGTTAAGCTCCTTCTTTTGGCGCATTTTGATCTGGCGCTGTTTTTATTTCTGCCTACTGGTCGCGCAAGCCTTATAATTCGCGCACTTTTTTCTCTTTTTGAGTGTTTCCCATGAGTCTTCCCGTTCTTGTTCTTAAGCCCCAGGCCGATCGTCGCCTGAAATTAGGCCATTTGTGGATTTACAGCAATGAAGTTGAGGTGGAAAAGTCCCCGCTTAAATCTTTTGAAATGGGTCAGCAGGCGCTGGTGACTGCCCATAATGGCAAGCCATTGGGAATTGCCCTGATCAATCCGACAGGGTTGATTTGTGGTCGCCTTGTTAGTCGCGACGAAAAGTACCCGCTTAATAAATCGCTGCTGGTTCATCGTATTAAGCAAGCGTTGGCGCTGCGTGAATTGGCATTTGATGAACCCTTTTATCGACTGATTTATGGTGACGCGGATTTGCTGCCGGGCTTGGTTGTGGATCGTTTTGGCGATTATTTGGTGGTGCAAATTGCCGGTGCCGGGATGGAAGCGGTAAAGGATGAGCTAGTGGCGGCCCTTGTACAGGTATTGAATCCTGCAGGTATTTTGCTGAGCAATGAGCACAGCGCGCGCGAATTGGAAAATCTGCCAGAGTATACCCAGGTGGCTTATGGTGAGATGCCTGAAAAGGTTGAGTTGATCGAAAACAACACTCGCTTTCTGGCGCCAGTACAAGGCGGGCAAAAGACTGGTTGGTTCTACGATCACCGCATCAATCGTGCCCAATTGCAGCAATATGTACAGGGCAAGCGTGTATTGGATGTGTTTTCCTATATTGGTGGCTGGGGAGTTCAGGCAGCAGTTGCAGGGGCAAGCGAAGTGTATTGCGTAGATGCTTCTGAAGCGGCTATTGATGCGGTATTGGAGAATGCCCAGTTAAATGGTGTCGAGGATCGTGTGGCCGGTATTCAGGGTAAGGCGATTGAGGTGCTGAAAGAACTGATTGCTAATGATGAGCGTTTTGATGTGGTGGTGCTGGATCCGCCTGCGTTTATCAAGAAAAGGAAGGATCAAAAGGCCGGTGAAGCGGCCTATCGCCATATCAATGAGCTGGGAATGCGCTTGCTCGGGCGAGATGGCCTGTTGGTTTCTGCATCCTGCTCCATGCATCTTGGTAAAGATACTCTGCTGGAAATTGTCCGCGCTGCCGGCCGTCATCTGGATCGTCACGTGCAAATTATTGGGCAGGGCGGGCAGGGGCCGGATCATCCGGTTCATCCGGCTATCCCTGAAACTGACTACCTTAAAGCGGTGTTTGCGCGCGTGTATCTTGCGTAATACCTGCCGCTTCTGAGTCTGTGAGCTTAGTCTCGCAGACTCAAGATCGGCCAGTGGCGCTCGCGAGCGACATTGGTCAATCGCTCATCCGGGTCTACCGCAACCGGGTTGTCCACCTGCTCCAGTAATGGCAGGTCATTGATGGAGTCGCTGTAAAAATAGGCCCCTTCCAATGAGTGCTGATTGGTCTTTAACCACTCATGCAGGTAGGTAATCTTACCGGCTTGGAAGCAGGGGGTTCCCACAAAGTTGCCGGTATAGCGGCCATCAATTAATTCCGGATCTGTGGCAAGTATGTCTTCGACTCCCAGTCGCTTGGCAATGGGGCGAGTTACAAAGCCATTAGTGGCTGTAATGATTAGCAAATGGTCGCCTTGCTCGCGATGCTTGTGCAATAAGGCTTCAGCCTTGGTGAGCATTAGTGGTTCTATGTGCATTGCCATAAATTCATTATGCAGTGCTTGTAGTTCTTCCAGTGAATGGCGTGTCAGTGGCGCCAGCGAAAATTGCAGGTAGGCGCGAATATCCAGGGTGCCGTTCTTATAGTCTGCATAAAACTTGTCGTTGGCAAGGCGATAGGCTTCGGCATCAACCAACTGCTTTTCCACCAAAAATACTCCCCAGCTGTGGTCGCTGTCGCCCGCAATCAGGGTGTTGTCCAAATCAAAAATCGCCAGGGCCACAGGGTATCCTCTCGGTTAAAGTCACAATAAGCCAGGCGTACAGTTAGTTGCTGTAGTGGCGGGGTGCTAGGATAGCTGGCGCGACAAACTGGCTCAATGTTTTATCCATGATTCAGGGTTGCGGCTTTGAATAGGACTGATATAGTGCGGAAAATGCTGTTTTGTGGAATCTGCCCGCATTTATCCATGCTTCTGCCAGTTCCCGCAGCCAAACTCTTTATTTATGGACAGTTCCCTGTGATAGATTCAGACGGATTCCGCCCTAATGTGGGCATCATATTGACCAATGACCAGGGGCAGCTCCTGTGGGCGAGACGGGTAGGCGGGCAGGATGCATGGCAGTTTCCCCAAGGTGGCATTAATGCCAATGAGACACCCGAGCAGGCGCTTTTTCGTGAGCTGCACGAGGAAATTGGTTTGCGCCAGCAAGATGTAGAGATAATGGCCTGTACTCGAGGTTGGCTGCGCTATCGTTTGCCGCATCGCCTGGTCAGGCATAACTCCTTGCCTCTGTGTGTAGGGCAAAAGCAAAAGTGGTTCTTGCTGCGCATGCTGAGCGATGACAATAAAGTCAGCCTTGATAATGGCGGTCGAGCTGAGTTTGATGATTGGCGCTGGGTAAGTTACTGGTATCCCTTGGGTAAGGTGGTCTCTTTCAAGCGCGATGTTTATCGCCGCGCACTAAAAGAGTTATCGCTATTCCATGCGCAACTGGAAGGGCGAGCATCAAGCACTCGCTAAAACCGGATTCCAAATATAGCGGCTGTATGGCCTGCGAATAATTCGAGCTCTAATGTAAATGTTGAATTCACTGCGTTCCATAGTCCAGGAAGTAAACGCTGCGCGCGATATGAAGAGCGCGCTGGCGATTATTGTGGCGCGCGTGAAACAGGCTATGAAGACCCAGGTTTGCTCGGTGTATCTGCGCGATATCAAGGGCGACTATGTGCTTATGGCAACTGATGGTCTCAATGCTGACGCAGTGGGTAAGGTTCGGTTGGCGGCGGGCGAAGGTCTGGTTGGGCGAGTGGTTGTGCGTGAGGAGCCTATCAATCTTGAGCATGCTGAGGCTCACCCAAGTTATCAATATTTTCCTGAAACAGGGGAGGAGCGTTACAGCTCATTTCTGGGTGTTCCAATTATTCACCATCGTAAAGTCCTGGGGGTGCTGGTAGTACAGCAAGTTGAGCAGCGTCGCTTTGATGAGGGGGAAGAGGCGTTTCTGGTCACTATGTCAGCCCAATTGGCTGGTGTAATTGCCCACGCTGAGGCAACCGGTGGTGTAATTCCTGTTGGGGACAAGGCAACTCAATCCAAATTTGCAGGGGTTTCGGGCGCATCGGGTATTGCCATAGGTGAGGCTGTTGTAATCGCGCCAACGGCGGATTTGCGCTCAGTACCCTTTCAGGCTTGCAAGGATGTCGATACAGAAATCGAGTTTTTTCAGCGCAGTCTGGTTGCGGTACGTGAAGACATCAAAACCCTTGGAATTAAACTGAAGGAGCGGATTAATCGCGAAGAGCAGGCGCTGTTTGATGCCTATTTGGCCATGCTGGATGATGCGTCACTTGGCGGTGAAGTGGTGGCTCGAATTCGTAAGGGCGCTGTGGCGGCCTATGCCTGGAGTGAGGTCATTCTGGAGCATGAAAGTATTTTCAATAGCATGAATGATCCCTACCTGCGTGAGCGTGCTACTGATTTGCGTGATTTGGGGCGCAGGGTGCTGGAATATCTGCAAGATTCCAATCAGAAGGCGCGTGTTTATCCAGATAAAACTATTTTGATTGGTGAGGAGCTCACAGCTTCCATGCTGGGGGAAATTCCCAAGGAAAAGCTCGCCGGTTTGGTTTCTGTGCAAGGGTCATCAAACTCCCATGTGGCCATTCTGGCCAGGGCGATGGATATCCCCACGGTAATGGGGGCAGTGGATTTACCTTTTACCCAAATTGATGGCCGGCCAATTATTGTTGATGGTTACAAGGGTACTGTTTACTGCGACCCCAACCCGCAGTTGCGTAAGCATTACAAGGCGATTTACCTGGAAGAGCAGGCACTGGTTAAAGGCTTGGAGGCTTTGAAAAATCTGCCCTGCGAAACCCCGGATAAATATCGCTTGCCGCTGCATGTAAATACCGGCCTGATGGCTGATGTGGTTCGTTCACTCGAGCGTGGTGCAGAAGGGGTAGGGCTTTACCGAACGGAAGTGCCGTTTTTATTGCGCGACCGATTCCCCAGTGAAGAGGAGCAGCGCGCGATTTACCGTGAACAGCTGGAGGCTTTTGCGCCTCATGCGGTAACTATGCGTACGCTGGATATTGGTGGTGATAAAGCGCTGCCCTATTTCCCAATTGAAGAGGATAACCCTTTCCTGGGGTGGCGCGGCATTCGCGTGACCCTGGATCATCCGGAAATTTTCCTGGCGCAGATCCGCGCCATGATTAAAGCCAGTGAAGGGCTGGATAATTTGCGTATTCTCCTGCCGATGATTACCAACATGCAGGAAGTAGAGGCATCGCGCGCGCTAATCACCCGGGTGCACAAGGAGTTGCTGGAAGAGGGGTACCGCGTACGCAAGCCGCAGGTTGGTGTCATGATTGAAGTGCCGGCAGCTGTGTATCTGGCTCCCGAGTTGTCGCGCAGGGTGGATTTTCTGTCGGTGGGTAGTAACGACCTTACCCAGTATTTGCTGGCGGTTGATCGCAACAATGCCCAGGTGGCGGACCTGTATCAGGCATATCATCCCGCGGTACTGCGTGCCTTGCAGTACATTGTCTATGCTGCGCACGATGCGGGCATTAGTGTCAGTATCTGTGGTGAGTTAGCGGGGGATCCCGGTGCAGCTATTTTACTGATGGCAATGGGGTTTGATGTGTTGTCTATGAATGCCACCAACCTACCCAAGGTTAAATCAGTGATTCGCGGAATCACCTTTGCGCGCGCCAAGCAGTTGTTGGTGGAAGTGATGCGTATGTCTAACGGTGATCAGATTCGCGAGCATATTGAGCGCGAGTTGCGCGAGACTGGCTTGACGCGCCTGATTCGCCCGGTGACCTCAGATAGCAATTAAATTGCTTGCTTAACATTTACTTTCTCGGTGTAGTCATAAAACTGCGCCATAATGTGGCGCTTTAGGCGTTAGTCAGATTTCAGGTGTTTATGCTGCAGTACCCAGATATTAATCCTGTTGCTTTTACTTTGCTCAAAGATCCTATCCAGATTGGCAATCTCACACTGGGCCCGTTGAGTGTGCACTGGTATGGCATTATGTATTTGCTGGCATTCCTGAGCGCCTGGTTGATTGCGGTCTATCGCACGCGGATGCCCAGCTCACCGGTGACGAAAGTGCAAGTGGAGAATCTCATTACCTATGGCGCTTTCGGGGTGATCCTCGGGGGGCGCTGTGGCTATGTACTGTTTTACAACTTTGAAAAGTGGCTGCAAGACCCGCTGTGGCTTTTGCGTGTATGGGAAGGTGGAATGTCGTTTCACGGTGGTTTGATTGGCGTCATAGCGGCAATGTTTATCTACTCGCGCCGGATTAATCGCCCGTTCACCAGTGTGATGGATTTTGTTGCGCCTATAGTTCCACTGGGATTAGGGTTTGGTCGCTTGGGTAATTTTATTGGGCAGGAGCTTTGGGGGCGCGTAAGTGATGTGCCTTGGGCAATGGTTTTCCCCAAAGCTATGGACCCTGCCGGTATCGCGCGTCACCCAAGTCAGTTATATCAAGCGCTCTTGGAGGGGTTGGTTCTTTTCATACTTGTGTTCTGGTTTTCTGCCAGGCCGCGGCCGCGCTGCGCAGTCTCGGGTGTATTTTTAATTGGTTATTCGCTCTTCCGGTTTGGTGTGGAGTTTGTTCGCGAGCCGGATCAGGGGATAGGTTTTGATTTACTGGGATGGATGACTCGTGGGCAGTTGCTCTGTGTGCCCATGTTTGTATTGGGTGTTGGTTTGATTATTTATGCCTACGGATTTGTCGCTAAATCCGGGCAGGCGCAAAAAGCGTAAGCAGAATTAAAGGGCGAATTTGGGCGAATGAAGCAATATCTTGAATTGATGCGTGATGTGGTCGAAAACGGCGTTCAGCGTGGTGATCGTACAGGTACAGGGACTCGCTCTGTGTTTGGGCGTCAGTTGCGCTTTGATCTCAATGAGGGATTTCCTCTGGTTACCACCAAGACGGTGCATCTCAAAAGTGTAATTGTCGAGCTGCTTTGGTTTTTGCAGGGGCGCACAGATGTTACCTGGTTGCAAGAGCGTGGATGCAGTATCTGGAATGAGTGGGCAACAGAGAATGGTGATCTTGGCCCGGTTTATGGCAAGCAATGGCGCAGCTGGGCGTGTCCGGATGGCTCAACTATCGACCAAATCTCCCAAGTTATTGAGCAAATTAAAAAGAATCCCTATTCCCGTCGTTTGATTGTAAGCGCCTGGAATCCTGCAGATTTGCCGGATGAGTCAATGAGTCCGCAAGACAATGTAAAGCAAGGGCGCATGGCGCTTGCTGCTTGTCATACACTGTTTCAATTTTATGTGGCTGATGGAAAGCTGTCCTGCCAGCTTTATCAGCGCAGTGCTGATTTGTTCCTGGGTGTTCCTTTCAATATCGCCAGCTATGCACTCTTGACTCATATGATTGCCCAGCAGTGTGATCTGGGGGTG
>JAGKWY010000152.1 GCA_021151625.1 Gammaproteobacteria bacterium | reverse complement strand
GAACCAGTAGGAGCCTGTATGTCCAAGTCACAAAAGTTGTTTGTCGTTGTAGACCCCAACGATACCCACCACATCGCCCTTGAGCGTGCGATTATCGTTTCCTCTCTGATGAAAGGTGACAAACCAAAAGTTCACGCATTTGTTGCAGTGGATGGCGATGCGGTAGATACCCGCTCAGTTAACGATCATTTGTTCCGCGACCTGACCTGGTTTGAACAAAATATTAAAAGCCCGCTGGCTAACGCCGGTATTGAATACACACTGGAAGTTTCCTGGTCATCCGAGTGGCAAAAATCCATTATGGAATCTGCCAAGCGTTTCGATGCAGATTTAATTTATCTGCCAGTGCATGCAAGCTCTAGCAGCAACAGCCGTTTCTTCTTCACTGAATCCAAATGGGAACTGTTGAAAGGCGCTTACTGCCCGGTGGTATTGATTCGTCCGGGTGCCAAGGCACAACGTAAAGTGATTCTGGCCGCGGTAAACTTCCAGGCGCAACGCGATGTTCAAATCGAATTGAACAAAAAAATTCTGGCTTCAGCAAAATTCTACGCGGAAACCTACGGTGCCGACCTGCATGTCATCAACGGCTACCTGGATTCCATGAGCTATCCGGATCGCGGCAAGCTGGTGAGCGAAACCGGCCTGCCCAATGACAAAATCCATGTAGAAAATGGCTACACCTCTGATGTGGTTTCTGCACTGGCTGAGAAAATTGGTGCAGACCTGATTGTAATGGGTACCCTCGGTCAAAATGGTATGACCAAAACCCGTCGCGGTAACACATCCGAGCGTTTGATCGCTGCTGTGGATACCGATGTGATGGTATTGAACCACGAATAATGGTTTGAGTTGTTCCGTTATAAAAAACGGCGATGATTTCATCGCCGTTTTTTATGCTAGTAGATATGTATTGAGTTAGCTAAAAAGAAAAAACCAACAATTATCAACTACGGGATTTTTTAATCAAATCATACGCCGCTTGAATTTCCTGCGAACGCTCGGTAGCGGCTTTGATCATATCTTCAGGCATACCCTGCCCGATCAATTTATCCGGGTGATATTCACTCATGAGCTTGCGGTAGGCTTTTTTCAGCTCTGCATCTGTCGCTGTCTTCTCTACACCCAGGGCTTCATAGGCCAGCGTTAATTCGTCGGCACGAATCGGCTGTTGATAACCGCCCGACTGGTAGCCGCCCTGTTCGCGATTAAACGCATTTTGTGCATTCAACATGCGCAGTAACTGTTCAAAGGCAAAGCGCGAAAAACCCAAGCGATCAGCTACCTGACGCAATACCTGTGCCTCCTGTTCATCCAGCTCACCATCGGCCATCGCCAGATTCACCAGGTTGACCAACAGCATATTATTCAGGTTGCCACTAGTGCTGCAGATGCGCTTGTAATCGGCCAGAGCAGTGTCCAGATTAAATTCCGCGGTAGCACCTACTTTGAATAAACGGATGGCTTCGCGGCGATGATCCGCACTCAAGCCCATTTTTGCCATCAGCGATTCAGTCAGTTGGATTTCTGTTTCGCTAACACGTCCGTCAGCTTTGGCCAGATGCCCCGACACCGTAAACACAGTAGTAAAAAAACTTTCCTGAATTGCATGCAATTGCTCGGGGGGAATTTTGGGAGCCATGCGACGCGGCTTATCAATAAAATAGTGCCCTAATATCGCCCCAAGAATTGCGGTGAAAGGATTAAGCAAAGCCAAACCTATGGCAAAACCAATAATTTTTCCAATCATAATGTGCTACTGCAAAAGAAAATAATCAGGAACTACAGGATAACATGGAGCAGCCCGCTTTATGGCGTGCCCACTCAGGGCGTTTGGCAAAATAGCCCTGATATTCCGGTTGTTCGTCATAGGGGTTACGCAAAATCTGCAGCAGCTTTTCCACTTCGGAAAAATCACCCTGCGTGGCTTTATCGATGGCTTGTTGCGCCAGATAGTTACGCAATACATATTTTGGGTTGACCGAATTCATGCGCTCACGTTTTTGCGTATCTTTAGTGCCATTTAACACATAATCCTGCTGCAAACGCGCTGCATACAAACGCAGCCAATTCGCCCATTGAGCCTCACTTTGTGAGTCAGGCTCGGTATAAAAACTTTCACGCACAATATCAACACATCGGCTATCTTCATAATGAGGAATGTCATCAGCATTTAACTGCGCCAGTGTGCGATAAAAAATCGTCATATCCGTTTCAACTAATTGGAAACATGCCAGCAGTTGTTCAGTGAGCGTTTGATCCTGAGCTGGATCAAACTGACTTAAGCCGAGCTTAGCTGCGGCATCGCGCTGCGCGCTGCGCTCGTATTCCACACGATAATTTTCCAGCGCCGCCTGCAAGGGTTCCACTTCATCAATCAATGGATAGATAGCATTTGCCAACTGTGCCAGATTCCACAGGGCTACCCGCGGTTGACTGCCATAGCGATAACGCCGCCCCTGGGCATCAGTGGTGTTGGGAGTCCAATTCTGATCATAGCTTTCCAGCCAGCCGTAGGGGCCGTAATCAATGGTTAAACCAAGGATCGACATATTGTCGGTATTCATCACGCCATGCACAAAGCCCACCCGCATCCAGTGCGCCATTAATTGTGCAGTGCGAACACAAATTTCATTAAACCAACGCAAGTAATCGGCTTTGGTGAATTCCCTGGCGACATTGGAAAATAAATCCGGGAAATCGGTGCGTAAGGTAAAATCGGTAAATTGCTTTAGCAAAGCGATGTCATTGCGCGCGGAAAAAATTTCGAAATTGCCAAAGCGGGTAAAGGTTGGCGCAACACGGCAGACGATTGCACCTGGCTCCATTTGTGGATTGCCATCGTAAAACATATCGCGCCTTACCAATTCGCCCGAGCCCACCAGACTTAACGCGCGGGTGGTGGGTACACCCAGATGAAACATAGCTTCGCTGCATAAAAATTCGCGTACCGATGAACGCAACACGGCAAGACCGTCAGCTGTGCGTGAATAAGGGGTAGGCCCTGCACCTTTTAATTGCAATGTCCAATGCTCGCCGCGCGAATTTTTTACCTCACCCAGATTAATTGCTCGACCATCGCCCAATTGCCCGGCCCAGTTACCAAATTGATGGCCACCATACACACAGGCATGCGGCTCCATTCCTGACAATAATTCATTGCCGCCAAATACTTGTGCAAATTGCGGATCTGCAAAAGCCGAGTGAGACAACTCCAGTAAATCAGCAACTTCACTGGCGGCGGCAATCAAATGCGGATTTTTTACTGGTGTAGGCGTTACACGCGAGTAAACGGCAGCAAATACCTGACGGCGAAAATTTTCGCTTTCAGTATCTGCAGGCATTTCATGCACCAGGCGATTATCAAACACCAGTTCATTCAGTGACAATTTACGCCGGGACGATTTACACAGGGACGATTCACTCGAGGGCAAGGTCATTACTTGACACCTAACAATTCAATTTTGTAGCCGTCAGGATCTTCCACAAACGCCAGAATCGTTGTGCCGTGCATCATTGGCCCTGGCTCGCGGGTGATCTTGCCACCCGCTGCATGAATTTTTGCGCAGGTTGCATAAACATCATCGCAACCCAGCGCTATGTGCCCATACCCCTTACCCAAATCATAGGATTCCACACCGTAGTTGTAAGTGAGTTCAATTACCGTATGAGTAGCTTCTTCGCCATAACCAATAAATGCGAGGGTAAATTTTCCATCGGGATAATCTTGCTGGCGCAAGAGTTTCATACCCAATACCTGGGTATAGAAATCAATTGATTTTTGCAGGTTACCTACCCGCAACATGGTGTGAAGAATTCGCATAAATAGATCAACCGCTTAATTACTGAATAACTAAAAAGAAGTTTGCGAACTACAGATATATAGTCCGCATTAAAATTTTTGCTGGGCACCAATGGTTAGCTGATATTTATCCAAACCATTTTTTGCAGAGGTGGGAGTGGCTACATCTATATGGACCACATTGCCAATTTTCACTTTGCTTGAACTCAAACGTAATCCAATACCCACATTACTGAGGGTTGGGCTATTACCGTATTGCTCCAAACCCCAAGCCTTACCCATATCAAAAAATACCACAGCCCCCAGACGGAGCAAATTGAAAATATGGATATCGGAGAAATAACGTCGCTCTATGGTAAATACATAACGCTGGTCACCGCGTTGATAATCCGAGGGATAACCACGCAAACCGGTGATGTCGCCTACGGTTAACTCTTCGTGTTGAGCCAGATCCTGCCCAACCTCGTATTCAAAACCTACATACCAGCGCCGTTTATCATCATCAAAATAATGATAGGCAATATTAGTCCCCCAAATGCGACTGTTGCCCTTTTCCAAACGAGTGTGGTACGCCCCATCAAAATTAAATCCGGATTCCAATATGTGCCGCTCATCAATATCGCGGGTATAGGTGTAGTCCACGAGCAATCGATAAACGTCATCAGGATTATCAAATAAAGTACCGCCGTAACCAAAGCGAACGGCGAGATTACTACCTATTGCTATATCTTCCGGGCGCTGGATTTGATAAATATTTTTGAAGACCCCAAACCGGTTGGCGAGATACTGATACTCTACCCATGAGTAAACAGATTTACGATTCTCCGGTATTGGTTGCAAGGTTTCCGGTGTTGCAAAAAAATTGTCTTCTTCGTTGGCAAAACCAATTAGCCAGCGTTGGGTATGGGTGTCCTGAACATCAGTTGCCTTACCGTAAAATACTTCGTTATACATCCGCTGATAGCTGAACTCATTAATTTCCGCATCCATGTGACGAATAGGCTGGTCGAGTGTTACGTCTTGTGTATAAAAGCCGGCGGACCAGGGCGTCGCTAACGAATAAAAGGGATGAGCCACATCGACGATCACATCATGCCCATCACTGGTATCGGCATAATATAAACGGGTTGCGATTTGAGAGTTAAAAACATGTGGGCTTTTAAAATCGTAAGTTACCAGATTACGCTCAGTTGTCTGCTCATAACCAATGGTCAAACTATTGCCAGAGCCCAAAATATTGCCATCAGAAATAGCCAATCCGGAGTTGGTACCTTCAGACTCTTTGCTAACTGAAAATTGCGGCTCCAGTGCCCAGGAATCTTGTGTGACTACCATAAGATCCACCTGCCCTGCACAGACTTGCACCGGCACTATATAGGCATTGGTGAGGTACGCGCGCTTGCGCAAAATGCGCTCACTTTCCTGGATTTTTTTTATGTCGAGCGGTTCGCCTTCCTTAAACAGCAATTGGGTAGCGATGACGTGGGGGCGAGTATTGACGTGCAGCTTATTTAAAAACAAATAGAGCGCATTATTTTCTTCAGGATCATCCTTATCGAACACCGGCATGGTGTTGTATTGGATGTGGCGAATGGTTTTGCCCTGAAGATTATTAAACAAGTTGGAGTCAATGCGCGTGCGTTTTGCATCCGCAATTTTTTCACGATAGCCGTAAAAAAATTCACAGCTCGCATCATCTTCTGCGGAAGCAACCTCCGCAGTCTCCGCGACCGCTGGTAAGGCTGGGCTCAATAAACTAACAACCAAACCAAGCCTGGTACAAAACCCAACTGCAGGGGTTTTACTCATAAACAGGTCTCAAGCACTGATGGATAAAAACTACCGCAATTACCAGATTAGACAAAAAATTATCTATTCAGTTTCAAGTCTAGCAAGCGGGCAAATTAGCATCTGCGCCCAGGTTCGCATAGCAACGGCTTGTTAAGAATTTTTTAATGGTGATGATGTTCATGGCTGGAAGTACTGGAAGTCGCGCCGACACTGGTAGCCACAGCCTGTTCCTGCGGTGTTTCGCCGTGATGCATATGCGCATGATCCATCTGTGCATGGTCCATTTGAGAGTGGTCCATCTGCGAATGATCCATTCCTGAATGATCATGCGCAGTATCGGATTGGGCAGTCCCATGATGGCTATGGTCGTGACCGGTATGGCCACCCCCCCAGATAGTCCATAGCCCGAACAGGATAATCGACAGAGCCAAAGGCCAGCGCACCTGGGGTTTGCGCAACAATTTACCCAGTTGCTGGGCTGCAACACCTGTCGCCAGCACTGAGGGCAAGGTTCCTACACCAAAGGCCAGCATCAGCAAACCTGAATCAACGCCCTGCCCTTTAGCCATGGCAAAGACCAATGCCGAATACACCAGTCCACAGGGAAGCCAGCCCCACACCAAACCCAATAGAGTTGCCTTGGCAGCTGAATCTACCGGCATCAGGCCCTTACCAAGCGGCTGGATATAGGCCCATAAGTAGCGGCCCGCCGTTTCGAGGTAAACCAGGCCGCGCCACCAATCTGCCAGGTACAAGCCCATCGCAATCAGTAATAACCCGGCCATCCAACGCAGCCAAACACTGGCTCCCCACTGGGCAAGTTCGTTCGCCATAGCACCAGCAAGCAGGCCAATCAGGCCGTAGCTGACAATGCGCCCGAGGTTGTAACACAGCAGAATCCACCAGCGCCGCGTTTTGGCATGGGCGGGAATGGCCATACTCAAGGCGCCCATAATGCCGCCACACATACCTACACGGAACTGGCCGTCATACCTATCGCTGCCAGCCATGGCGGAATCATACCAGCCGCCGCGAGCGGCAAGGCGAGTAAATTGTACATCAACGAAAAGCGCAGGTTTTGCCGGATTACCGCTTTTGTTCGACTCGCTACTTCCAGCGATTCGCCGATAACGGCTAATTGATTATTCAGCAAAACCGCATCTGCGCGGGTTTGGGCAAGGTCAGAAGCCGATGCCATAGCAACCGACACGTCAGCCCCCGCCAACACAGGTACATCATTAATACCGTCGCCAATCATCAGCACTTTATCACCCGCCGCCTGGCGCGCACTCAAGTGTGACAATTTGTCGCCCGGTGTTGCACAGGCGGTAAAAGATTCAATACCCAGTTGCTGAGCCAGATGGCTGACGGCAGCAGGCTGATCACCACTGAGCAACTCAATAGCGATGCCCTTTCGCTTCAGGTTCTGGATAAGTGAATCTGCATCCGGTCGAATTTCATCGGCCAAACCGATCCAGGCCAAAGGCTGATTTTTATCTGCCAACAGCAGCCAGGTGTGATGAGACTCACTGGGTGGCACTAATGATTCCTGAGTGCCAGACCACTCGGCAATAAACGCAACAGTGCCCAGGCGATAAAATTTATTCTCGATACATCCCTCTACACCGGCTGCGGTAACCTGGCGAATATCCGTTGCGGTGATTTGATCGCGCCAGGGATTAAATGCAGCCGCCAATGGGTGATTGGAACCTGCTTCAAGCGCAGCAGCTGTGGCCAGGATTTCATCGCGCGAAAATGTTACATTCGAAGCGCTAGGAATTACATTTTCTACTACAAATTGGCCGCGCGTGAGTGTGCCGGTTTTATCAAAGATAACGCGCGTGACACTGTTTAAGGTTTCGATCACATGACCGCGCGCCACCAAAAAACCGCGCTTGCGCAAATTCGCTGTGGCCGCCGATAAAGCTGCAGGCATCGCCAGCGCCAGTGCACAGGGGCAAGTGACTACCAGTACCGACAAAGTGATCCAGAAGGCATGTTCTGGTTGATACCACAACCAAAATGCAAACACGGCACTGCAAACAATCAGCAAACGCGCAATAAAAAACCGCGCCGTGCGATCAGCGGCGAGAACTTGTTGCGGCTTTTCATCGGCAGCGCGTGTGGCCATGCGCTCAATAGCCGATAATTGTGTTTGGCCGGCAACAGCAGTCACTTCCACTTTTAATGGGCTGTGCTGATTCATTGTTCCAGCGATAACCCTGTCGCCAACAGTTTTGGTTACTGGATTGGATTCACCGGTCAACAAGGCTTCTACCACCGCACTTTGTCCGGCAACCACTCGGCCATCGCACGGAAAAGTTTCACCCGGTTTTACCAAAATCAAATCACCCTGCTTCAACATTTTTAGTGGCAGGTTTTGCTCTAGCTCGCAGCCGTTTTCCTCGCGTAAACAACACGCAGTCAGAGGCATTAATTGTGCGAGATTGCCAAATGCCAGTCGATTGCGATGGCGCGCGCGTAGCTCGACGTAACGCCCCAGCAAGAGAAAAAAAGTAAACATGGAAACCGATTCAAAATACACTTCGCCGGTACTGGTGATAGTGGCCCAGACACTAGCGATATAGGCTAAACCTATCGCCAAAGCTACCGGCACATCCATCACCAGGTGCCGCATTTTTACGCTGCGCCAAGCCGCTTGAAAAAAAGGCCAGGCGGAAAAAAATACTACCGGTGTTGCCACCAGCATCGACAACCAGCGCAAAAAATCCAGCCAGAAATCGGTTGCGCCGGTATACATACCTACTGCCACCATCATCGCTTGCATCATGCCAAAACCGGCAACACCGATACGAAATAACGCGATGCGATTTTCTTTTTTAATCAGTTGTTGTTGTTGGTCATCGGTAGCAGGGCGCGGCACATAACCGATTGCGGCAAGTGAGCGAAAAATTTCGCTGAGTGATTCACGCGAATCCCACACAATCGCGCAGCGATGCGTACTGACATTCACAGTGACCGATTGTATGGCAGGATTTTTTTTCAGATGGGTTTCAATCAGCCAACTGCAGGCAGCGCAGCTAATGCCTTCCAGCAATAAATTGGCTTGTTTGAAATATTCATCAAAAGGAATAACAAACTCGGTTTGAACTTCTGCGAGGTCGTAAATATCCCAGCGCGCATCGCCCTGCGGATTTGCATCAGGACGTTCATTGGCAGTGGTGCGAAATTGATAAAAATTTTCCAATCCACCATCGACAATTGCACTGGCAACTGCCTGACAACCGGGACAACACATCAACTGCTCCTGCCCCTGAATGCGCACCGGATAATAGCTGGCGTCAGGAACAGGTAACCCACAGTGATAACATGGGTTAGATGTAGAGTTCGGTGTGGAGTTTGTTGCGCGCGCTTGAGTCATTAACTTACTTTTTTACGCGCGGTGCCAGTTGGGTTTTATCGCCAGACTGAAAATTAATTTCACCACTCAGGGTCCAGGGCGCCTGATTGCGATTGGCGATATCACTGATGGGATAGAGCGTTAGATACCAGGAATATTCCGGTTTTGCCAAGAGCTCACCACGGTAGTATCCCGGTGAAATAGCTTTGAGGCTGATCAGCTGATCTTTCGCCGCTTTTACCGGGTGCCCCATCATTAGCAACAATTGTTGCGGCATTAATGTTTCATCGGCAGGCGCATTGGCAATGTTCAAAATTACATCGCCCGTGGCGAGATCAAAACGTAAATCACCGCTCAGCCCCAATTCACTCGCGCGTTTATCTTGTCCCAATGCCTGGTTAATCATGCGCCCTTCTTTGTAGTAATTATCGATAATTACATCGTCGGCGCCTTTCAAGGCAATAGACACGGTAAATCCGCACATGATGATGATAAAAATCAGTGGGCCGAATACAAACCAGAACCAGAACTGGCGATACCAGGGTTTTACACTTTCATCATTCACATCAACCATAGCGGTGTCTCTCATTTGCACAACAAATTCCCCACTCAGAAACCACTGCTCTCTTTACTTAAGGCTTACCATTTACTTAGGAGCCGCCCTTTAATTTAAGGGCCACTTTTTATTAGGGGCCAATAAAGGTCGTGGTATTAGTCGCTGTAATTTCCGGATTTTCGCGCGCACGTACGCGGAAATGAATTTCCGATTTGGTGGAGGTTAACTCGGACGTTTTCACGGCAATACGCACCGGTACCGTTAAGACTTCACCTTCAATCGCAGGTATTGCTTTATAACCCTGGATCACAAACGGAAAATCGCCTTCCACTTCCAGATCATAAATATGGGTCGCGCGGTCCATATTGCTGATTTTCAGGGTGTACACATTCTGGATGGAGTCTTCCACTTCCCGATACATACGCACACCGCGATCGCGCTGCGCTTCCAAACCAACGGGTACGCGAATCGCAATGGAATACACAAACAGCGAAATCATAATCCCCAGCATCAAGGCATAACCCAGCAAACGCGGACGAAACACCTTGGTTTTACCGTTCTGGATTGCATCTTCGGTGGTAAAACTGATTAGACCACGGGGGTAACCCATCTTGTCCATCACGCTGTTACAGGCATCAACACACAGGCCGCAGTCGATACATTCCGCCTGCAATCCGTCGCGAATGTCGATATCCACCGGACAAACCTGCACACACCAGGAGCAATCAATACAATCGCCCATGCCCTGGGCTTTGTAATCTTCGCCGGATTTACGTGGGCCGCGATTCTCGCCGCGAATATTGTTGTAGGACACCGTTAAAGTATCTTTGTCGTACATCACCGCCTGGAAGCGCGCATAGGGACAAATGTACTTACAGAATTGCTCGCGCATAAACCCGGCATTCATGTAGGTGGCGCCGAGGAATAACAGTACCCAAAACAGCGCAATCAAATCCAGATTGATGGTAAAGAAGCCACCCACCAGATCGCGAATCGGCATGAAATAACCGACAAAGGTCAGTGATGTAACCAGACTGATCGCAATCCAGATGGATTGTTTGGCCGATTTGCGCCAGATTTTTTCGAAGTTCCAGGGCTGCGCGTCCAGCTTGATTCGTTTGTTTCGATCTCCCTCACAAACGTGTTCGGCCCAAATAAACATCTGGGTCCAGACAGTCTGCGGGCAAGTAAAGCCACACCAGACGCGCCCGACCAGCACGGTAACCGTGAATAACAGGAAAGCAGAAATCACCAATAACCAGGCGAGATACATGGCGTCTTGCGGCCAAAAAGTCAGCCACAACACATGGAATTTGCGCGCGGGCAAATCAAATAACATGGCCGGGCGGCCATCAATTACCAACCAGGGCATTAACAGGAATCCCGCCATCAGCGGAATACCTGTGTAGCGGCGCAACCGTTGATAAAAGCCAGTAATTCGACGGGTATAAATCTTGTCATCCGCTTCGTACAGATTTACGTAGCGGATTACCTCTTCAGGCTTTTTTTCTGATGCGGGTTTATCACTCACAAACTCACCTCACTGCTCCTGCCCGACTGATGAATTGTCAGGCAAGGGCTTATTGGACGCGAAAAAAAAGGCAGGCCGTTGGGCCTGCCTTCCTTGCCAGAAGAATCAGTTAGATCCTTCGAGCGACAGGCTGTATACGTAAGCAGCCAGTAAGTGAATGCGATCCTCTTTCAGCAGCTCCTGCTGGGCGGGCATCACCCCATTGCGACCATCGCGAATGGTTTGGCGAATAGTGGCTGGCTTACCACCATACAACCAGGTTTTATCAGTCAGGTTAGGTGCACCCACCGCCTGGTTACCCTTTCCATCAGCACCATGGCAGGCTACGCAGTTGGCAGCGAATACTTTCGCACCTTTCTCTGCTTTTGCCGCATCGTGCTCACCGCCAGAAATCTGCAGTACATATTCAGCAACATCTACTACGCTCTCTTCGCCGATCACACCAACCCAGGCTGGCATTGCGGCTTTGCGACCGTGGGTAATAGTTTCCAGAATCTTCTCTGGTGTACCACCATAGAGCCAATCTTTGTCGGTCAGGTTCGGAAAGCCAGGGTTACCGCCGCCGTCTGCACCGTGACAAATCGCACAGTTGTTAGCAAACAAACGGAAACCCATTTTTAATGCATTATCGTATTCTTCAATACCGTCATATACGTGACCAGTGGTTTGTGCTTCCTTGGTCTCTTCACCTTTTACCGCTTTTTTGCGGTTGGCCATAAGAATCCAGAACAACAACACCAGGTTGGTGCTGGTCAGGATAATGATCCATAAACTCCAAAAAGTACTCATATTAAATCCGCCCTAATCGATGATTACTTGCGATCATCTGTCTGGTTGTTTTCTGGCTGCTTTGCGGTTTGTTTGGCTTCTTTTTCATCGTCCGCAAAGGGTAAGTTCGCATCTTCTTCAAAGCGTTTTTTTAAACTGGGCGAAAAGGCCCAGAAACAAACACCAAAGAAGGCGATAGTTACCAACACGGTGGAAATGGCACCAACTGTACCTGCGTCCATTAGCGTTTCTCTTTCAACAACACGCCAAGGTTTTGCAGGTAAGCAACCAATGCATCCATTTCAGTTACACCATGCACAGCTCTTTTGGCGCCAGCAATATCTTCTTCAGTGTATGGAACACCTACTTTAGCCAGAGCACGCATCTTGTCTGCAGTGTGCTTGCCATCCAGCTTGTTGTCATACAACCAGGGATAGGCAGGCATAATGGACTCGGGAACTACAATGCGCGGATTGAACAAATGCACTTTGTGCCAATCATCAGAATAACGACCACCTACACGTGCCAGGTCAGGACCGGTACGCTTGGAGCCCCACAGGAATGGATGCTCGTATACAGATTCTCCCGCTACTGAGTAGTGACCATAACGCTCTACTTCAGCACGCAGTGGACGTACCATTTGGGTGTGACATACGTGGCAACCTTCGCGGATATAAATATCACGGCCTTCCAGCTGCACAGCATTCAGCGGTTTTAAACCTTCTACCGGGGTAGTGGTTTGCTTGAGGAAGAATTGTGGAACTATCTCTACCAAACCGCCGAAGCTAATAGCGACAACCATAAAAATAGTCATCAAACCAATATTCTTTTCTACTATCTCATGACCTTTCACGGCATTCCCCTTACACAGCTGGTGCCTGGACAGGCTGGGTTTCAGCGGCAGCCTGTTGCTTGGCAGCACGCACAGTACGATAGGTGTTGTAAGCCATTACCAGCATACCGGTCAGGAAGAAAGCACCGCCGATAAAGCGCATGATGTAACCGCCTTTGCTGAACACTACGACTTCAATAAAGCTGTAGGTCAAAGAACCGTCCGGGTTGAAAGCACGCCACATCAAACCCTGGCCAATACCGTTAATCCACATAGCCACTACATAAAGCACGGTACCTACAGTCGCCAGCCAGAAGTGCAGATTGATCAGTTTTACACTGAACATTTCTTCGCGGTTAAACAGTTTTGGCAGCATGTGGTAAACAGCACCGATAGAAATCATCGCTACCCAACCCAAGGCACCTGAGTGAACGTGACCTACAGTCCAGTCGGTGTTGTGCGATAAGGCGTTTACGTTTTTGATTGCCATCATCGGGCCTTCGAAGGTAGACATACCATAGAAAGACAAAGCTACTACGAGGAAACGCAAGGTAGGGTCAGTGCGCAGTTTGTGCCATGCGCCAGATAAGGTCATGATACCGTTGATCATGCCACCCCAGCTTGGGGCCAACAGGATCAGGGACATCACCATCCCCAAAGATTGAGTCCAATCAGGCAATGCAGAGTAATGCAAGTGGTGTGAACCAGCCCAAATGTACAGGGAGATCAACGCCCAGAAGTGAACGATAGACAATTGATAAGAGTAA
This sequence comes from Gammaproteobacteria bacterium, assembly GCA_021151625.1. Lineage (GTDB taxonomy): Bacteria > Pseudomonadota > Gammaproteobacteria > Pseudomonadales > Cellvibrionaceae > Cellvibrio. The sequence goes on along the minus strand of JAGKWY010000152.1, from coordinate 687 downwards.
ACAGGACGACCTGCTTGCTTGGGTACGAAGTAGTACATCATGCCCAGGAAGCCTGCAGTCAGGAAGAAACCTACTGCGTTGTGACCATACCACCACTGCACCATCGCATCAGCAGCACCGGCATAAGCCGAATAGGATTTAGTCAGAGTAACCGGAACAGCCGCACTGTTAACAATATGCAGCGCCGCAACAGTAACGATAAAACCACCGTAGAACCAGTTGGCAACATAGATGTGCGAGGTTTTGCGCTTAACGATGGTGCCGAAAAACACAATCGCATAAGAGATCCACACCAGAGCCAGCAGAATATCAATTGGCCATTCCAGCTCGGCATATTCTTTGGCAGAGGTAATACCCTGCGGCAGGGTAATTGCCGCGAGAACAATAACAGCTTGCCAACCCCAGAAGGTAAAAGGCACTAGCCAACCACCAAACAGAGTCGTCTGACAGGTGCGTTGTACAACGTAATAAGAGGTAGCAAAGAGCGCACAACCACCAAACGCAAAAATTACCGCGTTGGTATGCAATGGGCGCAAACGGCCAAATGCGGTATAAGGCTGCAGCAAGTCGTTCAGACCTGGCCACACTAATTCCGCAGCAATGAATACGCCCACTCCCATACCAAATATGCCCCATACAATGGTCATAATGGAGAATTTGCGTACTATGTCTAAGTCGTATACTGGA
>JAGKWY010000057.1 GCA_021151625.1 Gammaproteobacteria bacterium | reverse complement strand
CTACGAGATGCAAAAATAAGGGGTAATGAAATGAAACACGTATTTCCTGCCGTTTCAGTTGCTCTTAATCGCACTCTGTTGGCTGGTTTGATTGCTGTAACACCGGTACTTGCAAACAATCTTTTATCGGTAGTTGCCCTGGATGTTCAGGTTTCAGTCGCCAATGCGCAAGTAACGGCGAAAAACAAACATGCAGGTGAGCAACAACGTAAGTTTCCTAACGTTACAGAATCATTTGGTAAGAAGATTACTGAAGCTGCTAACGTCCTTCAGCCGCAAGATGAATCAGTTAAGCCTGATCCACGTAAAGCGCTGCAAATGCTGAGGGAAATGGAAGCTAACTCGGCTAAAGCTAATGCCTACGAGAAGGTTTTGCTGCATCAATACACGGGATACGCATATCTGGGGGTAGAGGATTATGCTAAAGCTATTGATAGCTTTAACAAAATGCTTGCCTTAACACCTAATATGCCTTTGGCGACTGAAGCCTCGACCATTCGTATTGTTGGCCAGTTATATTCGCAAATCGATAATCCCAAAAAAGCATTGGAAACTTTGCTGAAATGGACCGAGTACGCGGATAAGATCAAGCCAGAAGACTCTTATATGTTTTCTACGCTGTACTATCAGTTGGAAGACAATAAAAATGCTCAGTTGAATGTGAACGAAGCGGTAAAAAATCAGGAAGCAGCAGGTAAGGTTCCCGCAGAATCCTGGTATGTTTTACAGCGTGGGTTGTATTTCGACAAAGAGGATTACAAGAGTGGTTTGGTCGTTTTGGAAAAACTGATCAAGCATTATCCGAAAGCGTCTTACTGGAAGCAGTTGTCACAAGTTTATCGCATGCTCGATCGTTCAGATGATGCTTTAAATGCATTGGAAACTTGTTACTTGATGGGTGGTTTAACCACTGAGAAAGATATAGTGAATCTTGCTTATTCTTTCTTGGAGGCTGAAGTACCTTACAAGGCGGCAAAAGTGCTGAAGAAAGGTATTTATACCGATAAGATTGTAGAGCCTACAGCTAAGAACCTTAAAACTCTGGCAGACTCTTTGCGCCTTGCTCAAGACTCTAAAGAATCTTTAGTTGAATATGAGCGTGCTGCAGAGAAGTCGACTGATGGTGAGTTGATTATTGGTTTGGCACAAGCTTATCTGGCAAATGATAAATACAAAGATGCATCCAAATGGGGGCGTGACGCTCTGCGTAAAGGTGGAATCAAGCGTGTTGATTATGCCAACCTGACTGTTGCACAAGCTGAGTATGAGTTAAAGAATTATGATGAAGCTATCAAGTTCTTTAGAGAGGCAGGTAAAGATGCCCGCTCGTCCAAAGTTGCTGCCCAATGGATTTCTTTCTGTGAAAAAGAAAAGCAGAAGCAGCAAATAGCGAAAGAATAACTGAGCTACCGTACCTGAAGTTAAAAATAAAAAAGCCAGCGATTGCTGGCTTTTTTATTTTTCAAACAAAGAAAATTAGCAAATCGAAACCGCTGCCATTAATAAATGACAGCGGGCATGGAGCGTTAGTCCAGTTTACTCAAGTCGCGTACTGCACCCTTGTCTGCGCTGGTTGCCAGCATCGCATAGGCTTTCAATGATGCAGACACTTTGCGTTGGCGAACTTCGCTCGGTTTCCAAGCCAATGGGCCTTTGGCATTTTCGGCGGCGCGACGCGCATCCAGTTCAGCATCAGTCAGCGCTACATTAATACTGCGGTTGGGGATATCGATGCGAATGATATCGCCGTTTTGCACCAAGCCGATTGCGCCGCCAGCGGCGGCCTCAGGGGATACGTGGCCGATCGATAAACCGGAAGTGCCACCGGAGAAGCGACCATCAGTTAGCAGCGCGCAGGCTTTACCCAAGCCTTTGGATTTCAAATAACTGGTGGGGTAGAGCATCTCTTGCATACCCGGACCGCCTTTAGGGCCTTCATAGCGAATGACGACCACATCGCCTTCTTTTACTTTGCCGTCGAGGATATCGGCTACGGCTTTGTCCTGGCTTTCTACGACGTAAGCTTTACCTTCAAAGACCCAACAGCTTTCGTCCACGCCAGAAGTTTTCACTACACAGCCGTCGAGAGCAATGTTGCCTTTAAGGACTGCCAAACCACCTTCTTTACTGTACGCATTTTTAACGGAGCGGATGCAGCCTTCAGCGCGATCGCCATCCAGCGTCGGCCAGCGGGTTGCCTGGCTAAACGCGACTTGCGTTGGAATACCAGCGGGGCCGGCTTTGTAGAAGGTTGCTACGGCTTCGGATGAGGTGCTGATAATGTCCCACTTATCCAGGGCTTCCTGGAAGGTTTTGCTATGTACGGTAGGCAATTGGTTGTGCAGCAAACCACCGCGATTCAGTTCCGCCAGAATACCCATTACGCCACCAGCGCGGTGTACGTCTTCCATATGGTATTTCTGGGTGTTGGGGGCAACTTTGCACAACTGCGGTACTTTGCGGCTCATGCGGTCCACATCAAACATGGTGAAGGGCACTTCCCCTTCCTGCGCGGCTGCAAGCAAATGCAGGATGGTATTAGTTGATCCGCCCATGGCGATATCAAGTGCCATCGCATTTTCATAAGCCTCAAAGGTCGCGATGGAACGTGGCAATACGCTGTAATCGTCTTCATCGTAGAAACGTTTAGTGATTTCCACGATGCGGCGACCCGCTTCCAGGAACAGTTGCTCGCGATCAGCGTGGGTTGCCAGCAAGGAGCCGTTGCCGGGTAGGGATAAACCCAAAGCCTCGGTCAAACAGTTCATTGAGTTGGCAGTAAACATACCAGAGCAGGAGCCGCAGGTTGGGCAGGCGGAGCGCTCATATTCATTCACTTTTTCGTCGCTGGCGTTGTCGTCTACGGCAATCACCATGGCATCAACCAAGTCGAGCTTATGCTCGGCGAGCCTGGTTTTGCCCGCTTCCATCGGCCCGCCGGAAACGAAAATCACCGGTATATTCAGGCGCATTGCTGCCATCAGCATACCGGGAGTAATTTTGTCGCAGTTGGAGATACAGACAATGGCGTCAGCGCAGTGAGCGTTCACCATGTATTCCACGGAGTCGGCGATGATGTCGCGCGATGGCAAGCTGTAGAGCATGCCGTCGTGGCCCATGGCGATACCGTCGTCCACGGCAATAGTATTGAATTCTTTGGCCACGCCGCCGGCTTTTTCAATTTCGCGCGCAACCAATTGGCCCAGATCTTTAAGGTGAACGTGACCGGGAACGAATTGGGTGAAGGAATTGGCAACAGCGATGATTGGTTTCTGGAAATCGTCATCTTTCATGCCCGTTGCACGCCAGAGGGCGCGGGCACCGGCCATATTGCGGCCCGATGTCGTGGTTTTGGAACGATAAACCGGCATAACTAACCTCGATCTTGTAATAGCGGCTAACAGATAGGCATCTATATTAACAGATGCCTCCAGCCGGCCGCAGTAAGATTAGTTGTGCTTTAACCGACCCCTTAGTAATCCAATTGCATAATGGTGACCGAAGTATCGCGATAGCTCTCTTGTGCGCGCATCTTCCAGCCCAGCTTGGCATAGAAACCAGCCTGATCCGGTGTAAACAAATAAAGCCGCTCGAGCTGCTGCTGGCCGGCAAAATCCATTAACGCTTGCACCAGTTTTTTGCCGAGTCCAAGTCCGCGCTGATCCTCCCGAATGTAAACGCTGGCAAGCCAGGGCGTTAATTCCGGGTGGCTATCCATATCCGCTTCCACCAGCGCCGCGGTGCCCAATACTGCATCGCCTTCAACGGCAATCAGCATTGAGGGAATTGGGTTATCGGCGATATAACGCTGCATGCGTTCAATGCGATATTCCAGTGTTTTGCCCGGGTTCAAATAGCCCCACTCATCAAAATGCCAACGCGCGATAGTGGGGATATGTTGTGGTGCCTGGCGTAGATCGATAATTTCCATAGCTATTTTTTCTTACTGAAAACTACACCAGCGATTTAATAAAAATTTTGGAATTGCGTTGATAGTTGTACAGCAGCTGACGCTGCACGGGTAAATCATCCAACTTGCCTTGCACAAAACCCTGCTCGATAAACCAGTGAGCTGTTTGGGTGGTGAGCAAAAACAACTGTTTGATTTTTTGTTTGAGCGCCTGCTTTTCAATTTGCTGCAATAATTGTGCGGCGCGTCCACCGTTGCGATATTCCGGATGCGTGGCAACGCAGGATAATTCCGCCATTTCGCCGTAAGGATAAAGCGCAGCGCAGGCAATAATTGCCCCGTCTTTTTCCATCACATGAAATTTATTAATTTCAGTTTCCAATAATTCGCGCGAGCGCCGCACCAGAATGCCTTGCTCTTCCAGTGGGCGAATCAAATCGAGAATGCCGCCAACATCATCGATAGTTGCCGGGCGCAATTGTTCGTAGTGGCCCGAATAGATCATGGTGCCCAAACCATCGCGGGTAAATAATTCAGTGAGCAAGGCCCCGTCAGTACTGTAACTCACCAATTGTGCACGTGGTACACCTTGCAGGCAGCTTAAATAACTGGCGCTAATGGCTTGTTGCAAATCGAAACTGATTTTTTCGCCATTGTCATTCAGGTAGTTTTTGCATTCCAGCAATGACAGCTGGCGAATTAAATTGCCTTCCTCATCGGTAATGCCATTGCCTTCCACAAAGGCGAGAAATTTGTCGGCTTTAATCGCAGTGGCGACATGAGTAGCGACATCGCTAAACGACAAATTAAAAATCTCGCCAGTTGGTGAATAGGCGAGTGGTGATAGCAACACAACTGCACCTGAATCCAGCGCGGCGTTGAGCGATTTTGTGTGCACCTTGCGTACTTTGCCGGTGTGTTGCAGATCCACGCCATCAATCACGCCGTGCGGCATGGCAACAACAAAGTTACCGCTGATCACTTGCATGTCGGCATCGTGCATGGGCGAATTGGGCAAGCTGGTAGAAAGCGCCGCTTCGACAATGGTGCGCGCTTCGCCAATGGCCTGAATTACCAGATTTAAACTTTCGCTGTCAGTAATACGCAGGTTTTTATGAAAGTTGCTGTAAGTGTCCGCTTCTTGCAGGCGCGCATCAATTTGCGGACGCGCACCATGCACTAATACCAGGCGCACATCCAGACTGCACAGCAACGCAATGTCGTGCACGATATTATGAAAATTGGTGTGAGTAATGGCTTCACCTGGCAACATCAGTACAAAGGTTTTGTCGCTGTGTCTGTTGATGTAGGGTGTCGAGTGACGGAACCATTTAACGTAGTCTTGGGTATTGGCTGGCACTTTGTTGGTCTCAAAATTTAGATGTGATTGAAAATTTTTCTGTTAGCTTTTTCGATCAAAAGCTACAAACAATATTTTTCAATCAATCGTCGCAAAATGTTTATCGCAGGCTCGATTTGAACGAGCGGAATAAATTCATCTGGCTGGTGTGCCTGATTAATCGACCCCGGGCCGAGAATTAGTGTCTGCATTCCCAGTTGCTGCATAAAGGGGGCTTCAGTGGCGAAGGCAACAGTATCGGCGCGATTGCCAGTTAACTCTTCGCAGACTTTTACCAGTTCGGAGTTTTCTGCTTCGCCGAAAGGATCAACACCTTCAAAGAGCGATGAGAAAACAATATCGGCTCCGCTGCTTTCCGCAATTGGTTGCAACCGCTGCTGGATGGCCGCGCGCAATTCCTCGTTATCCATGCCCGGCAATAAACGCAAATCAAAATGCAATTCGCATTCGCCGCAAATACGGTTGGCACCGTCGCCGCCGTGAATGCAGCCCAGGTTTAGTGTTGGCGTTTGCACTGCAAAGCCGGGGTCACGATATTTCAATTGCAGTTCACTGCGCAATTGCAGCAGCGAATTCATTACCTGATTCATCGCTTCCAGTGCGTTATTGCCTAGCGCCGGGTTGGATGAATGGCCGCTTTTGCCGCGCACGCGGATAGCTTCCATCATTATGCCTTTGTGGGCGCGAATCGGAACCAGGCCGGTGGGCTCACCGATAACTGCGTAGCGCGGCTTGAATCCGGCGATGCCTTCCTGCGCGAGTGCACGAGCGCCGCTCATACTACTTTCTTCATCGGCGGTGGCGAGCACAATCAGCGGATGCTTGAAAGGTTTATCCAAATAAGGTTTTACCGCCGCCATAATCACCGGAAAAAATCCCTTCATATCGGTGGCACCCAGGCCGTACAACTTGCCGTCGCGCTCGCTAAGCTGGAAGGGGTCGGATTGCCAGCGGTTGGCATCGTAGGGAACTGTATCGCTGTGGCCTGCTAATACCAGGCCACCATCACCAGAACCCAGAGTGGCGATCAAATTGGCTTTGCCGGAATCTCCGAGCGGCATTACCCGAGTGTTAAAACCAAGGTCAGCAAACACATTGGCGAGGTAGTCGATAACCTTCTGGTTGGACATGTCCCATTCGGGCAGACCGCAGCTGACCGAGGGCAGTGCCACCAGTTGCTGGAGATGGTTGATATAACCTTTGGAATCAAAACTCATGGGCAACACCTTGCTATGGATGAGGTGTTATCGATCATTGACTGCAAAAATGCAAGTGAAGGCTGCGGGACAGCACTAAAAAACCGGGCCAGATCTCGCCCGGTTTTGTTCGTGGAGTTATTGATCAGCCAAACAGGCCTTTAAAGAAATAGAAAAACAGGATCGACAAACCGGCGCCGGCGGGCAGGGTGATAAGCCAGGAGGCGAAGATGCCGCCAATCACGCCGAGATTCAGTGCACCTATACCGCGCGCCAGGCCAACACCCAATACCGCACCGACCAGTGTGTGAGTGGTGGAAATGGGCAGGCCAACACCCGAGGCAATGACGACAGTAGCAGCGGCGGACATCTCGGCAGCAAAGCCGCGACTGGGAGTCAGTTCGGTAATCTTTTTGCCGATGGTGATCATCACCTTGTAGCCGTAAGTAGCCAGCCCAGCGACTATTCCCAGCGCACCCAGGAGTAAAACCCAGGAGGGCACTTGCGCCTTGGCTTCAATGGCACCTACATCCAGCACGCTAATCACGGCAGCCATAGGGCCTACGGCGTTGGCTACATCATTGGAACCATGGGCAAAAGCCATGGAGCAGGCGGTAAATATCATCAAAACCCCGAATACCTTTTCCACACTGGCAAAGCGATTGGCTTTGTCGGCTGCGGGGTCGGGGGTAATACGGCTGAGCATGTAGACGCCTATACCGGCAACCAGTATCCCGATCAGGGTGGCGATCAGCATGGCTTCGATAAAGCTGAACTCCACCTGATGGGCTTCCAACACATATTTCAACCCTTTGAGGATGGTCACCATGGAGAGGAAAAAGCCCACCGCAAACATGTAGAAAGGGATGTAGTGCTTGGCGTTGGCAAAGGGGTCGTCGGTACTGAGGATCAAGCGCTGCACCGAGCGGAAAATCCAGAATGCGAGAACCCCGGCAATCACCGGAGTAATCACCCAACTGCCGACTATGCCCCATACCTCGCTCCACTGTACTGCATCGGCGGAAATGCCAACGGCAGCGAAACCGATAATGGCGCCGACAATCGAGTGGGTAGTGGATACCGGCCAACCGAGCATACTAGCGATCAACAGCCAGGTTCCGGCCGCCAGCAGTGAGGCGAGCATGCCGTAGACGAACAGGTCGGGGTGGCTGGTCATTACGTCCAGCTCGACTATGCCGCTACGGATGGTTTCGGTCACTTCGCCCCCGGCCAGATAGGCGCCGGCAAACTCGAACACCATGGCAACCAGAATCGCCTGCTTCATAGTGAGTGCTCGGGCACCCACCGAGGTGCCCATGGCATTGGATACATCGTTAGCGCCTATGCCCCAAGCCATAAACAAACCAAAAACACAGGCCAAAATCAGCAGCACCTGACTGTATTCTGCAAAAAGGGTCATGGGAGTTTCCTGATGGCTAGCGGGCCAAGAGCAGTTGGAGACGGCCACCGACATCATGGGCGCGGTTGGAAATATCGCCAACCCAATCGATAGTGTTGTAGAGAAACATCACATCCACTGGCGGCAATTGGGCTTCCAGGGCGAAGAGCGAGGTGCGCACACCTATCTCCAGTTTGTCGGCCTTTTCTTCCAGTTCATCCAGCTCTTTAATCATGTTCTCCACCACTGCCAGCTCACGGCCGCTAAAGCCGGTTTCCAACAGTTCGTCGAGTTCGTTAATGGCGATCAGCGCCTGCTCGGCAGCCGCGACACTCGCGCGCACAAACTCATTCATTTGCGGGCGCATAATGCCGGGGATAGTCATGCGTCGGCCCATGATGATGCCGACAATATCCTTGGCGCGGTTGGCGATGCGATCCTGCATGGTGAGCAGCTCTAGCAAGTCCGTGCGTGGTACCGGCAGGAACAAGCTTTTGGGCAGATGCAGGCGCAATTGTTTTTTGATTTCATCGGCTTCGTTTTCATACCTCACCACCAGTTCCTGCAGTTCGCGCGCGCGCTCCCAGTCATCGCTGGTAATCGCTTCAAAGAAATGCACCAGCTCAGCAGCACCTTTTACCGCCAGCGCCATATGTTCCTGAATGGGCTTAATCGGTGAGCGGCCAAACAAATTCGACAGGTTGGCAAATGGCATGAAAATCCCTCCAGATAAAAAGTGTGCGCAGTATAGAAAGATCACCCGATCAGGTCACGCTGCTTTATGACATTTTTGTGACAGCAATGAATTATTCTGCGGGTGTTGGTTGGCCCATTGATAATAGTTAGCGCACTATAAAATGCGAGCAAGTGATGGCGCAGGCAGACGCTCTCCGTTGCAACCGCTACAATCCTCTGCAGATATAACACTAACAGGGTTAAAGAATAATGGCGCAGGTGTTGGATAGGGTTCTGGATTTACGTGGATTGATCAGTGATCTGGTGGCCGATGGCCGCATGAAACAGATGGATGCCAATGTGCTCTTGGGCGCGTCGCGCACCCGCGAACAAGCGATTATGCACCCGCTTGCCTATATCGCCACTCAGAACCTTGATGATGTCCAGCGTCCCGGTAAAACCCTGGATGGTGAGACTCTTACCGAGTGGTTGGCGACCAAAGCACGCCTGCCGCTGTTCCATATCGACCCGATGAAAATCGACGTGGCCAAGTGCACCGAAGTAATCAGTTATGCCTTCGCCAAGCGCCACGGAATTTTGTGCGTGCAGGTAAATCAGGATCATGTGTTAGTGGCCTGCACCCAGCCGTTTATGGCGGGTTGGGAACCGCAAGTGGAGCATGTAGCGCGTCGTACGGTTAAACGTGTAGTCGCCAACCCGGCGGATATCGAGCGCTTTATGGTGGAGTTCTACACCCTTGCGCGTTCAGTATCCGGTGCTAGTGGTGCGACGGCTTCCTCGGCAATTACCAATTTTGAGCAGCTGGTTGAATTGGGTAAAGCGAGTGACCCGGATGCTAACGACCAGCATATCGTCAAGATTGTGGACTGGCTGCTGCAATACGCTTATGACCAGCGCGCGAGCGACATTCACATAGAGCCACGCCGCGAAGTGGGGCGGATTCGCTTCCGTATCGATGGCGTACTCCATTACGTGTATGAGCTGCCGGCCAATGTCGCTACTGCGGTTACCAGTCGCTTTAAAGTGCTGGCGCGAATGGATATCGCCGAAAAGCGCAAGCCGCAAGATGGCCGCATTAAAACCCGGCGCAGCGATGGCAGTGAAATTGAATTGCGTATGTCGACCCTGCCCACCGCCTTTGGCGAAAAACTGGTGATGCGTATTTTCGATCCGGAAGTATTGCAGCGCAGTTTCAGTGATTTGGGTTTGGTGGGCGATGACTACGCGCGCTGGAATACCATGCTCAATCGCCCCAACGGGATTTTATTAGTAACAGGCCCGACCGGTTCCGGTAAAACCACCACGCTCTATTCATCGCTGCGCCAAGTGGCGACCGATGAAGTGAATGTCAGCACCATTGAAGACCCGATTGAAATGGTGGAGGAGCGCTTTAACCAAACCCAGGTGCATCACAAGATCGGGCTGGATTTTGCTGCGGGTATTCGCAGCCTGATGCGGCAAGACCCGGACATCATCATGGTGGGCGAGATCCGCGATTTGGAAACGGCGCAAATGGCAGTTCAGGCGGCGTTGACTGGCCACTTGGTGTTGTCGACAGTTCACACCAATGACGCACCTTCCACCGTTGCACGGCTACTGGATTTGGGAATTCCCTCTTACCTGATTAATGCAACTTTGCTAGGTGTTATGGCTCAGCGACTGGTGCGCACCCTGTGCCCGCATTGCAAAGAAGAGGGGCAAATTGGTCAGGCTGATTGGCTGGAATTGGTAGCACCCTGGAAAGTGCAGGTGCCGGCAAAAGTCTATCGCCCGGTGGGTTGCCTGGAATGCCGCAACACCGGTTATATGGGCCGCCAGGGGTTGTATGAAATTCTGGTGATGTCGGAATCGTTAAAAGAACGAGTCACACCCGATTGCAATTTGCAGGACATGCGCCGTCAGGCGATGAAGGAAGGTATGCGCACATTGCGTTTATCCGGCGCGCAAAAAATTGCCGCGGGATTGACGACTATGGAAGAGGTCTTGCGCGTTGCACCACCGCCGGAAAAGGCGGGTTAGCAATTAAAAAACGCGAATGTGAAATTTAAAAGCGCAAACGAGTAATTTAATAATGATTAAAAAATGGCGACAGTGAGTCGCCATTTTTTTGCACTGCGCAAATCTGAATGATTTGCGCAGCAGTTTTTTAGTGGATAAATCTGAAGCGTGATTGGATCGCCTGGAAGCTGCTCAGTGTGCGTGGATCGCTGCTGCAAGAGTTTACGCTGGTTCCTACCAACGCCTGGTTGCGGCGCGCCAGGTCGTTGAACTCGCGTGTTAAGCCGGGAATGTTGGTGTCGTTCACAATGATGCCGGTCATAAAGCCAGAGAGTGCGCGATTGATCGGATCTATGTGCACAAAGAAGGTATCCGTTTCTGCAGCGTGACAGTCATCGCAGGTATTGACCGCAAATTTGTGACGCACTTCGCTGGCCATTTTATCGCTGAAGGTCAGGCCAACAGGTTCGGTTTTGATCGATGACTTGTAGCAAGTAGGAAAGCTGGTTGGCAGAGATGTACCAGACAAACTGGTTGGCCAGGTTGTGGTGGAGTTGTAATCCGCATGTGAGCCCAGGAACGGTTGGCTATTGAATATATCTGGAACGCCATGAGCCTCACAGAGTACTGAACTGGCTTGTCCGCTTAAATAATCATGCAACAAAATTTCTTCTGATGAACCAGGAGCCGGGTTGCGGAATTTGGCGGGTTGCGGTGTTTGTTTAATAGTAACTGCAGCGAGTTTTTTCGTGGTCGGGTTAATCGCAAACTCACGCAACTGCCACTGCAAACCAAAACCGCCAATGCCATCGAAGGCAAAATCATTTGTGCGTAACTGGTTAAGACGATTCACATTGGGCGCAGTCACTGTATCGGTAATCGCCTTGAGTGCATTCATATAAGCGGCGCTGCCCAGGTTGGCGCCAGTCGATCCCGCTAATGTATCCAACGCAAGCCATTGGTTGGCGAGGCTCTTCAAGCTGGAGCAACCGTTAGTGGCATCGCCGTATTCGAAAATCGCCGTCATACGGTCAGCAGCACCTGGTACACCGTTGTTTACACAAACGCCGCTGGTATTGCGTGTTACCAGACCAAACACAAAACGAATCTCACCCGGTTTACTTGCAGCGGAAACACCGTACGCAGGAATACTGGCCAGATCAATACGGTTTACCACAGCCAATAAGCGGAAGGGCAGTTTGTCCATATTTAATGTAGCGGCATTCACACCATCCCAGCCTTGGAAAAATGTTTTGATATTGGGGCGAGCAATAATGGAAAAGGTATTTACCGTGCTATTGGCAATCCAATTACGCAACCACTCATGAGCGAATTGCTGGTCGGTCATGCCTGAGGTTGCTTCATTATTGAGATTGGATATTAACGTTTTGAATGACCATGCGTTGTTGGCATTCACATTGTTTCCAGTCGCATCGGTGTTGCAAGGATCAAAGGTAAAACCGGCATTTGCGACTACGCGCTTGTCGTTAATGACCAATGCATTGCCGGGAACTACCAGGGCCGGTGGTGTTTTGCCGGCTAACACGCTGGGGGCAGGTTGTACTCTGAACCCTTTAATGGATGTGATAGGTAGTGCCAGACGCGCATTTGCAGTTGAGGTGGTGTTAAACGTTTGTGTGCTAATCACCGCGCGGCCAACAAATTCACGCACTTGCGGATTTTGCACGCTGCTGAGTTTTTTTGTAAATGCTGATTGGTTTGCGGTTATTTCTGCTTCGTCAAATGTAGTGAAGGCAGTAAAGATACCGTCGCCTGATTGTTCATCGGCGCCTTCAGCTAAATCGTTAAAAGCAATTATTTTTCCATCCATATCAAATGAAAAGCGTCCTTTTAGCGCATCCATTGCCGCATCGCGCTTAAAGATTGCCAACGCAATAGCATTGCCTTGCGCTACCGGTGTTTCCAGTTTGAACAGCTCTACACTTTCTAATACTGCTTTGGTTTGGCCCAGGGTTGGTGCCGCACATAAAAAACGTACTTCGAAATCGGCACAGCTTCCTGATGCCTGATCTACGTTATAGCACTGCAAGCCTTTGCTGGGGTCGAAGCTGCGCAACACTTGTGGTGTTGCCATACCCGGTGTAAACACATTGGTTGTGCCTCTGATGCGCGCCTCTATAGCACTGGGAGACGTACAGACTAAAGAGGGAGTTTCTGCCAGGAAAGACGGTAATACTTCTGCGTCCCCCTGTCCGGAAGGTTCATCTCTGTCCAGCCAGCCAGTCCAGGCATTGCTCACACCGGTTTGTGCATGGGTGGAGGCGAAGGGAATCACGGATAACACGCATAAGAGCGATAAGCCCATTATTTTTTTATTCATCGATAAAATCCTTGAAAGGTGATCATTAAAAGTTAATGGTCTCAGTAATTATCCTTTTATATCTCTTCCACAGGAGACCGCTTCAAACTCTAGGCGAAGGCTGTTAAAGATCTGCTTTTTTTCCAGCAGCGCGGAAAATAATGTCACTTAAAAAAGAATGGTGTCGCTTGGTTGATTTATTAATGAGAAGCATTTTTATAGCGGCTTTGCTTTTTTTAAAAATAAAATTAAGCAAAGAGTTTTCTTGTGGTGGGAGTGGCGTATAAATTATTTTTTGTTTGTAAGCTCAGTTGATGAAAACAAAAAAGCCCAGAGCCTACTTATAGGTTCCGGGCTTTTGCGAAAGTGGGCAATCTGGGGTTAATTAGAGGACTAATTTGGTTCCAACAAATGCCAGCATGATGGCGAGTGCCGGGCGCAAATAATGATCGGCAACGCGATTGGCTAAATGGCTGCCGGCATAAATTCCCGGCAATGAACCAATCAATAAATTCGCTAACAAATGCCAATCCACATTACCCAGTCCTGCATGGCCCATCCCGGCAACCAGGGTGAGCGGCACGGCGTGGGCGATTTCAGTGCCCACCAAGCGCACAGTGGGCAGCAATGGGTAAAGCATAAATAATGCAACAGTGCCGAGTGCGCCCGCACCGATTGAGGTAATAGTTACCACTGTGCCCAGAATCATGCCAGTGCAGATGGTGGCAATCATTTGTTGGCGGCGATTCATCCGGGTAATCCACGAATTATTTTTTTGGCTGTAATCAAAGATCTTGCGTTTGAATAAAATCGCCACCGCCGTGAGCAGCAGGGCGTAACCCAAAGTGACTTTGATTACTTTGTTCAGTGTGTCGGTATCCACGCTGATAGAGTGCAATACCCAGAGGGTGATAGCCGCCGCGGGCAAACTGCCCAGCGCTAACTCGCCGGTAATTTTCCAGTCGATATTTTTCTTTTTGTGGTGAACGTGAATACCGCCTGCTTTGGTGATAGCGGCATAGAGCAAATCGGTACCCACCGCATTGGCCGGGCTAACCCCGAAGTACAGCAGGATTGGGGTCATTAACGAGCCGCCGCCCACGCCGGTCATACCCACAATAAAGCCCACCAGCAAGCCGGCGACTATGTATGCAACCTGGAAATCCATAAGTGAACTCGCGCAATCTGTTAAAAATTAAACAGTAATGTTGATAAATCTGTCGTTGTTGATAAATCAACAGGGCGCGCAGGCTATCAGCCATCAGCGCTGGCGCCTAATGATAATTAGTTTGGTGCTTATAACCATCAGTTTTTAGGGGGCGGATGATGCTTCGACGGAATTTGCTTGCGGGTGTCGGGCGAGGGGATCGTAAAAGTACTGCTCGTAATCGCGCGGCAAATCGGCAATGAGCGGGTTATCGAGGAAAAAGATTTTGCGTTTGAATAGTTGGGTGAATTCTATACTCTGCAAATTATGCTGGCGCCAGAGCATCTGCAATGAGCCGTCGGCATAGGCCATTTTCAAGCCCTCCTCAACGCGCAATTTAATCGCTTCATTGGTTTTGCTGAGATAAAAAAAACGCGGCATGCGATAGACCAGCGCAAAGCTTTCATCGTAAGTGAGATTGCCAATCTCCTTATATTGCTGGTACTCCATCATTAGCTCATTCACACCGCGACAGAGTAGGTCAAAGCGGCCGCCAGCCACCATTTTGAACAGGCTGGTGTAATTGCTGACTTCGCGTACCTGGAAGCCGTTGTGGCGCAGTATGGCGATATCGGCCCAACCAACGCCTTGCCCCATAGTGAATTGACGCAGCTCATCCAGGGTTTTGACCTGACCGACTTTTTCTTTGACTGTGGGATTCACAAAGCACACCCGGTAGCCAATGATGCCCAACTCAACCGGGAAATTGATGTAGGTTAATTCACCGGAATCTTCGAGCTTTTTGTCGTAGCTGATTTCCAGCAGCATATTGGGGTAGGTGTTGTTGCGCAGAGAGTGCAGCATGCGCGCAAAACTGGCCGGTGGTATGGCCTGTAATTGATAGTCGCCATGGCTGGGGCGGGTTTTTTCCAGGGCCAGGCGCAGCAACTCAATGTCATACACATAGCGGAAACTGCCAAAGTCCAGCGGCGAGCGGTGCCATATCACAGTGGTGGCGAAGCAGCTGCTGGACGTTAACAGGAGCCAGAAAAGCGCCAGCCGCAAGAAAAAGTGCGCGATCATTATCAGATCCACCCATGGGGGATTCATCTAAAGTCTAGCAGCGGCTTGGCGTCTCAATTGTTATTTGTGGGAATAATAAGAAAGCCTGAATTAAGCAAAAATTATGGAGTACAGGTTTTGCCGACCAGATGTTTGTCTCGTTCCAGCAGTTCGGTCAGGTTATCGGTTTCCAGTGCACCATCGATAAAAATTTCTTCTACAGCTTCCTCTTGAGTGCGCAGAATACCGATTTGGGTAAACATCAATGCGTCTTTTGCGGGCAGGTTTTTAAAGAAGTTTTTCCCCATATGCTGACCGTTGACCCAAACTTCGGCAGAGCCAATTTTGGGATCTGTGGACCAGTGGATATGCATGGCTACACGCTGCCATTGCCCCGGTGCGGCGCCTTGCGGTAATTTCCACAACACCTCTTTCCCGGCACTTTCCTGAAAACTTAATTCGCTGCCGGTAATATTAAAGCGCAACATTTGTTGCCAGCTTTTATCCGATTCCCAATAACCTAATTCATGTTTGTGTTCGGTTAATTTTTTTGGCAAATAAAAACTGAATGCAAAAAAAGTATCTTTTCCCTCATAGGTATTTCCCGCCGTACTGCGATGGTGAAATTCACTGCGATTTAAAAATTTATTGCCTTTCCAGATAAACGACTCATCGCCTGTTAAGCGCACTTTACCCGCGTGCTTTCCATCAAATGCGCATTCGGTGATTACCGATAATCCGGCCGGATTAATAGCGGTGTGCCATTGCGTCATATCGCCCGTTTCAAAATTGCCTTGCCATAGGATGCTGGCGTGGGTGGAGTTAACTGCGACTGCACTCAGAAGTGCGATCAATAAAGTGTGCTTGCGCGTATTCATTAGTGTTTCCTATTGAAATTGTTATGCGGTTTTTATCTGGGATATAAGGATGGTCTGCCAATAGTAGAGATTAAAAATATTTATGCGACAAGGTTTAAAAGCGATTACATAAAGTGTTGATGTTAGCTAGATCAGCTCATAGAATCCCGTTCGATTGGGCTCAAGCATTCTAATAAATTGCAAGGGACTAAGGATGTTTTTCTATGAAGAAAATTATTTATTGTTAGCCCTGATGCTCGCTTCCCCGTTAACCTTTTCTGCCGATGATGTGGAAGAAAGCCCGCCTGCCTATGGTTGTGCTGGGTGTAGTAATAATCAATCGATGAACGAAGCTGAATATCGGTCACAGATGGATAGTGCTGCAGCGGCTGCCGAAGCCCAGCGAGCAATGCAGGCAGAGCAAGCTGCAAGGGCACAGCAGGCTGCCCAAAACAAGAAAACCCCTGCTGAAATTGAAAAAGAGACCAAGAAAAAGTGGTGTGCTGATACTTTGGCTAATATCCCAATTGCCATCTCTACGTGTAAGTCTGAAGCGAACGCAACCTATTCCAGACAGTTGTACTTTATTTGTAAAGGTGAAACATCGAGAACAATTGAGGGAGGAATTACAGTGTATATTTTTGGTGGCACTATCTCTTCTACTACATCCTGTTCAGCAGTCTATGAGGCGGAAAGAGTAGCTACTAGATCAAGGTGCGAATCTGATGGTTTAATTGTTGGGCGTGTTGTTGCTGACCAATGCAAAGGCTTGTAGGTTAAATATGAATGGATCACTTTTTAAAGGTAACTAGGAGGGTATTTCATGGAAAATTTTATGAGAAGTAAGACGTATATCTTGTTGGCTGCTTGTTTAATTGCGTTATCAATTTACTTTATTTTGATGAGCTTTATTAATGGCACCAAGCAGGCTGCAACTCAATCTGTAATTGTTGCTGATGTTGAAGTATCTAGTCAGTCAAATCAAAATGTTAGTGCAAACGAAAAAGTCGTGGTTACGCCAATCGCGATTCAGCCGCCACTTCAAAGTGAGTGGAAACGTACTGTCGATCCGGTTGAATTTGCAGAGCAAGTTGACTGGTTTTTGAGTCGGGGTAACTACGCTGTCTCTGGTGAAAGTGAGTATGAAACATACGACATGCCCACATTGGTGCGTTTATCTGATTCTGGTGATGTTCGTGCTATGCATGCGCTGGCAAAATTGTACCTAAGTGATGAATATAGCAAGCAATATGGTCTTAAATATGCAGAGGCTATGTATTTAAAAGCGGCAGTATATGGCTCAAGCTACGCATTGACGGAACTTGCAATCATTGAAGATTCTAAACGATTCGGCACGATTGAGGATGATACTCGCAAGCAACTTGTTGAAAGTTTCGTTTATTACAAAACAGCAGAAATAAGAGGGGATAGATACGGCTATTTAGCTGGGGGGGATTTGAGCTTGAAAGAACTAACGCCTCAACTAACTAAAGAGGAAAAAATATATATCGAAGAAAAGGCAAAGGCCTTATATGAAAAAATGCGGCGTGAACGAGAGTCTTTAGGGCTTGGGGAGTTTTATAATTCTGTGCCTGATGCAGTAAAAAAGCTGTTTGATAAGTTGGAATCGGAAGCAAAGTAGTGCTTTTCTGATAAGGGTAGTAATAAAAAGCCGACAAAAAACGTCGGTTTTTTTATTCTCTAAACCGCATCAACTATCGGATTTTTTTTCGTATGAAAGGCACAGCGAAAAATCAATTCAAAAAAATTACTTTGCTCGTCGTTGTGCTGAGTGTTGCGTTCGTTATTTATGCGAGCTATTTCAGTGCCGGGTACAAGCAGCAGGATTCATTTGCTAAAGAAATCATAGATAGACCGTCGCCTATCGTCACAGCGGAGCCACCTCCAGTAGCGGAATTTCGTTCAGATTCTGTTGAAGATGGCCGCCTTCCATCATCTCCGCTAGATGGAATTAGCACAGCTGATGCAAGGGATAATATTTTTTGGTATTCGGAGAGGGGGCACTTTGGTAGTGATGAGCTATCAGCTTATTCAGCATATGATGATAAAACTTTGCAAGAGATGATCAAAAATCATGATATGCGTGCAGCAGAGGCGATGGGGAATAAGTTGATTGATCGTGGCGATATTGGTGGTGCTATTGACTTGTTTTATCTGGCGGCAGCTCAAGGTTCGTCAGGAATACTGCTTAATTTATCTCATCTGACTGAGCCTCCTCATAAAGTTGGGGAGACGACAGCGGAGCGAAAGGAGGTTTATCGCAACTCAGTAATTGAGTCATTAGCTATATTAAAAACTATGTCCATTCGCGGTGATATAAGAATGGCAGCTCTCGGTATGGAGACACAGAAAAAATCCTATGAAACTCTGGCGAAGGAGCCGTTAGTTCTATTGGAAGTGGACTTAAAGTATATTGATCGCAGAGGGCAGGAAATTTATGACGATTTGCAGCATAAAAGATATGAGCTGGGTTTGGGTGATTTTGATAATTCAACATCCAAGGTGGAGCAGTTGCTGTATAAATATTTTTATGGGCACTAAAGTTCGCTGCATTTTGAAAAGTTAATGTTTTTAGTATATGAAAGTGCCAGCTCCAAAAGGGTTGGCATTTTTATTTTATATCGTGCATATGATGGTTAAAGACTCTGACTGATAGAAGTTCTAAAGTATGAAGACAAAATATTTTTATATATTTTTCCTGTTGGTAGCATTTGGGAGTGTATATTTTTATGTGTATGCCAATAATGAAAATAGCATTGCGTTTATCGTTGACAATAAACAGTTTAACGACAATAAGCTTCATGATGAGCCTGTAAGGGAGGCAAGACTTCTCTATCGAGAAGTTGCTATTCCTGTCGCGGAAAAAATTGCGCAATCTGCACCGGAAGTTAGGACTTTAGCCGGCACTCCATCGGAAGCCGAAGTGGTGCGCAAGTGGGAAGAGTCTAGAGGGAGGTTTGATGAAGAGTCATTAAAAGACTATGCGGGATATGGTTTGGATACGCTGAAGTCTTTGGTGGAAAATGGCGATGTAAAAGCAATGATTGCATTGGCAAGGCTATATGTTTCTGAACAATATGCAGGTGAATACGGCGTGAAATATTCCATGCCTTTACTGAAAGTGGCTGCGATTCATGGTTCTTCCTACGCAATGGAGTTGTACGCTATCCAGTATGAGGCGGAGCACTTTGTAAATGGCACTAGCGACAGAAATGTTTTGCTGGAGGTGTTGTCCTGGAATAATGCTGCTGCATTGCGTGGCGATGTGTATCCCAACAATTCAGCCACACTGGATTTGCGTCGTAAAAATATTCAGTTAAATGCTGAGGAGATTCAAGCTATTCGAAACAGATCTGCAGAGATATATCAGCAATTGTTGTCTGAACGAAGGAATATGGGATTAGGTGACTTTGATGATAGTGTTCCAGTGGAGGTGCAAAAATATTTTGCTTATCTGGAAACTTACATAGGAAGTAAAAAATAGATTTTTTTGCAATAAAGTCTGTCTTTGCCAGCCATATTTCCCAATAAAAACGCCGACAAAACTGTCGGCGTTTTTATTAATAACAAACAAAAACTTCACTGACTGCTTGTCACACTGGTTGAGAGATTACGCCATTACAAATCGGTGTAAACGCAGTGATTTTATCCAGTGCAGCGGCGTTGCCGAGGCTGTTGCCGGGGAAGAAAGTGCCGAACTGGTTTTGCTGGCCGTGCAAGGCCATGTAGTTGAGGATTACAGTTTCTACCAGTGAGTTGACGTTGTTGGCGGCGCCGACACCTGAGCCGGTTTCTACGTCGCCACTGGGGCGCATATTGCCGAGTTGCTGGTGTACGCGCTGCACATCGCTGATGGCGGCCGGATCGGTGGCGGTACCGCCAACCAGTACTGCACGGCGTGCAGGGTTGTAGACGAGGAAGAAAGCGGCTCCGGTTTGCTGGTCGTCGCCGGTCCAGACACCTTTGCCGCCACCCATGGCGGAGTCGTCGATCATGCCGTTGCTGAATACCGAGCCGTCGCTGAATACGTAAATCATCACTGGCATGCCTTTTTTGGCGGCGTATTCCAAGCAGGCGCCAATGCAGCGGCCGGCGCGCAAGTCGCGCGACTCACCGGTGGATCTGTCGCCTGTGTGATAGTCGTAGCCGCCCATGGTGATGGTGCCGGCACCGGCATAGCCATTGATTACCAGCTTGGCCACTGAGGCGGTTTTGCGGAATTCGCCGTCGCTATCAAATTCGGTTTGGCTGAACACGCCGGCAGCGCCGACCAGATCAGTGTCTGCCACTGGGTCTATCGCCGATGGATTGCCGAAGCGATCGGCCAGGTCCGCACTCTTCACATAGCCGCAACGCACCATGTCTTTGATCACCGCATCGTTCACTGTGCCGGTATTTACCTGACCGAGTTTTTTATCGCTGAGGCGGTAGATGGATTCCATCACTGCCACTGTATCCTGCTGGTCGAGCAGGCTCACCAGGTCGCCCACATCCACCAGGCCGGTTACGTCGTTGGGGTTGTCCACTTTGGTGGGACGCACTTCGGGGTTGATCATCATCGCCGGGGCCATGGAGTTGCCGCCGGAGTCACTGGCGCGCGATCCGATCAAGGCCAGCAGTGAGCCGTTAGCCCCGGCGCGGTTAATGCCGTACATGGGGTTGTGCGGGTTGTTACCAGTATCGTTTTCCGAGCGCGCCGGAATCACTGCACCATTAGTTAGTGCGCGGTTGCCGAGCGTCACTTTTTCCAGAATCCCGCGCAGCATGGCGCTGGTGGAGTGGAAGGCGAGGCCCAGTTCGGTGTTGATCAGCGGATTTGCCGCTGTAGATGCTGCCGGGCTCATGGCCGCTGGCAGCCCCAGTTTGCTGTAGCCGCCAGCGCTGAGAAAATCCAGCTGGCCGCCGCGCTGGCCGATCAAGACATTGGAGCCAGCGATATTGGCGCCGCCCGCGAGATCAAAGCAGATAAACGGGATCTTGCCCGCCCCTTGCGCGGCAATACCGCAGGCGCTGCGCATGGCGATCAGGTCAGCTGACAGCGCCGCTTCGGCTTCGCGCGGATTGGCAAACAAACTGAAAATCGAGCCGCCCAGTACTGTGGCGGTACCTGCGCGAAAACCCTGCGACACCAGTTCGCGGCGGGTAACCGGGCGGCGGTGGTTGTTGAGCAGCAGCGGGGCATCGGGATGCAAAGTGGTCTTTTTGGTCATGATGTTTCCCCTTACTGCAACAACATAATGGCGCTGCCCATAGCGGCGGCGCAGGTGGCTTTTACGGTGATGGCGGTGCGATTGCTGGCGCAGCCACTGCCGCAGGCGGTCATACGGTCGATCAGTTGATTCAGTTCGGCGCGAATCGCGGCCGGGTCAGCCTGATTATTCAGTTTGCCGCCTGAGGCTATATCGCCAGCCAGCAGGTTTTTCATCAATGGATCAATAACCTGGCTGCGGCCGCTGACGCTAAACGCGCTGGCAGCATTGGCGCCAAAGTTAAAGCCGCTGAAATAACTGCTGCGTAAGCTGGTGTCATCCACCAGCGCATTGCAGTAGGACACTGCCAATTGAGTGATACCCATCTGCTGCGCGGCGAGGAAGCCTTCAATGTTAGTGAGCGTGGGCAGCTGCTGCTCCACCTTGGTGTAGGTGGCGCGCACGGCGGCGTTGGTTTTGCTCACCCCGGTCAGGGCCGAGAGGGTCGCGTTGATTTCGGCAAAGTTGCGCAGGCCGATATGGGCCTGGCCGGGAATATCGGCCGGGGTTGCTGGCGGCGGTACTACCACTTCGGTGCGGCTGTAGGTATTGGAGCCAATCTGGTCGAAGGTGAGGAAGAACTGGTCCTGATCCGGCCCTTGTTTCATCTCCACAATGGTGCCGAGTGTAGAGAGCGTCTGGCGACCCTCCGCCATTTGCGCGGCACTGATTTGGGTATTCAGGTTGGCGAATACCTGACCGACATGGGCCTCGGTGCCATTAACGCCGATACGAAGGCCTTTTAGATTCACCGGGCTAGTTACCTTTTGTTCGCCCAGATTGGTGAAGAAGGGCGAGCTGAACAGATAGGCGTAATCATCGAACTGTTGCACGTCGAACACGATGAAACTGAGCGGCGTACCCACCAGTTCCGAGACGTTAAACAGCAGCAAGTATTTCGCCCCTACACCCACGTTAAAGTTGGTTTTGATATCGGCGTCGCTCATGGCGCGTTTGTGAATCGCCAGGAAGCGGATGCTGCCCGCCCAGGGGCGATTGTTGGATACATCGTTGCCGATCGCCAGGGCAAAACTGCTATCCCAGTCTTTCAATACCGCCCCGGCATCGGCGTCCATATCGCCGGTAAATTCACCGTTCACATAAATGCGACGGCCGCGAATCGGGTCAAAGGTCACCACCACATGTTGCAAGCTTGCTTGCAGGATTTCCTTGTTGGCAGCAGTAGCCAGCTCGTCCAGGCCATTGGCATCGCTGGCGGAGGTGCGGTTCATAAAGCTGTAGTTGTACTCATACTGGCCAAGGGTGAAGTTGCGCGTAGTGGCGCTGCCGGAGTAGGTCACTATGCGTGCCGGGTTGTTGTCATTATCGCCCTGCACCACATTGTCGGGAATCACCCAGGCTTCAATCGAATACTCGCCTGAGGCGCGCAGCAGGTCGTAGAACTTGCGACTGTCGGCAGTGGCCGCCTGGGCTTTGCCGGTGTCTTTGAATTTCAGGCCCCAGGCGCTGCTCCAGCCGACATTGCCAATCAGGTTGAGGTTGGCGACCGGGTCTACACCCGAGGTGTCATAGGCGATGCTGCCCTTGCCGGTTTTGAATTCGTATTTGGCGATGATATCGGTATCGATACGGCCGCCGCTGGTGACCACAAAGGCATCGCCCAGGCCAACGGCTTTACTGATTACCAGTTCCGGGTCCACTGTCACCGGGGTAATGCTGTTGGAAAATTCGGTGATGGCGGCCTGCATGGCTGCGGCGTTCTGGCTGCAATTGCTCCAGCAGTTGTGGGCATCGCCCGAGAGTCGCAGCACAAAGCGCGAGGCGGCCGGGTTATCCAGGCGCATACGTGCCTTGGCGGCTTCATAAGCGGCTTCTACCCGGCTACTGGCGAAATAGGGCTGCTGGCGGGTGAGTGCGCTTTCGCTGTGGCATTGCGAGCAGTACTGGGTCAGCAGCGGGTACACGGTGGTGGAGAAGCTGCTCGGGCTATCGGGGAAGGTTTTACTGCTGCTGATATCCTTCTCTGCTGGTGGTGTTAGCTCCACGCTGTTGGCGGTAGTGCCGGTATTGCCGGCCCAGGCGGTAATCCAGGTGGTCATGATGTCGCCGCAGGCAACCGGGTCGGCCAGCCAGCAGTTGTGGCCCGCTGCCACCTTGGTGACCAGGCGCGATTTGGACGGATTGCCCAGGCTCACCAGGCCGTTATCAACCACCGCCGAGTAGGCGAGGTTGATGTCATCGCCGCGCGCAAATTCCGGCGCTTGTTTG
Source organism: Gammaproteobacteria bacterium (assembly GCA_021151625.1). Classification (GTDB taxonomy): domain Bacteria; phylum Pseudomonadota; class Gammaproteobacteria; order Pseudomonadales; family Cellvibrionaceae; genus Cellvibrio. The sequence goes on along the minus strand of JAGKWY010000057.1, from coordinate 325 downwards.
CCCTGGATATGGCAGCCGCCGCAGCGGTTTTCCCGTGCGATATTGATCCAGAGGCTGTTCTGGAATTTGGTGATGTCGGCGGTGGCGGCGGGCTTTTCGCCCTTGTAGCTAAAATCTTCGCCGTTGCCATTACCCGGGTTGGTATTGGGTTTTGGTTCGGTTTTGGCGCCTGAGCCGGAACCGCAGCCAATCAATGCGGACAAGAACAGGCTCAGTAGCAGTGTATCGGGGCGCAACGGCCATTTGATCATCTTGAATGTCATCATGGTCATTCCCCTTATTGGCCTTTGCAGTAGTTGGCGGTATCGATAAATACCTGCTTCAA
>JAGKWY010000056.1 GCA_021151625.1 Gammaproteobacteria bacterium | reverse complement strand
CAGTCAGGTTACACTCCGGACTTGGGTATATGTCTCCGATGGAATATGAACAATATTTAGCTTAAAAAACTAGGTGTCCATTTTTTCGGGGGAGGATCAATTGCACACCAGGAGTAACCGAAGCACTTGCCGTTAAGGGGCTGGAATTTTCGCGCATTTCTTTGCCGGTGGCACTTCCAGGCATAAACACCACCTCATTTAGCAAAGGCAGTAATGTCAATCTTGATTATGTTTTGCAAAATAATACATTGCAGCCAATCAGCAACATTGAAGTTGCACTAACTTCATCAGCACCAATCGCCAACCTGAAACAATCAACTCCCGTTAACGAGCTGCCCGCGTTTAGCGCCCGGTCAGGAAAATTTCAATTTGATATTCCCGCTGATGCGGCCTGCGGCAGCAACATCCCGATTAAATTGCGCTACAACTATCTACACAATGAAAAACCGGTAACACGGGAAATTAATCAGCAACTCAGTGTAGGCACAGCGTTTAATGCACAATTCTCCACCGTCGGCGAAGTGCGCAATATCCCTGACAATGATGCAAACGGCCTTAGCGAAACTGTTCACGTGCAAGGTCAAAAAGCGTTTGATGCTACAAATACCCGTATTCGTCTGGTGATGGAGCACCCAAACCCGACGGATCTCAGTATTCAGTTACGCTCCCCCCAGGGAACCACCATTGATTTGGTAAAGCCGGGCACAAATCTGCCCAATTACCTTAATGATTTCTTTCCGCAGGATCTGACCACCGCAACACCGCTTGCAGTGCTAAATGGCGAGAACCCCAACGGCATTTGGACTATCACATTGAAAGATGGTGTAGCGGGTAATACCGGCAACTTTCATTGGGTTGGAATTGAAATGCGCAATGAGTTGGATTGCGATCGCAACAACCTCAACGCTTATCCATCGATCAAATTAAACAGTGAAAACTTTGAGGTGACCGAAGGACAAAACCTGGTGATCGATGCTTCCGCCAGCACCGATCCCGACGGCGATACACTCAGTTTTAACTTTGCCCAGGTTTCCGGGCCGACCCAATTGTTAGGAAATAGCACCAGTGCGATAGCCAGTTTCACTGCACCGGAGGTCAGTGAAACTACCGAGTTCAGTTATTTACTGGAAGCTAAAGATTATTATGGTTTCAGTGATAAACGAACCATTGTGATTCGCGTGAACAATCGCCCTGCTGCCAGCAGCGCCATGAGCCACTCGTCAGTACCAAAACAAACATCCGGCAGTACCAGCGGCGGTGGCGGTGGTAGCACCGGCTTGCTGTTCATACTATTGCTGGCCACCGCTTACGGGTATAGAACAAACTATAGGAATAGAAAAGCTCATCACTAAAACAACCTGTCTGCGCTGCCATGCCGGATGGTTATGGTAGCGCAGGCCAGGAGGGTACAAGTAATGATTGCGCGCAAGTGTTCATAAAAGTGTAAAAATATCTACGCGCAAATACAGCTATGCTCAGTGCATCAAGGATCATGCGCGGCAGCCACCATGAACTCTCCCGAAACTCCTCCCAATGCCGATTCATCCAGCCTGCGCAGTGCGGAATTGCGCCGTGAGTTAAAACAAAAAATCCCCGAACTGTTACAACTCGAACGCTTGATTCGCAATTACCCACAACACCTGAATGCGCAGGTCGAATTAAGCTTGCCGCTCCAGCAACTGCAATTGCCGCTCTACTCCATCACCCTGGGCACGACTGATATCTCCGCGCCAACACTCTTATTAACGGGCGGGATGCACGGTATTGAACGCATCGGCAGCCAGGTATTAATCGCCTGGTTGCAAACACTGCTGGAGCGATTGAATTGGGACTCGCACCTGCAACAACAACTCACACAAGTGCAATTAGTATTAATGCCAATTTTGAATCCGGTCGGCATGTATTTGAATCAGCGTAGTAATGGCAATGGTGTGGATTTAAATCGCAATGCCCCTATTGATGCAGAAGGAGAAGTGCCGCTACTCGGCGGTGGCCATCGTCTGGGAGCTTTTTTGCCCTGGTATCGCGGCAAAAAAAATATTCCCATGGAAGCAGAAAATATTGCGTTGGAAAAATTATTGCAGACGCGAATCTTACATCGACCGTTTACGCTAGTAGTGGATTTGCACTCCGGGTTTGGCATGCGTGATCAACTCTGGTTTCCCTATGCCTATCGCAAAAAACCTATTCATAATATCGCCAACTATGTCGCGCTCAAATTGTTGTGGGAACGCAGCTACCCAAACCATACCTATGCGTTTGAACCACAATCGATTCACTATTTATCGCATGGGGACTTGTGGGATTATTTTTGCCTGCAGGCTCGCGCAAAAAAACAAGCCCATTTTCTGCCGCTTACATTGGAGATGGGCTCATGGGCCTGGATTAAAAAGCACCCGCGCCAGATTTTTAACCTCGCCGGTTTATTCAACCCGCAAATGCAACACCGCCACGCACGCGTATTGCGCAGCCATTTGCTATTATTGGATTTCATGTTGGCCGCCACACTCAATTATCAAAATTGGTTACCCGATAAAAAGCAGCGCGAGCTATTAACCCAAACAGCCAAAAGCTTGTGGTTTAATTAAGGGGCAAGGAACTTATCGATGCACATCATTTTACTGCGCGGCCTTGCACGCGAAGCAGCGCACTGGTTGCATTTTCCACAGCAGTTGCAACACTCACTCGGCAGTGGGTGGAATATTCACTGCATTGATTTTCCCGGTTGCGGTATGCACTATCAAGAAAGTGCGCTCAACTCCATCCAGCAGATGACCGATTACGCGCGTGCGCAACTTATCGAATTAAATATTACCCAACCGGTTTATGTGATTGGCATCTCCATGGGCGGGATGGTTGCACTCAATTGGGCACAACTTTTTCCTGCACAAATTGCCGGCGTCGCACTAATTAATTCCAGTGCCGGTGATCACCCCCTCTACTGGCGATTAAGGCCAAGCGCCTGGCCAGCAATTATCGCGGCGCTCTTACTACCCATTTACTGGCGAGAGCGTTTGGTATTGCGTCATGTAAGTAATGATCACGACAATTTCGCTGCACACCTGCAGCATTGGTTGGTGATCCAGCAACAGCGTCCAGTTAGCCGCACGACCATAGTGACCATGCTGAGTGCAGCAGCTGGTTTTCGTCCGCAAGCCGATTGCCCGGTACCCGGATTAATTATTGCCAGCGAAAACGACCGGTTTGTCTCTTGCCTTGCAAGTCGCAACCTGGCGCAACGCTTCAATTGGCCTATCAGGATTCATCCAACAGCAGGACATGACATTCCAATGGACGCAACGCCCTGGCTTGAAAAACAAATTGTGCAATGGCTGCAGCAAATCGCAAAGTTAGCAGACTAATTACAATAAATTGTCATTGCGTTCATTATTGAAAATTGTTTTGCCATTCCTCATCTGTTAATTTTTGCAGTGCATGTTACTGGATGAGTCATACTCTATTTTTAATCTATCCCGATACCATGCAACCGCTATTGAAATGGAAACGGATCTATTTTCTGGCGGCCATTTACAACTGAACACTTAAAGGAATTATCATGAAAAATTTTCATTTTCTAAAACTACTGGGAATATTAGCCAGTCTTCTTATTTACTCAAACGCAGCAAATGCCAACCTTATCGATCAGGGAAGTTACTTCACTGACACCAAAACCAATACTTCCTGGCTTGATTTGACGATAACCTCCGGGCAAAGCCTGGAACAAATCAATGATCGCATCAGTGCCGGTGGTGATTTGGCTGGATGGCAATTTGCCACTCGGGAGGACTACAAAAAGCTCACCATGACTGAGGAATATCTGGCACTTTTTCCCGCCTCAAATTCCATGCCCTATGTCGGTGCCGACCTGGCGGGAACTTTGGCGCTCTACTTCCTGAATACACCGGCCCCCGCTGAATTCACCAGCCCGGAGTATTACGACGGTGTTATCTATGGTTTTATGGGGTTACTGAAGGACGGCATAGACGAACTGAGTTATGGCTACATCGTCAAATGGGAATACGACCTCTTTACGGAAATACGGACAAGTCCCAACAGCGGCCACCTTAATGGGGCATTCCTTATCAAACGGCAGGTTGCAGAACCTTCGGCACTTATTCTTCTTATGTTAGGCATTTTGGGGATGCTGTTCCGCCACAGTTCGATGAAGTAACACCAATCCAGTTCCAGTCGCACAGGGCCACCCATAGGTAACCTATCGGTGGCCTCCCCCCTCCTTCTCACCCCACTGAACCCCCGCACTTATTCGTTTCTTTCTTGCGGGTGTAAGACCGCGTTACTTTTGCTTCTAAAAGCCCAATCAGCGAGAAAAAACAGCGTAAAAAGCGCGCGTAACCGTTTTCAAATTTACAAATATTGACCCCTCTTAACCGAGCCGACTACTAGACTTGAGCGCAAGCTCGCCTAAAAAGAAGCGGGTAGAAACTCCGTGTTTGCCGGTGCACCTGATAGCAATTGCGCAACACACAACAATAATGCCAGAGGCTCTTCATGAACAATGCTCCCCAGCTTATTCCCTCGGTCGCGGAAGACCTGAGTGCTTCACCCGATATAGATTCAGCCCGTCGCAACGCCATTAAACAAGTCGCAGCGATTTGCGGCCTCGCGTTATCCGCCAGTTCGCTCTCGGCGCTCGCCGCGGTAGTTACCCCGCCCACCGACATGAATCGCAGCAAAAATACACTGCTCGATAAAGATCAATTGGCTCTGGTGCGCGAACTGGGTGAAATTATTATTCCCACTACCGATACTCCCGGTGCCATAGCCGCCGGGGTACACGATTTTATTGATCACTTTGCTGTTTACTGTGCAAGCAAAGAGGAACAACAAACACTGTTCGATTTGTTAAAACGCATCAATAGCGACACACCTTTCTTGCAGCTCGGCAAACAACAGCAAATCGATTTGCTTAACAACATGGAGCAAGCCAAAAACGGCTTCACTCAAGCAGACCGCAACAACTTCAAACAATTTAAAGCCCTGGTGTTATTTGGTTACTACACCTCCGAAATTGGCGCCTCGCAGGAATTGGCCTACCTTGCCATTCCCGGCGGTTACAAGGGCAACTTTAAATTTAAAGAGATAGGCAAAGCCTGGGCACTGCCGCAATAAATTATTGGCGTGCGCACTTTCCCTACTATTTTTTTATCTCTCTTTCCTGCGAAGTAAACTCCATGAGCGACAATATTTATATCGTCAACAGCAAACAAATTTTTGATGCAATTGTGGTTGGTTCCGGTATTGCCGGCGGTTGGGCTGCCAAAGAACTCACTGAAAAAGGCTTAAAAACCTTATTGGTAGAACGCGGTCGCCCGGTAGAGCACCGCAAAGATTATGTCGGTGAAGGTATTAAACCCTGGCAAATGCCTTTTCGCGGCAAAATTGAAAACAGTGTCGTAGAGGAACAGCATTACGTTCAGAAAAAATGTTACGCCTTTAACGATGCCACCAAACATTTTTTTGGCAACGACAAAGACCTTCCCTATTCAACCCCCAAAGACAAACCTTTCGAGTGGATTCGCGGCAATCAACTAGGCGGGAAATCCCTGCTGTGGCATCGCCAATCCTATCGTTGGAGCGAACACGACTTCACTGCCAACGCGCGCGACGGCCAAGGCACCGACTGGCCAATTCGCTACAAAGATATTGAAAAATGGTACGACCATGTGGAAGTACACGCTGGTATTAGCGGCTCGGTAGAAAATCACCCTTCGCTACCAGACAGTAAATTTTTACCGCCGTTTGAAATGAATGCGGTAGAAAAGGAAATGAAAAAGCGTATTGAATCAAAATGGAATACGCGAAAATTATTTATCGGTCGCACCGCCCACTTGTCAGTTCCGGCACCGCATCACACCGCCCAGGGACGCATCCAGTGCCAGGCCCGTAATGAATGCCAAAAGGGTTGCTCTTTCGGCGCTTACTTTTCTACCCAAAGCTCAACGCTACCTGCCGCATTGGCCACCAACAATTTAAATATTGCCACCAACAGCATTGTGCACAGTGTTATTTACGACCCCAAAACCAATCGCGCTACTGGTGTGCGCGTGATTGATGCCGAGACAATGGAAACGCGCGAATATTTTGCCAAGGTAATTTTCCTGTGCGCCTCCACACTCGGTACTACGCAAATATTGCTCAATTCTAAAAGCGAAAGCTTTCCCAATGGTATTGCCAACTCATCCGGCGTATTGGGCCATTATTTAATGGATCACCTCTATACCGCCGGTGCAACCGGCCGCGTAGATGGTTTTGAAGAGGATTATTATTCTGGCCGTCGTCCTACCGGATTGGTCATTCCCCCCTTCCGCAATGTGACGGAGAAAAATAAGAAGTTCTTGCGCGGCTACATGCTCACTGGCGGCGCCCAGCGCACCCCCTGGGATGCCTTTGCCTGGCAAGATGGCTTCGGTGCAGACTTTAAAAAATCTATTCGCAGCGCTGGCAGTTGGACCTTCCATCTGGGTGGCTCAGGTGAAATGTTACCGCGCTATGAAAACCAGGTTTCATTGCACCCGACCCTGAAAGACAAATGGGGCATGCCACAATTGCATATTGAATGCAGCTATGGCGAAAACGATATTAAAATTTTCCACGATATCGCCGATACCTGCGCTGAAATTCTGGAAGCGATTGGAGTGAAAGATGTACAAAAAGAAATTCGCGCGTTAAAAGGCGAGTGGGCACCTGGCTTATCCATTCATGAAATGGGTACGGCGCGTATGGGTAAAGACCCTAAAACCTCGGTATTGAACGGCTGGAACCAGACGCACGACGTGCCCAACCTGTTTGTAACCGACGGCGCCTGTATGGCATCCTCTGCTTCACAAAATCCGTCGCTCACTTATATGGCACTAACAGCGCGCGCCGCCAGCTATGCCGTCGAGCAATTAAAGCAAGGCAAAATTTAAATAAGGTACAAGTTAAACAAGGCGCAGTTTAAAAAAGGCACAAGTTAAGCACGCCAACAACGATTAACACGACCACTAAAAATAGTAAAATTTTTAACAAAGGAACTCTTTTTATGAACCTGTCAAAAACCATAAAAGCAATCACCATGGCCGCTATTGCCAGCGTGAGTCTATCCACGTTTGCAGCGGATGTTGCGCCAACCTCACCCCAATTGAGCGTACAACTCTGGTCAATCAAAGATGATGTCGCTAAAGATTTTGAAGGCACATTGAAGAAATTGAAGGCCATGGGTTTTCAAGGTGTGGAATTTGCCGGCAACTTTGGCCCTTACACCAATGACCCTAAAGGCTTAAAAGCATTTTTGGAAAAAACCGGTTTAAAAGCCTCAGGGGCGCACGTTCATTTCGATAAATTAACGCCCGAAACTTTTGATGCAACTGTCGCCTTCTACAAAGCAATCGATTGCAATTATTTAATTATCCCAATGGACAAGCGCGCCTTCACGCCCGAAGGCGCTAAAGAAGTCGCAGCCGATCTGGAAGCCCTGCAGAAAAAATTGGCCCCGCACGGCATGCACACTGGCTATCACAACCACAAACCGGAAATGCTTGGCGATAAAGGCAAAACCCCCTGGGATGTGATTGGTACAGGAACTTCTCATGATGTAATCCTGCAGCAAGATGTGGGCTGGACTGAAGTTGCCGGCAAAGACCCGGTTGAATTTGTCAAAGCCTACCCCGGTCGTACTATCACCACTCACTACAAAGCCTCAGCACCAGAGCCAGGCAATAAAGAGCATCCGATCATTGGCCAGGACACGACTGACTGGAAAGCGTTGATCCAAGCCAACAAAACTGTCGGCGGCACCTTGTGGCTGGTAGTTGAGCAGGAGTCTTATCCCGAAGGTATGACGCCAATGCAAAGCGTTGAAGCTTCATTGAAAGGCCTGCAAAAAATTATTGCTGACGGCAAATAATTTCCTCGAGCCAATAAAAAACGCCGCACTACGCGGCGTTTTTTATTGGCTGATTCACAAAATCAGCGCTATAGCTCACACAACATTTATTGCAATAACGCTTTAAGATTTTCCCTCGCAGACAGGGCAACATGATTGCCCAGTGAGCGATAAACTTCAAATTGAGTTTCATCAAAATACTGATCATTAGTTGATTCATGCGGATAGCAGGGATTCGCATGGCGATAATAGCGCAGATATTCAGGTTCATTACCGGTAAACGAAAGCTTTAAATAGAGCAACCGACCGGTCTCGCCATTGCTGTACTCAATAACGCCCTCGGTATAGTTTACAGGCGACACGCAATTTACCGGACGAAGTTCATTGATATTTAATTTAATATGAATTCCGAAGTCTATGGCGGCATAGCGCTGCAAGGTTACCAGGCCGGAAAAATCCATCGTTGGATCAGCTTCGGCATCAATACAGATAATGGTTTTGCATTGACGTTTAAGCAATTCATAAACACCCAAATTTTCCAGATGTCCACCATCAGAACAATTTACATAGGCCGTTTTTTCACTCGCCGTGCCGCAGGCTTCTCTAATTAAATAGGAAAGGCCTGGCGGCCTAAAGCGAAATAAAAATTTATCGGAGGTGCGTTTGAATTTGTTAGGGTTTGGCAACCAGTAATTTAAACGCATATTTAATAAGGTCAACAAAAAACGCAGCGGTCTTACCGTACCCACACCCATGTTCGGTGAAACTGCCGCCGCAGAAATAGCCATAGCGGTTGCCAGACTGAAATGCTTGTCTGCCGTTTCCAATGAATCGGTCGGGCAGTAGCCAGTAAAATCACTGCCGCAAAAGCGCTTACTCAAAATAAAAGGTACCGAGCGGCGCGAGCGCAATTGCGGATTGTCGCTGCCTTGCAAGTTTAGTGTGGTATTTATCAGGTGATAGGGAGCACAGCTATTTCCACCATTTAATTCACTCATTTTTAATCCGTCGTTGTGCGTGAGCTTGCCATCTTTAGGTGTAACTAAAAAGGTGCGGCTAAGCCGGTCCCGATAAAACGGGTGCAATGAAAAACGATTAATACTGACAAACAAGGTGTTATACAGCCATACCGCTAAACCCATCAAATAAATCCACCATTCGGCATTGCCGCGCGAGATTTGCAATTGACTAATGCGCAGCATTTTCCGATTGGGCCGTAAATTTAAGGATTCAGCAAACTCCCGTGCCCCTAGAGTGCGCAACATAAACCCCATGCTCAGCTCATCCACAATGGCAATATCGATACTCGAATTTTCATCAGTCGTGAAGGCACTGCTATTAACAAGCTCAGGGCATTCAAAATGAATATTGTGATCCCAATAGGAAGTCACTCTGCAACTCTGGGTATTAATATATTTCTTATTAAGGATAGGTACTAAATAATTATGCAATTGCGTGGCTATTTCCGGGTCCAGCTCGCTCGTTGCAACATAGATTAACCGGGGCGCAACAGTATTTGCATAATAATTAATTACCCCGGATGCATCGCTAGTATGCCTTGGATCAATGATTTTGCGCGTAGTATCCGTGAGGTCGTAGCTGTAAGGTGTATTCACCGCCTGAATGCAAAAGAACAAATACATGATTATCAACAATAATGGGGCGAACATGCTGCTGAGAATCAGGATCAGTTTTGCGCGCAATTTAATGTAGCCAATCACAAACGCAGTAAGGAGTGCGCCTGAAACTATAGCGATTGATGTGGAATAGGTTTCCGCAAAAACCTTGACTTCAGTCATTAAGGTTGTTGCATTGTAGCCTGCCACATTGCGTAAAAAATGCAGGAGAGGAATAGATAAAACGGAGGATATGGCGATGGCGGCGTAAAAAACAAATCGCTCATCGGCGCGATCGCGTCCCAGCCAACTGAGTTTATCCTTAAAAATCGGACGCAGGATAAACCCCAGCAGCAGGGGAACTATGCCCATAATCAACGGAAAGAAAAATTGAAGTTCCGCGCTGAAACGCCCGGCGAGCTCCAAAAATAATTCAGTAATAAACACCGCGAGTATGACCATAGGAAAAAAGGTCAACACGCTGCGCAGCGCCCCTTCAATAAATAGAATCGGAATTCGCAGCCCACACATAAACCCTTTAGTGCGCAAATATTCACTGTAATTGCGAATATGATTGAGCGCTTCAGGTTCATGGCGCCCATTTTTATCGGTGAGCTTATGTAGGTTTTCTGCATCGTCTTTTGCCAGGGCGCTGACACAACTACCTATATACCCGCCTCCTGAAACAGTTGAGAGGTAATCAATTTTTGAAAACCATTTTTGGGAAATCAAATATTGAATAACCCCAAGGCAAAATGACGCCGAGCGAATCCCGCCACCGGAACAGGCGAGCCCCACCAAATTATTTCTGGTGCTAAAGCTATTTTCTAACTTGTGTGAATCCTGGTCGCCGGGGCAATTAGCCCGACGCTTGCCAATCTCATGCAGCTCCGCTGGAAAAACTTCCTCCTGGAATATTTCAGTCTTTAAAGGGTCACTCATGGTGTGAATATCCTTTTTAGTAAATGCTGTTGGTTTACTGTTTCTACAGATAAAAAGGTGGAGGAACCTCAAATGTCGTCAGTGGACGGCTGCGACCTTATGCGAAAAAGGGGGTGGATACAAGCAAGATGCACCATGCAGCTCGGAGCGACGCAAGTGCGCCCCTTGATTGGGCAAGATGACGACTAAATGGTTAATTTTCGTGAAGAGGTGTGAATAGGTGCGCCCTGCTTCGGGCATAATAAGTTTAAACAACCATAAGCTCTATAACAAAACATAACAGCATAACAATAAACTCAACCCCAATGCCTATACCCCCTTATAGCGCAGATTTTAGAGAACAATCATGTTGACTCAACTCCGCAATTTTATTGCACCAATAACCGCACTTGCACAACCCATAGTTTTATTCACAGCGATATTGCTGCCAATCTCCAGCCTGGCGGCGCCCGATCCCAACTTTCACATTTATCTGCTGTTCGGCCAATCGAATATGGAAGGTGTAGGTACAATTGAAACTCAGGATAAGCTAATCAATCCACGCGTAAAGGTTATGTCCGATCTCGATTGCAGCAACCTGGGGCGCAACTACGGCAATTGGTATCTCGCGTCGCCACCGCTTAATCGCTGTTGGGGTGGATTGGGTCCAGGCGATTATTTTGGCAAAACAATGGCCGACGGCATGTCATCGCAAATTACTATTGGGTTAGTGCCGGTATCTGTTTCAGGAATCGCTATTGAGTTTTATCAAAAGAGTGCACCACTGGGGCGCAACAATACCGATTTTCCCACGCAATTTAACAGCGGCTACGCCTGGCTTCTTGATATGGCCAAAAAAGCCCAGGAGGTAGGTGTAATTAAAGGCATTATTTTTCATCAGGGCGAAACCAATACTGCCAATCAAGAATGGAAATTTAAAGTCAAAGAAATTGTTACCGATTTGCGCGCTGATCTGGGAATCGGTGATGTTCCCTTTTTGGCGGGTGAACTTCTCTACGCTGATTATGGTTCCTGCTGTCACTGGCACAATCCGGAAGTGAATAAATTACCAGGGCTGATCAATAACAGCTTTGTGATTTCAGCCATGGGCCTTGCCGGTACCGACGAAGCACATTTCACCTCAGCGTCCTATCGCGAATTAGGCAAACGCTACGCCACGGTAATGCTGGAAAAAATTGATCGCAACGACAACATTCCCGGCAGTTCTACTGCCAGTTCTGCAATAACATCAGCAACCAGTTCTACACCAGCAACGGCAGCATCAAGTGCCGCTAAAAGTAGTGTCGCTACAGCAATCAACTCATCGTCTGCGAACGCCACCAAAAGCAGCTCCGGTGGTGGCGCTATGCATTGGCTGTGGATAATGTTGCTGGCTCTGTTTGCATGCGGGCGAAACCACTCAGCAAACAGCAAGAAGCTGCGCTAGTATTGAACAACATAATTAACAAGCATCGCTATTTCTACTACGAGAAACTCAAATGAAAAAACTATTTCAATGCAGTGTACTGTGCGGATTCATGGTCACACCTAACCTTTGGGCAGCCGATCTGCAACAATTACCTGCCCACGCCGGTGGCCGAGTGCTGGAAAGCATTACAGCCGATGGCAGTAAAGCCTACGAATACTCTTGGCCCGCAGTGTACTTTGAGACCGCATTTAAAGGCGATTCAGTTACCCTGAAATTTGATGACGACCAAAATAATTTCCAGTTGATTGTGGATGGCGCCAATCCCGTTGCAATCAATAAACCCGGCAAGCAGGATTATGTGGTGCCTGGTTTAACCCATGGGTCACACACAGTGCGACTGGAAAAAATCAGCGAGACCCAATCCAGCAGTGGTCGTTTCCTCGGTTTTTATTCCGATGACAAACCAGCAAAACTGCCAGTGCGTAAACGCCAGATTGAATTTATCGGCGATTCCTACACCGTAGGTTACGGTAACATATCGCCCAGCCGCGACTGTAATGATGCGCAACTATTCAGCACCACCAATTCACAATTGGCATTTGGTCCGCTCACTGCAAAACATTTTAATGCGGATTATCAAATCAATGCCTCTTCCGGCTTTGGCATAGTGCGCAATTACAATGGCCATTCGCCGGAAAAAAGTTTAATTGGGTTATATCCCTTTACGCTCCACGCCAACAACTTTGTGTACAACAGCAATTGGCAACCACAAGTTATAGTGATCGGTTTGGGGACTAATGATTTCTCCACGCCACTTAATGCCAATGAACGTTGGAAAACACGCGAGGAATTGCAGCAGGATTACATCCACAAATACACCGAGCTGGTAAAATCCCTGCAGCGCAAAAATCCCAACGCCGAATTTGTGCTTATGGCTTCTGACCACGTGAATGGTGAAATTGCCAATCAGGTGAGCAAGGTGCTGGAGAATTTGAAAGCCTCTGGCATAAAGAAAATTGATTTTATCAAGTTTACCGGCCTCGACTTGCAAGGCTGCCATTGGCATCCCTCCGCGAAGGACGATAAGTTGTTGTCCGACCTGCTTATCAAACATTTACAAAGCAAAAAGGTTTGGTAAACACTGCGATCAAGTAGAATGGCTTAATAATAAAATCCGGGGCTCAAACGAGCCCCGGACTCAACCCCATCGGCACATGCATCGGTCGGCACTATTTAATCAGCGGTTAACTTTCTATTAACCAGGTTTCTAATAGCTGGACGACAATTATGAAAACAATATTTACCACAGCAGCCCTGCTTCTCAGCGCACTTCACGCATCAACCAGCCTTGCGCAAAACCCGCTAAATTTTGGCAACAACATTCGCACTGCCGACCCATCTGGCCACGTTTGGCCCGATGGAAAAATGTATTTGTATACCTCGCACGATGAAGAGTGCCAGCAAGATTTCCATATGAAAGACTGGTACGCCTTTTCATCGTCAGATTTAGTGAATTGGAAAACCCACGGCCCGATTTTATCGATTAAAGATTTAAAATGGGCCGACAATTTTGCCTGGGCACCTGATGCGGTCTATAAAAACGGAAAATATTATTTGATATTTCCTGCCGGCAACGGTTTTAAAGATCGCGTCAATCCAGAAAAAAGCACCAAATGGATGGGCCTCGGCGTAGCCGTGAGCGACTCCCCCACCGGCCCCTTTAAAGATGCCATTGGCAAACCTTTATTTACTACGCCTTACGCCAATGATCCGAGTTTATTAATTGACGATGACGGTAAAGCCTACTTGTATTTCCACGGTATGAATGCGGATTATCAAGTCGCAGAAATGGCAGACGATTTACTCAGTATTAAAGGCGGCCTGCAAAAAATGGATATGGGCGGTTACGAACCCAAAATGGAAGGCCCCTGGGTATTCAAACGCAACGGCATTTACTATTTCACCATGCCCGAAAACAACCGCAGCCTCGCCTACTACACCGCCAAATCCCCTAAAGGCCCCTGGAAATACCAGGGCATCTTTATGGAAGAAGAACACGGCAACAACCATCACTCCATTGTGGAATACAAAGACCAATGGGTTCTGTTCTATCACCGCTGGCTAGACACACCAGAAACAAAATGTGCTAAAAAGCAGCGCCACGTCGCCGCAGAATATTTGCACTTCAATGCGGATGGCACTATTCAAAAAGTGACGAGAACTACCAAAGGTATTGGGGATTTTCCGGAAAGGATTAAGAAGTAAGCGAAAAATAATTGTTAAAAGTGGCAGTATTTTTATATTGCCATTTTCGTAACAGGACAATCATGCAACCAAGTAATACCAAGCAAATGTATTTGGAACAGGCAACATCCATTGAGGATTGGCAGGCTGCATCAGCATTATTGCTAGCAGTAATGCACAATTTGAATCGTAATGGACATTCATTGTGGCAGGAAAGCCAACTGACATTAAATGGACTACAACAGCAGTATCGAGATGGTGAACTCTATCTGGCAAAATCCCAGGATGTACTCGTGGGTGTTGTATTCTTGCAAGAACAAGATCCATACTTCTGGCCAGAGATAGCCGAGCGCAATAGTTTATTTCTGCATAAACTCGCCATCCATCCGCAATACCAGGGATTCGATAAAGGTAAACAACTCATTCAACTGGCGGAACAGGAAGCTATCCAGCGAGGACTAACCTGGTTACGATTGGATTGTGATGACAGAGAGCCTTTGCATAGATTTTATCTGGGAAATGGCTTCAGCTTGGTTGATGCAAAAAGGATGGGTAGCTTTTCTGTAGCACGGTATGAAAAACCAATCAATTAAATTAGCGGTCTTTGTGTGATAGATAAAAAAGCTTTAGCAATATTATTTTCTAAATATTGGGCCCCATCAAAAGGGTGGGTAAAAAACACCGTATCTCCCGAAGACTTCCAGTATGCGAAGGCTGCCGGGGCGATGTTTGACGATATAGAGATTCAGCATAACGAACTCCTTCAATCCTGTATTACCCAGTGCAACCTGATCACAAAGACAGATGTTGTTGCGGCGTTCATTTCGAGCTTATCATCGAGACGACTAGACCTTCGATCAGCACTAAGCAGTTATGCTTGCGGACAAAATCTACCATTACATGATTTTCAAGGTAAATCCAACACTAGCTGTACTATTTGCGGTACATATCAAAAGGATTCATTAGTAGAACTTAACGTACTCAATTTCGAACGACACAAATTTGGCGGTGTTCGACATATACAACCAGTCTATATTTGGCTTGATTTAACTATTTTTCTCGGCGAACAGATTTCCCAACCATCAATTGCGGAACGGGATACACTTAGAAAAATTATTGATGAATTGCGAAATTTAAATTCGGGGAAGCTATCAGATGCGGAAAAATGCATTGCACCATTCTTTAAAGCCAACAAAAACGAACGTGAAGGCATTATTTCTGCGCTAGGATATCTGGGTGTATTGCACATTCCGACATACCAACCTTTTTATAAAACTTATACCCCCGAAATAGATAGATGCCATTCAAGTTACGCAAAGTCAGACTGGCCATTTCCGAGTGATTTATGGCTTCCAGAATTTGGTTTAAATGACGAAAGCATTCAATACTGGTTTGGGGAGTATATTTGACAAAAAAACGCCGCAAGTTAGCGGCGTTTTTTACAGCGATGACAATATTTATACCTTATTCCCAATCGGTAATTTCGTTACCGGTTTTCCAGTCGCGGCAAATAATGCATTCGCCACTGCGCCGGCAATCGGCGGTAAGCCGGGTTCGCCGACGCCGGAGGGGGCTTCGGCGGAGGGGACAATATGTACTTCTACCTTGGGCATGCTGGCGATGCGCATTAATTGGTACTGATGCAAATTGGTTTGTTCTACTACACCATTCTTTAACGTGATTGCCTCACCCAGCGCTGCGCTCAAACCCATACCGATACCGCCTTCCATTTGCGCGCGGATTACATCCGGGTTTACTGCCACACCACAATCTACCGCGCAGACAACGCGCTCCACTTTAAAAGTTTTATCTGCATTGATGCGCACTTCTGCGACTTGCGCCACCCAGGTGCCAAAGGATTTATGCACGGAAATTCCGCGCGCTACGCCCGCAGGCATTGGCTTTTTCCACTCCGCTTTTTCCACCACCAAATTTAATACACCAAGCGCGCGCGGTTCACTTGCCAGCAATTCACGACGAAAAATCATCGGATCTTTTTTAGCGGCCTTGGCCAATTGATCAACAAAAGTTTCTACCACAAACGCATTGCCGGAATGCCCCACTGAACGCCACCAGAGTGTAGGCAGTTTTACTGCCAGCTCTGAGCCCTGCACTTGCAGATGATTGATGGCGTAATGCATATCCTCTATGCCTTCTACCACTGTGCCATCTACTGCCCCTTTCACCATTCCTTCGAAAGGAGTACCGCGTAAAATGGACGGTGCCACCGCATGATGTTGCCACACCAGGGCGCCATCTGCAGCCACAGCGCCGCGAATATGGTGTACAGCCATGGGGCGGAAACGCGCGTTTAAAAATTCATCTTCACGCGCCCACACCATTTTCACCGCGCGCCCCGGAATTTGTTTGGCGATATGCGCTGCATCCACCACATAATCGCTGGCGCAGGCGCGCCGACCGAAACTGCCGCCCGCAAACAAACTATTTATTTTTATTTGCTCCGGCTTTAATCCGGCAACAGCAGCCACTTCGTTTTGATCAATCGTGGGCATTTGGCTTGCCGCCCAGATTTCAGCCTGTGTTTTATCGATTTTGATAACACAGTTCATCGGCTCTATTGGCGAGTGCGCCAAATAAGGCAATTCATATTTAGCTTCAATAATATTTTTAGCGGATTTTAAATTCGCAGGAGCATCGCCAGTATTTTTTACAATATGACCAGCCTTGTCTGCTTGCGTATGGCTTTCCGCATAGAGCGCATCGCTGCCGCGCGTTTCACAGGCAGACAAATCCCAATCGATCACTAATAATTTGCGCGCTTTATTGGCCGCCCAGAAATTCTCTGCAACCACTGCCACACCGCGTGGAATCTCAACTACGGCTATTACGCCGGGCGCTGCCTTGGCCTTGGTGGCATCCAGCTTTTTGACTTTACCAAAATACTGCGGCGGGTAAGCAACCAACGCGGTAAGCATGCCGGGCAGCTGGATATCCTGCGTATAAACGGCAGTGCCGTTGGTTTTAGTAAAACTGTCTTTGCGTGGAGCCGCTTTGCCAATTAATTGAAAATCTTTAGGATCTTTTAAATGCGGCTGCTGGGGAGTGGCGAGTGTTGCAGCCTTGGCCGCCAATGCGCCCAACTCACTGGAATGTTTTCCGTGGCTAATAATTCCGTTAACAATTTTTACTTCGACTGCAGGAACTTTCCATTCAGCTGCAGCTGCCGCCTGCAACATTTCACGCGCAGCGGCACCCGCCGTGCGCAACTGCAACCAAGAGTTGGCAATGGAGGACGAACCGCCGGTGCCTTGCATTGGCCCCCAAAAAACATTGTTATAACGCTTGGCATCGGCTGGAGCAAATTCAAATCCCACTTGCTCCCAACGCGCGCCTAATTCTTCGGCAATAACAGTTGCAAGCCCCGTGCTCACGCCCTGTCCCATATCCATATGTTTGATGGCAACAATCACTTTGTTGTCGGCAGTTATTTTTACAAAGGCGTTAAATACCGGAGATGCTTCACCTGCCAACGTCGATGGTGTAAAAGCGATGATCCCACAGCCAATCATCAACCCGCCACCCACCGCACTCGCCTGCAAAAATTGGCGGCGCGATAAATCCAGCGAGGAATTTTCATCAACCTGCAGCAATTGTTTATTGAGGAAATTCATTATGCATTTCCTCCAGCAGCTTTAGTCGATTTTGCCATGGCATCCACCGCCAAATGAATTGCACCACGAATGCGATGATAGGTAGCACAGCGGCAGAGATTGCCCGACATGGCCGAATCAATTTGTTCATCGGTAGGTTGCGGATTATTTTGCAGCAGCGCCGTGGCCGACATAATTTGTCCGGATTGACAGTAACCGCACTGCACTACATCCAGGTCACGCCAGGCCTGTTGCACCGCCTGAAAGGCCGGCGAATTAATGGCATCAATGGTTTGGATACTGGCCCCTGCCAGGGCCGACACCGGCATACTGCAAGAGCGAATGGGAGTGCCATTCATATGCACAGTGCAAGCGCCGCACATGGCAATTCCGCACCCCAGTTTGGTACCAGTCATGTGCAATTCATCGCGCAGCACCCACAGCAGTGGTGTATCCGGGTCTATATCCAGCTCGTGTTTTTTTCCATTAATCGTAAGCGAAATCATAAGCGGCTCCCTTGAGAAATAATCTGAGAGAATCAGATCAACATTCAATTAACAATCTTTCGGCTAGGTTGGAATAGCATTTTTTCTTTTTTGTAAAAAAAATTATTTAGCAAATACTTTTAATAAATTGGAAACTCGCGCAATAAATCCGCCGGGGTATCTACATCAAACCCCGCCGATGGCATGGGCACCGCCAATACTTGCTGCGCATACTGAAACAATACTTGCTTGGCACCGCGATCCCCTGTGCAGTTGCGCAGATGAGATTTAAACGCAGCGGGGAAAATTGCCGGCACACCCAGGGTGTTTTCAAAACTTGCACAAACAATTTGCGTTGGGCTGCTTTTCCAAAATCGATATAAACGCAATAAATCCGCAGCACCCACCTGGGGCTGATCACCCAATAAAATCAACACCGGTTTGTCATTCTGTAACTGGCTTACACCATAAGCCAGCGAATGCCCCATACCCAATTGCCAATCTGCACAATAGGCCACATCCAGGCGATTTATATTTAACTCAGCACAATAATGATTTAAGGGTTCATGGCTCGCGCCAGTAACCACTACAATTTTTTCAGGTACTACCGCGTGCACCGCATCCAGCGCATGAGCCAACAGCGGCTGGCCCAGATAATCTGCCAACAATTTACAACTGCCAAAACGCGTTGCCGCACCAGCAGCCAGAATCACACAATCAATCGCCATAACTTTTTTGCTTCATACTAATTTTTGCTTCACACCGATTTCAGCTTTACGCTAACTATTTCACGCCCATTATTTTCTTGACATCCACACTCTGTTGCGCGGCAAATACACTCAAGGGTAAAGCACTGCTACCAAACAACCGCGCATGACACTCCGCCAATACCGAGAGCGCAATGCTCTCGGGCAGGTCACCACCCAGGGCCAGTCCCATAGGCCCCGCAACGGGATAACACAATTGCTCTTCCGTTAAACCCGCGAGTGCCAGGACCTCATTTTTGCGCTGCGCCGGCCCCAACAAACCAATATAGGGATTCATTAACTCGCAAGTTTGCAAATGGGCGATGGCCGCTGCGTCCAGTTGCATATTGTGATGAGCGATTACTATCGCATCGACTTGCGCTAGAAATTCTGCCGAAAGGTCTACAACAGATGTAGAAAATGCGGAAATTTCTGCAGGAAAATTTTCACGCTTTTGCGGCGTCAGGCGCGCATCAGCTAAAGATACTTGCCATCCCTGCGTGAACGCCAATTGGCACAGAGGAATCAGGTCTACACCATTGCCCAACACCAATAAATGCGGTAGTGGATTAATCAGGGTGGTGAGTGTTTGTGCGGCGCTGTGCTGCCCGGAAAATTGCTGCGTGTGTACCGGCTGCAAGTAGCCGCACTGACGCAGGGTAAAATCGCGCACGCTGGAATTTACGCGCGCGCTTGCACAATCCAGGGAGATAGAAAATTCGCAAGCATTGTGCTGCTGCAAACAATGAAATACTTCTACAAGTTGTAAATAATTATTGGCGGCACTGCAGGGATGCAACAAAATTTCCGCCGCACCACCACAGCCAATTCCCAGGCGCCAGGCGATATTATCTTCATCGGTTGCGTCATAAACGATGCGGCGCGATTTACCTAGCGCAATCACCTTGCGCGCTTGCAATAGCAGATCTGATTCTATACAGCCGCCGCTTAATAAGCCGAACTGATGCCCCGCATCGCTCAGCAACATAAGCGCACCGGTTTTGCGATACACAGAACCGCGTGTATTGATTACCGCACCCAACACCCAATTGGCGGCGTCTTTTAACGGCAACCAGCGCGCGAGCAAATGATAAAAATGATTAGAATTATGGAAGGACATAATGGCTTCCTTGAGGAGGGGCGCAGGAATAATCCCACTGCGGGCAACGGAAAGGAAGTATGGTTTACAAAACTAAACAGCGCCATGACAAATGCAATGAAAGGTGCAATTAAAAGTGACCGAGGATTTTATGGTCAGGCTTGCCCAAACGGCCATCGTCATCCGGGTTTTTTAATTCAATGATTGTTCGCTGCGCAAGCTTCAAACGTTTTAGCCGCTCGCCAAAATGGGCAATAAAAATTTGTTCCAATTCGCCTGACGCCGTGAGCTGACGCAAGCCTTTGGTCAAGCGCTCCGCCAACACCGGCTCTGTTGGACTCACATAAAAATACACCGGCAAAGGCATATAGACCAGCAGGGACTTTTCCGGCACCAGATAATCCACCGGTATCCCATCAATTTCATACTTGTCTTCAATTTCAATTGCACTCAGGGGGATAAATGCATAGCGCTTGCCCGCCAGCATTTTTAACATAATGGATAAATTCAGTGTCTCTACCACTGAAAAACCATTGTGCTTATACACATGCCCTTCCCACCCCTTACCAAAGCCCATGGACAAATAACGCAAATCAACAAGCGTATTGATCGAAGAAAACCGGGTTTGATTTTCCTTACGAATTAATAAAATCCGGTAGCCCATAAAACCTTTCAGGATGGGCACATCCACGCGCAGCAATCCCTGGCGCGGGCCATCATTCACCGGAAACCCAACCAGGCGGTCAATATTTAATTTCTCTCCAGTTACCAGCAATTCGTGCTTGCGCTCAGCCGCCAGAGGTTCTTGCGAATAAACCACCTGAAAAGGACCATAATCACTTTCAGTCAACTTGAGGGCCGCTTCGATAAGCGCCAGGTAATAGTCCTCGCGAATAGAAGAGTTATTGCCAACATATTTCACCCGCAGCGGCGCTGCGCTTTTTTCCTGCGAGGGCGCTGTATCAACTGGTAGCAATTCCTCAGCCCAGCTCCATGGGGCAACCAACAGCAGCACCAGTAATTTATATCCAACCAATTTTAAGTACATCCAGCTCCCCAGCGGCAGAGTTCTATACACAATCCTAGCAGCCACTCATTTCAGCATCACAGGCTATTTGTATCTGAAAAGAATTTTTTCAATGACAGGAGGGTATAAACGAAGATGATTCAGGCGAACTATACTTTTTACACCTTCTCTTGCAACCTTGCCACCGTCAGTAGCCGGCAAGGCCAGATCCTATTGAGCAGAAGCCTACCCGAGATTTATAAGCCCTCACTTGCACGGATTGACTATGGCGCTCTTCGACACGGTTCATATCATAGGCTCCACCGTCTACTTTGTGTTTGCGGTATTGCTTGCCTGGCTCAGCCGCATCCCTCGCACTAACCCGGGCGCCAGCTATTGGGCCGTAGCCATTTTATTTGGTTTGTGTGGGCGCCTCACGCTTTTAATTCTCGGCCCCTTAATGGAATCGCAATTTACGGAAATTGTATATGCCAGTTTTATTATGCTGGAAAAATATTTTTTATTGCTGGGTGCATTTAAATTTCTAAACAAATCTGACTACACCCGCCGCTACGCATTATTTATTATCGCCGGCTTTTTATGGATCGCGTGCTATTGGTTTAATGTAATTGACCGCATTCAATTCGCCTTTGGCTTTAGCTTTTTTAATACCAGCATTTTATTTCTGTTCGGTGTTATCGCCTATCGCGAGCGCCAATTGGTGACTCACTCAGTATTTCTGGCCACCGCCGTTATCTGTTTTGCATTTGGCATTCACTGGTTAACTTATCCTTTGCTGCATTTTTACAGTGGCTGGCTGGTGCCGGGCTTTTTACTGGGCACCACACTGGTGTTACTCCTTTACCTCACCCTGATTTCTGCAGTGCTACTGCAATTTCAAAAGCGCCTGCTAGAGGCAGAGCAACACGCACTGGATTTGGCCTACCACGACCCATTGACCGGCCTGAATAACAAGCGCTATATGAACACCTTGTTTGAGCAGGCACTAATACTTGCAACACGTCCACACCAAATGCTCGCGTTGATTTATATCGACCTGGATAATTTCAAACCCATCAATGACTCCGCCGGCCATTTAGTGGGCGACGAAGTATTAAAAGTGATTGCCAAACGCCTGCTGGATCACACTCGCAGCACCGATATTTGCGCACGCATCGGCGGCGATGAATTTGTGGTGATAGCAACACAACTCGAACATGCCGAACACGCCAACCAAATCGCCAATAAAATTCTGGAACAGTGCTGCGCCGATATTATTATCGACCAACACATCTACCACCTGGGCGCAAGCCTCGGCGTAAGCATCTACCCCAGCCACGGCAACGACCTCACCCAATTACTCCAACACGCCGATGAAGCTATGTATACAGTGAAAAAAAATGGCAAGAGCGGGTTTCAGGTATTTGCGGGGTAGGACTTGCCAATGCTGCGATTGATGCCTCACTTGCAATAGTAGTTAACTTAACGGCACAATCTGGTGCCTATCAAAACACCAGTAGCTCGGGTGAAACCCAAGAATCCAATTCTGTGTCACAAGGACGCCTATCAATAAATAGCTTACCAAATTAAACATCAAAGCACTAAATGCAGGGAAACCAACATGAATAAAGCATTAATTATGACCATCTTTCTATCCACTCTAATCAGCGTAAAATCTAATGCTGAAAATAGTCGGCAAGGAAAAACACACAACTTCCGATGGGCAACTTTTGAGTCATATAATATAAATCGCCTTATAGAAAACAACATTGAGGAAACTGCAAAACTTCCTGGCGAACTAAATTTTGATGAGAAAAAACGCCAAAGAAGAATAAATGAGCTCGAAATATCTAAACAAGCACTAGCAAAATTTGCAGAAGAAATATGCGACAAAAAAACACTTCCATCAAAAATCAAGAAGCCCTCTAACCAAAAAGAGTTCGCAATTGGAAAAAACGGAGAAATTATTAGAGATCGGGACTGGGAAAAATATCTAAACTTTACGGCCAGCAAAAAATATCGTGACTGCATTAATGAAGAACGCCAAACACCTGAATTTATTAAAATAAACACCATGATTGGAAATGAGGAGGATTTACACCAAAGGCGATCAGATTACATTAGCAAGTTAAAACAAGATAGCAGAAGAATTTTGCGTCAATATGTAGCGGATTACGCAAAAGAGAACCAGTTTGATTTGATTATTTTAAGACAACCAGAGTCAGTTATTTATGATAAGAATGAAGGGATGCTGGATATTACAATTCCACTTGAAGCCTATATTCAGACAAAACTTAACCTTTCGGCAAATAACCACCAATAAAAGCAAGTCACAATAAGAACAAAGGCGCCAATCGGCGCCTTTATTTTATCTCGAAAAAAATCACTCCATCTTAAAAAACGTTTCGCGGTAATGAACCAATTCGGCGATTGAATCGCGGATGTCATCCAGCGCTAAATGTGCGCCGGATTTTTTCACGCCGGCGATTACGTCGGGGCGCCAGCGGCGGGCGAGTTCTTTTACGGTGCTTACATCTAAATTGCGGTAGTGGAAATAGTCTTCCAGCTTGGGCATGCCGCGCACTAGAAAGCGGCGGTCCTGGCAGATGGAGTTGCCGCAAACGGGCGATTTGCCTTTGGGTACCCATTGCTCCAGGAATTTAATAGTTTCCGCTTCAGCTTGTTGCGCGCTGATGGTGCTTTCACGCACGCGCTGGGTAAGGCCGGATTTACCGTGTTGGTTCAGGCACAATGCTTGCCAGACTAAACCATAAATCGCCCGCTAGCCAATTCAGGACCCGAAAAACCACGCATGTCCAAACGCAAACTGACCCGCCGCCAACAGTGGCGCATCGAAAAAATCCAGGATGAGCGCAGCGCCCGTGCGGCCAAGCGCGACCAAATCGCCGACGAACACTTGAATGACACAGAATTGGGGCCGGAGCAACACGGCCTGATCATCACCCACTTTGGTACCCAGGTGGTGGTGGAGGCGGTTGAGGGCGAGAATGCTGGCCAGCATCAGCGCTGCCATTTCCGCAGCAATTTGGGATCGCTGGTGACGGGTGATCGAGTGGTCTGGCGCGCGGGCAACCCGACCGGTGTTGTAGTCGCCGTTATGCCGCGCGATTCTGCGCTGCAGCGTCCCGATCCACACGGCGATATGAAAACCGTGGCCGCGAATATCGACCGCATTATGATTGTGGTTGCCCCCTACCCTGAGCCGCACGCCAATTTAATTGATCGCTATCTGGTCGCCGCTAACGCCATTGAAATGGAACCTGTGTTAGTTATTAATAAAATCGACCGCATTGATGACGCGACGCGCGAAAAAGTTACTTATTTGGAAAACACCTATCGCGCCTTGGGTTATACCGTATTGATGGTCTCCACCAAAACCGATCACGGCCTGGATTCACTGCGCGATTATTTAAAAGATTACACCAGTGTGTTTGTGGGCCAGTCGGGTGTAGGCAAATCGTCATTAATTAATGCGTTACTGCCGGAATCGAACTTGCGCGTGGGTGATTTGTCAGAAAGGCAACAAGGCACCCATACCACCACCAGCGCCATGCTGCTGCATTTTCCCGCTGGCGGCCATTTGATTGATTCACCCGGTATTCGTGAATTTGGTTTATGGCATATGGATGAAGACGAAGTGCTGGATGGATTTATTGAATTCAAACCGTTTATCGGTCACTGCAAATTTCGCGATTGCTCGCACCGCCACGAACCTGGCTGCGCGATTTTAAAAGCACTGGATGCAGGCCAGATCAGCGAAACACGCATGAGTTCTTATCGTTATATTTTGCGTACGCTCAACGAAAACTAAATCCCTCCCCAAACCTCCCTTTTGTAAAGGGAGGGAGCAATAACCCACTTTGAAACGGGACGCGTAGTCAAGGGGGTCGGCGCAGCCGAGGGATTTTTTACAATTTTCAGAAGGAATATAAATATGGCACTCCCTTTTGTTATAGAACCTACACAGCTTGCTGCACTACTAGCGCAACCGATTAATAGCAAATTATTAATTATTGATATGTGCGCCGAGCAAACCTATTTGCAAGGCCATATCGATGGCGCCATCCATGTACCGCCACAAAAAATTCTCGCCGCTGAACCGCCAGTGCCGGGAAAAATTGCAGCGGTAGAAAAATTAAATCGCGTGTTTTCGTTTTTGGGTTTAACGCCCGATACCCATGTAGTGGTGTATGACGATGAAGGCGGAGGCTGGGCTGGCCGTATGATCTGGACGCTGGATGCGATTGGCCATAAGCATTACTCCTATTTAAATGGCGGCCTGCACGCATGGTTGGCATCCGGGCAATCAGTGACGCAAGAAATTCCGGTGGTTACTCCTTCCAAAGTGGAAGTAAAGCTCGACCCCAAAGTGGTTATTGAAATTCCCGATATTATTGGCGAAATGGATCGCGCGGATTTTGTGGTTTGGGATGCGCGCAGCCCACAAGAATATTCAGGGGAACGAGTCACTGCACAAAAAAATGGCCATATGCCCGGCGCCATTAATTGCGACTGGATTAATTTAATGGATCGCAACAATTCCTTGCGCATTCGCACTGATGCGCGCGATTATTTAGCGAACCTTGGCCTGACCGCCGATAAACGCATTATCACCCACTGCCAAAGTCATCACCGCTCCGGCTTTACTTATTTAGTGGGGAAAGCGGTGGGATTAAATATTCGCGGTTATCACGGTTCCTGGGCGGAATGGGGCAATCACCCAACCACACCAGTAGAGGCTTAACTCTTTAAATGGAAGTTAAATTTTTAACGTTATTTATTTACTGCCCAAAAAATTAAGCCCGCATAATGCGGGCTTAATTTTTTTAAACTAAACAAACTGCGTTCACGCCAATCACACTTTACGACGGCGAGCAAAACCCAAACCGATCAAGCCCAAACCTAACAATAACAATGCTGATGGCTCTGGCACAGTGACTGGTGGTTTTGGTGGCGTAATACCGTGTACAGTTTGTAAATTACCGGAAATCCCTGCGCCCAAAAAGCGCACGCCATTCAAGGTCAAGCCATCACCCAATTGGAAATAACCGTCCGGTGCAATGTAAGTGCCTTGCATGCTGCCGGCAGCAACATTCACATGACCATTATTCAACACACCGTGCACATTGAAGAGCACGTTATCTGCAGAAATTCCATCGAGGATAATTGCAGCACCGCCACCAAGAATAAAGCCAAAGAAATCTACGTTAACGATAAACACATCGTCGGCATTGCCTTTCAGGGTCAGGCTTTTTCCCGCACTTAAATTCAAGCCGAGAATATTAAATACCGACACATCGCCCTGGCGATTAAAAGTTTGCGTCGTGTTGATATAACCGGCATTAACACCGGTAAGTGCTTTGGCAGTTTGCGATGCACCTTTGAGATCGGCGTAAAGCGCATCCCAGAAACCAGCGCCCTGGACAGTTTTATCGCCATCAATACTGGCACCGGGGTTTTGGGTAAGTGAACCAAAATCCGCGTCGCCATGGATCACAGAACCGTGAGCCATGTTGAGCGTATTGCGCACGCCCACATTGCCATAGATTTCAGCCTCTGAACCCAACTCCAGGTTGCCGTAAAGGGGTTGGCCGTACCAGATGTTGGTGCCATGGGACAGCAGGGTGTAATTGCTGGCATTACCCAGATCCACCGGCAGCGCAAACACCTGGGCAGATGCCAGAGCCAGTGCTGCAGTGGCTAATTTAATGAATTGTTTAATCACGGAGGTTTCCTTTGGTTGATTTGACCTAATGAATGGTTTAACCCTGCTTTTACTGTATTTATAAGATTTGTATGTAAGAGAGTTCTTTTTTGGAAGTAGTGGTCATTAGGGTTGCGCGTGAATCAGCAATTTCTGCACCATTTTGGGAAGATCCAATGAAAACAGTGATTTGCATCACAGGAGGAAAATCAAAGCGGCGCCAAGTGTAAAGGCTTTCGACAACGTTGTCTTTTGACTGGAAAGAGGAAGAAGTTAAATACCGGCGGGGCAAAAGGCAGAGATATAAAGGTTAATGGTAGAGCTTAAGCACAAGCCTGACTTTTAGGCCCCCCAGGGTTTCTGACTCGCCAAGGATTAACCCGGCTTCATGCCATTGCGCAATGCGCTCGACAATCGCCAGCCCCAAGCCATGGCCGCGCCGGGTATCAGCGGCTTCCAAATGGCTACTGCGGTAAAAAGGCTTGAGCACCTTGTCACGCTCCTCCGGCGCTACGCCCGGACCATTATCCTCTACCGCTAACAACAGCTCTTGCCCGACCAGATCCACACTCAATCGCACCCGCCCACGCCCGTAGCGCAACGCGTTTTGCAGCAGATTGTGCAACAACATGGCCAGATATTCTGTATCCACCCGGCCATAACCGGTTAGGGCCGCCGGAGCGAGCAACAACTCAACCTGCTCGCGATAAAACTCCTCGTGCAAGCGTTGCACAAAATCTGCAATAACTACGGCTTCTGGTCGGAATGCAATTTGCGCTTGCTCCAGGCGCGCGTAATTCAGCAGCGCTTCTACCAAAGCTTCCATCGCCGCCAGATCGCGATTCAAATGTGCCAGCTGCTGCTGTTGCATGGATGGCAATTCCGCCTCACCCAATACATCCAAACCAAAACGCAAGCGCGCCAATGGTGTGCGCAAATCGTGTGAAAGCCCACGCGATAATAATTTATTGTCCGCGATTAATTGTTCGATGCGCTGCGCCATGCGATTGAATTCCACTTCAATGGAATTGATGTAGGAGTTTTTATCGGCGGCAATGCGCGCCTGTAAATTGCCCGCACCAAATTCCTGCGCGGTGCGGCGCAATAACGCCAGGCGCCGCAATAGCGGATACAACCACACCAGCACCATTAAAATCACACCGGCATAAAATAAAAACGTGAGTAGCCAATTAATCCAGCTGCTGGATTCCTGACGCAACTCATCGGGCAACATTAAGGACAACACCTGATCCTGACTGGCGAGATAATAATTCAGGCTCAGTTGATCGCCTGACTCAAGCAACAAAGCTTCACCCTGTTCAAAATTTTTTTTCAGATTTTCTGGAAGGGGAAATTCTGCATAGGGGATGACTTGCGGGTGTAAATTAGAAAAGGCAAACCAATCATCCCATTCAACCTGCACGCCCTGCTGGTCAATTAAAATAGCCAGGTCGCGTCCCACATTTTTATAGGCATTGAGCGCAGAATCCTCCAGCGCTGGCTGTTGCTGGCTGTACCACTGGTCGATCCCCCAGCCCAAACCAATAACGGCCGACACCACCACTATTACCAGCGAGAGAGTTAAACGCTTCACGAATTAATCCCAGGCTTCGGGCGAAAATAAATAGCCGCGTGCCCATACTGTTTTTATGCGATAGGGTTGCTCGGTGTTATCGAGCAATTTTTTGCGCAGGCGTGAAATACGAATATCAATGGAGCGATCGAAACCATCGTACTCAAAGCCGCGCAACTGGCTGACCAGTTGATCGCGGCTTATCACTTGCCCCGCCTGGCTCGCCAACAACCAGAGCACATCGAATTCGTTGGCAGTTAAGGGGACGGATTGCTCGCGATAGAAAACCGCTTTGGCATCGCGCAGGATTTTTAATTGACCAAATTGCAATTGCCCATCGGGCAATTCATGGGGTTGCTCCAGGGGTTCGCGGCGCAACAGGGCTTTAATGCGCGCCAGTAATACGCGCGGGCGAATGGGTTTATTGAGGTAATCATTAGCGCCCAGCTCCAAGCCCAATACTTCATCGGTTTCTTCACTGAGCGCGGTGAGCATTAAGATCGGGCCATTAAAAAATGTGCGCAATTCGCGGCAAATATCAAACCCGTTTTTACCCGGCAACATTACGTCCAGAATTATTAAATCCGGTTTTTGCTGCTGCACTTCGGCCACCACCAGATCACCGCGTGCCAGGTGGCGCAACTGGTATTCATGCCCCTGTAAATATTGCTGAATCCACTCGGCGAGCGACGCATCATCCTCAACCAATAAAATAGTAGCAGCCGATGTGCTGTGAACAGGATCTGTGGATTGGTTATTGCTGGTCATTAAAATAATCGCCAATGGGTTTTACGACGGGTGTTGGCCTTGTAAACCCAAGCCACCTCCATAGTCGCTTCGGCAACCACTTGTTGTTGCCCGTTTTTTAATTGCAGCACGCGCGTCGCGTCGCTGGCAAACTCATAAGTAAATGCGCCCTGGGTCTGCTCTTGCCAACAGAACAAAGGTTGAGCTTGGGCTTCTTGATACAAGCAATAATTTCCCGGGGCGAAACTACTCCAGGAAACCTGCACGCGTTGATAGCACATTTGCCCCTGGTGCAGGGCAACACAGCGCGCCGGAGTCAGCAGCAAACTACTGGTATCGCGCGTTGCCGATGCCGCTGGCGGTGCATCGGCACGAGCCAATGTTGCTGTGATCAGCAACACGGTGAGCGAGAGTCCTTGCATAAACCTGAGCATAATCATTGCTGCTAAAACACATAACTGATTGAGGTTGCTATAGCTTCACCATGATCATCCAGGATCAGCGGACTTTTCAGGGCATCCGAAGCCAAATCGATACGCCGGAAAAAACAGCGAAACACCCATTTTTCGCTCAGCGGATAAGTCGCACCCAACTCCGCCACATAGGCCATACCGGCCGGCACATGGCTTTCAGGATATTTCGTTGAGGCTTCATCGGCATCAATTGAAAAATAATAATCGGTAATTTGTTGCGAGCGATAAGTAGCGCCAACAATACCGTGAATAGTCCAGTTGCGATATTGCCAATGACGCGCCAACTTTAACGAATACAATTGACCATAATGAGTATTGCTCACGTCGGCCAGCGCGTGCAATTGCACAATGTAATTTCCAAAATAAGCGGTGGCACGCGGACCAGACATAAAATCACCGCGACGTTTTTTTAAACCGCGGTAATCATTAGTCTCGTCCTCACTCATCTCATCGTGCTGGGCCAGCCCTACCCAATCCAGTGACCAGTTGTCGCCATTATAAAAATTGCAGCCCAGCGTAAATTGCTCCAGGCTTTGTGAAAATAATTCTGCAAACAAACAGTGATACTGGTAGCGCGCACTGATATCGAGAAAAGCTTCAGTATGCACCTCACCTTTTTCATTGCCCTCCGGCATGCCCACCAGCGGATTGGTATAGCTAACTGCGCCCAGGCCGATTTCAAAATAACCACCGTTGCGATTGTCGGGTGCCGAGGCACCTTTACGCACCTCGCTGGATAAATCGCCGGCACACGCAGGCAGCGCCACCAGCGCAATAATTCCGCTCGCTATCACGGCACGAACTGTCACTGCCCGGCACAAGGCCGCAACTATGCGAACCGCCAAATTTGTGCGCACGCGCTTGCTCCACATAAAAACCTAACCTGTTGCTAAAAAGTCAGCGACATACCCACCGCCGGGATTATGCCCATACCCACTTCGTCTTCCAGTTTAAAATTCTGCGGCGATGTAGTGCGTTTGTAATCCAGATTGCGGTCGGTAACATTGCGTCGATTAAGGGCGTTAAGAATATCAATATTGTAAGTACCGGGATAACCCCAAAGTGTCATTTCGCGTTGAAAACGCAAATCCAGGCGCGTATACACTGGCAGGCGATCTGAATAAGGCTCGCCGTACACGGGCAATATACGGTTTTCAAACCAGGGATTTTTTTGGATGCCAACAATTGGAGTAATTGCACGCCCGGATTGCGCGGTAAAACGCCCGCCAAAAGTCCATAAATCATTGAGCTGATAATTCATCACCCAATTTAATACCAGCGGGGTATCCAGATAATAATCGCGCTCTATATCAGTTAGCTTATTGGTGCGCGAACTGTGCGAGGCACTGATTGCCAGCCAGCCGTACCAGCGATCGGTGCGCTCTTTGCTGATAAACAAATCCATGCCGTAAGCTTCACCCTCCACATTGTTGGTGTAGAGCGGTTGGGTGGTGTCATTGATGTCGCTGGCGAGCGGCAAATCATCCATGGTTTTGTAATAGGTGGTCACCGACCAGCTCCAGTCATTGGCCAACTCCTGTTTAATCCCCAGGGTAAAATGTTCCGATGTCGGTGAATCCAATTCTGTGTTGCCAATCTCCGGGAAAGTTTTGTCAATATCTGGCAAGCGATTGTAGGTGCCCGCCGATGAAGTCAGCGTCCAATTGTCGATAAATTCCCAGCTCAGCGCCAAACGCGGATGGGTAAAAGTTTCTTCGGTGTAATCGTTGTAATGGCTTTGCACACCCAGATCCAGTGCAAATCTTTCCGTCATTTGCCAGTGGTCATTCAGGTAGACGGAGGATTCTTTAATGCGAATTTCATCTTCAGCATCCACCAACTCACCGCGACGCAACTCGCAATCCGGATCAAATTCAGTGCAAACATAATTAATAAAGCGTGCGTCGTAGCGGTAATCAGTCGAATGATATTCGCCGCCGAGGGTCACATTGTGATTACTACCCACAATGAATGAAAAATTAACCAGCGCATAATTATCGGCGGTAGTCATATCAAAAAAATATTTATCACCACCCCAAAAGGTATCCTGATTATTTTCATAGTGGCCAATTTGCGCATCCAATGCCGTGCCCTGCTCGCCAGTATATTGCCAGCGCAAATTCTGGTTGTGAAAAGTGTTTTCAATTTTTGCATTGCCGGCAAAATCCGGCTCTTCCAACACTTCGGTGGAAAGCTCGGTAAATTCTGCCGCTGCCAGGTCGCTTGCACCATTGGCACTCAGGGTAAACTTGTGGTTATCGCCCAAACGGTATTGGTATTTAAACTGGTAATCCGTATCTTCCGGTGCATCCTGCACACGGATACCATCTTCCTTTTCAGCTTCGTCCTCATCAAAGAAATACTGGATCAAACTGGCGCGCCCGGAAAAATAGAGCGCAGAATTTTCACTCACCTGCCCTTCAGTAAATACACCGGCACGCAGCAAAGATAAATCCACTTTGGTAGCAAAATCCTGCGCGCGTGGATCGCGCAATTTAATATCAAACACACCGCCAATGGCATTGCTGTACTGCGGGCCAAAGCCGGCGGAGAATAATTGGAAATCCTGGATAATATTTTCATTAAAAATCGACGTGGAAAATGCGTGGAATACGTATCCGGCAGGGGCGCCATCCACCAGATAGCGATTGTCGCTGGGCGATGAACCGCGCACTGCCGGGGCACCGCCGCCATCCCCCGCGCTGATCACACCGGGCAGGCTAAACACTGCCATTAAGGGGTCGCCCAGTGAGCCGGGGACATCGATAATTTTCTGCGCATTTTCGGTAATGACCGAGTAATCGCTTTTGCGCCCCTGTACCAGCGTTTCCTCCACCGCTGGGTCAGCGACAGTATCGACAGCAAAGCTTGTGGCACCGGGAGCAAGTAATAACAGGGGCACGAGTGAGCAGGACTTAAGTGAGTGCATGGCAGTTTCCTTTAATCTGGGACGGGCTGGAGAGGACTCGCAGCCTAACCGCCAGTTCACACAATGGCTGTAACAGGGCGCATGGGTCTGTATCAGTCTGTAACAAGCCGGTGCTACTAAATACCACTACTCGACTGAACAAATGTTTTTATTTATTGCCAATAATTACTTACATAGATAGCGGATTTCAAAAACGTTCTAACCAGCCGAAATTTTATCCGGCATCCCTGCCTATACTTAACCACGGTATACCAGGACGATAGCTATGAAATTTTTGAAAGCGGCCAGTCAAGCAAGCAACGCCCCTTCCGCCCAGCCCCTTGTGCATGCACACCCCTGGAAGGTGGCGATCATCGACGACGAGGAACAGATACACGCCGTCACGCAAATGGTATTGAAGAACACCAAAATTGATGAACAGTCATTAGTATTTTTAAATGCCTATAGTGCAGAAGAAGGCCTGCGTTTATTTCAGGACCACCCGGATATTGCATTGGCCTTTGTTGATGTGATTATGGAAACCGACAATGCCGGGCTGGAACTGATCCATAACATTCGCAATGCACTGAACAATCACTCCACCCGCATAGTGTTACGCACAGGCCAACCCGGTTCAGCGCCAGAAGAAACCATCATCCGCACTTACGACATCAACGATTACAAAAGCAAAACCGAACTTACCGACACCAAATTAAAAACCTGCGTTTACTCAGCCATTCGCTCCTATCGCGATATTTGCACCATCGAGTCCAGCAAGCGCGGCATGCAAAAAGTTATCGCTGCTTCTGATTCGGTATTGCGCAGCCAAACCCTGTATCAATTTGGCAACGCCGTGCTCAATCACACCCTGCAACTACTCAACATAAAAACGGCTGAGATGTATCTGGTAAGCCAGCACGTGGATTTGTTTGGCGATGCAGAATTGATGCTGCTTGCCGCCACCGGCGATCAGGTAAAACTCAACAACCAGTGGGACACCGACATATTACCCGCCGACATTAAAAAAGCGGTGCTGGAGACACTGGAACGCCAGCAATCGCTGGTGAGCGACAATGTATTTATTGGTTACTACCACACCAATGAAAAAACCCAGAGCGTACTTTATACCCGCTTCCATGAAGACCACGACCCGGCCCACGATGAAATACTGAAATTATTTGCTGCCAACATCACCCTGATTTTTCAAAACCTGCACAGTCGCGAACATATTCAGGAAACCCAAAAAGAATTATTACTGGTGCTGGGCGATGCGATTGAACAGCGTTCCAAAGAAACCGGTGCCCATGTGCGGCGCGTGGCTATGATGTGTGAACTCATGGCCCTGAAGCTGGGCCAAAGTAGCGAGTATGCGGAAATTTTAAAATACGCATCGCCGCTGCATGATATTGGCAAGATTGGTATTCCCGAAACCATTTTGCACAAGCCGGGAAAACTCACTGACAGCGAATGGGAAACCATGAAATCCCACGCGCAAATTGGTTACGATTTATTGAAAGATTCCACGCGTACGATTGCCAAAATGGGCGCGCGCATTGCACTCAGTCATCACGAATACTGGGACGGCAGCGGCTATCCGCTGGGGCTGGCGGGCAATGCAATTCCACTGGAAGGGCGCATAGTGGCAATTATCGATGTGATAGATGCGCTGGGTTCAGAGCGGGCCTATAAAAAGCCCTGGCAGGAAAACGATATTATCCACTACATCACCGAGCGCAGCGGCAAACAATTTGACCCGAGCATGGTGGAGGCCGCGCTCTCGCTCTTTGATAGTTTCCGCGAAATTCGCGCAAACTTTCCCGATCATCCAATGCATTAATTCCTCGCGAGACGAATAAACCCTATGCAACGAACGCTCTACGATATTCTGCACGATGTTTCCAAATCCAGCATGGTGGATGAAGGTGATTTACAAGCCGCCGGTTTATTGATTCTCACTGCCGCACTACACGGATTGCAAATTAATCGCGTGGGCATCTGGATTTTTAATGAAGAAAAACAAGCCATTCGCTGCCGCATGTTAATTGATGGCGATGACTGCACGCTGGATGGCGATCTGGAATTGGCGCGCGCCAGCTTCCCCCATTATTTCACCAGCCTGGATAGCGAGCGCGCAATTGTTGCCAACGATGCACAACAGCATTCCAGCACTGCCGAGTTTCGCGACGCTTATTTAATTCCTTTTGGCATTACCTCCATGCTGGACGCCCCCATTCGCCACAGGGGCAATATGCTCGGCATTATTTGCTGTGAACATCAGGGTTCCATGCGAGAGTGGAACAACGAGGAAATCGCTTTTGCCAGCGCCCTGGCCGACACCTATGGCCGCGCCATCAGCGCGGCGCAACGTAATGACTACGAACACCAACTCAAAGAAATTAACGAACAGCTGGAACAAAAAATTAATGAGCGCACCGATACCTTGCAAACAGCGCTACGCAATTTAAACCACACCCAGGCAAAACTGATTGAAAGCGAAAAACTCGCTTCACTCGGGCGTTTGGTCTCCGGCCTCGCCCACGAAATCAATACGCCACTGGGCATTGCCGTGACTTCTGCCAGTCACTGCGCCAATGAATTAAAGCGCGTACAACAACTCTATCGCGATGAACAATTAAACGAAGAAGAATTTTCCCAGTTCCTGGATAGCATTGACGATGGTATGGGATTAATTAATAACAACCTCAACCGCGCCGCCACCCTGGTGCAAAACTTTAAACTCTCCGGTGCCATTCACACAGCTAATGAAGAGGAACAATTTGAACTGCGCGCCTGCATCGAGTTGACCCTGAAAAGCTTGCAACCACTGCTCAAAAAAAATCAGGTGAATTGCCAGCTCGCCAGTGGCAATGCCATCCAGATTAACAGCCACCCCGGTGCTATCGCCCAGATAATTACCAACCTGATTACCAACTCCATTCACCACGCCTATGCCAGCACTGCGGATAAAAAAATCCATATAGCGCTGGAAGAATCCGCCGAGCAAATCACCATCTGCTACCGCGACAACGGCTGCGGCATTGCCGATGAAATCCGCCCAAAAATTTTCGAACCCTTTTTCACCACCGCACGCCGCACCGGCGGCTCAGGCCTGGGTTTATCAATTGTTTATAATTTGGTAACGCAGAAATTGGGGGGAGAGATTATTCTGGGTGAAAATCAGGCGCAGGGGGCGAGCTTTATTATTCTGATAAACAAAAACCATCCTGATGACAATGCATAACTATCGCATGGCAGAAACAATCTATATTGTTTTAAATAAATAGCTGGGAATTATTTTATCACCACCAACCAACGGTGGTTGGTGGCTAACTTGCAGAATACATTTTGATTAGAGAGGACGAAGCATTTCTTCGTAAAACTTAATGACCTCATCAGGAACACTATTATCAAACTCTCCTAACCCCAGTACTGCTCTCTGAGCTTGCAAGTTATTATAAATTTGCTCAGCTCCCTGCTTGATAAGCAGCTTATCATTTTCCGACAACTCAACTTGAAATCTGTCAATCAAAGAAGGGGCACCGGTTATATTACCCCACCAATCCCCTCTCATCTGTGCTACTTCATAATACGATAAAATTTCAAGTATCTTTTCCCTCTGCCTTTCGCCGGGAAGTTCTTTAATCGAACCTTCAGAATTTTCATTAGAAGCCCCTAGTTGAATCAAAGCCTCAGTTGATCCATAAACAGCAGCCCTCCACAGATGTTTTTTCATATCATCAAAGTTGGTGGCGCGATCCGCCATCACATGCATTGCCTTTATATCACCTGAATCGCTCAACCTACTTAAAGTCTCCATGTCATATCCTTGATAATCAGAGAGAATATCCGGGCCATAAAATTTATAATTGCCTCTTTCAGCAAACCATTTTTTTATTTCTTCAGATGAAATTGCACCGCCCATTGGGTTCCAGATGCTACTTTTACTTCCACTAGTAACCGGACTTTTATGCTCACCAACTTTATTTCCAGATGGAGTCGCCACTCCCCCCTCATTAGAAGTGCTCAAACTTAAATCAGGTAATTTTTCTTGATTTTTTAAGCTCAAATACATGCCAACAACAAGAAAAAAAACAATCAGTACTGCAGATACAACTTTATTTGTGCTCATTTTGGTAAATCCATATAGAAACTGTGGAGAATGAAGAAGGGGGCGCCCCCCCTTCTATCAGTTATTAAGGAACATCAGAACACTGTTGCCTTATAACGTTTTTGTACTCATTACCACTCAGTGCACAACTGCTTTGAGTGTACGTCAACGCAGCCTGAGCATTGGCTCTACAATCAGCAGAAGAACCATTTTGTTTTACATTAACAATAACTGTCCGGATAAGATTAAATGAAAAATCCCATGTTGTATCACTTGAGCTACATTTATTTGAAACATAGTAACTGAGATATCCCTGCGCAGTGTTTTGACATCTTTGCACTGCCAAATCAACAGCATACACCCCTAATTGAGATGCAAGCAACCGATCAAATGAATTTGGGCTTCCTCCGCGTTGCACATGCCCCAGTACCACTGGGCGCGTTTCTAAACCTGTGTTTTTTTCAATTAAGTTT
>JAGKWY010000055.1 GCA_021151625.1 Gammaproteobacteria bacterium | reverse complement strand
TGTAGCGCCGGATGCGCAACTCTATGCCTATAAAGTGCTGAGCGATTCCGGTTATGGTTCCAATAGTGGAATTATTGCTGCGCTGGAAAAAGCGGTAGATCCCGATGGTGATCCAGCCACGCAAGATCAAATCGATATTGTGAATATGAGTCTGGGTGGGACCGGTGGCCCGGATTCGCCATTATCGGAAGCGGCCAATAACGCTATGCAGGCGGGAACCTTGGTGGTCGTAGCGGCAGGTAATTCGGGACGTGATTACTCAACGATCGGCATGCCGGGTAATGCGGAGCATGTGCTAACCGTCGGTGCTACCAATGCTATGGGTTACGTTGCTGACTTTAGCTCGCGCGGACCTATCGCCGGGGGGAATTATGTTAAACCTGAAATCGTTGCGCCGGGGGTGGACATTAACTCTGCGGCACCGGGCGCTGGTTATTCGGTCAAAAGCGGTACCAGTATGGCTACGCCTCATGTCGCGGGTGGAGCTGCATTGTTAAAACAGTATTATCCGCAACTGACTGCTGCTGAAATAAAAGATTTATTAATTTCGAGTGCTTCTGATTTGGGCGGTGATGTTTTCGTCCAAGGTGCTGGAGCGATGAAATTAAAGGCGGCGGTTAATACTAAACTACTTGTGTCGCCGCGCTTACTATCTGCCGGACGAATTGATTTGCAGCAGCCACAATTTTCGCGCGATCTTAGCGTTCGAGTGAAAAACATTGGTATTACTGCACAGGCGATCACCTTCTCTGGCCCCACTGATTTACCTCTCGGCGCCACTGTTAATGTGCCTTCAAGCATAAGTTTAACACCGGGCAGTTCCGCTACTCTTTCTTTTCAATTTAACGCGGACACTGCGACTTTACCTTTCGCAGAATCAAAATCGTTACATCACCGTGTAACTCCTGGTTTGCAGGTTAATGGCCAAACAATGAATTTGCCGCTAGTGTTTTCCAAGGCAGCATTACTGAGCATTAAATGGGGTGGACAACCCTATTCCGTTTTGTTGGCAAGAGATGACGGAAGTAGTTTTAATTGGTCTCTATACCAGTGCGATAGGTCCCTCCAAGATAATTTACCTGTGCCAGAGGCACTGTATCTCCGGCCGGGAAGTTATCACTTAGTCACTGCGTTTTATGAAGAGGGGTGCTCTTCTAGCCAAACAATGGTGTTTACCGAAGATATCCAGTTAGAAAAGGAAACAAGCGTAGCTATTTCTCCTGCGTCGGCAGTATATGAGATTAGGCTTGGGCAAGTGATTGATCCCCGAGGTAACCCCGTGGCGCCGTCACGCTTACATAGTTCGGTCAGTGATTTATCCTGGGCGCGCGAAGGTTCCCGTATCAACCAATCTATGTCAATTCCTAACTCCAACGGGTTGCTTTTCAAGTTTTCTCGCTCGTCGGAGAAAATAAAGGTGAATACCTCCATTTTATTTAAGGACAAGGAATCAACGAGTGCTAACGTTGATTATTACTTTTTGCAAAAACAATTTTTACAGGGGATTAACGCTAATCAGACACTGGATTTCGATGCACGTACGTCAGCGGAGATGACACTGCATTATGCAGATTCTTTCCGTTTGAAGCGCGGAGTAACCACGGAAACAGCGCTGAAACAACTGCAGTCATTGGCTGCTCCAGATCTGGCCACTTGGAATATGGCGACCAGTCTGGACACTTATTACGCACCGGTTAACTTCAATATCTACAGCCAACAATCTACCTTTGTGCAAGGCGATAGATTTCCGGTTTTCAGTTTTAATACGGCACCTACCACTGACTCCCAAGAATGGTCAGGGCAGGTATTTTCT
Organism: Gammaproteobacteria bacterium; assembly: GCA_021151625.1. GTDB lineage: Bacteria > Pseudomonadota > Gammaproteobacteria > Pseudomonadales > Cellvibrionaceae > Cellvibrio. Next base: position 61,991 of record JAGKWY010000055.1, on the reverse strand, counting down.
ACAGGCCCAATAGCGTTTGAAAGCCCCTCGTCTTTTACCAAGATGCGAGACGCTGGTACGAGCTTCCTGGAGGATCGGTTATATCAGAGCGATACGCGTGAATTGGTAGTTGACGATAGCGGTTATTTTTTTGCAGGCAGTTTGAGCTACAGTCACACTTGGAAAAAATTGAATATTCTTGATGTGAACAATTTCGGCTTCGGTTTTGGAGTACTTCGTGACTCACAGCAAAACATATTTTTTGAAGCTGTTAATTATCGAGCATTATGTAACCAAACTCTGCTTGATTCTGGTGTCACCCATGTGAGCGATTTTAATCCGGATTTAAAATTTGATCTCTGTGCTAATCAACGTTGGGAATTTGATTTTCCCACTCGCTTCCGCGGCGAGACATACACCTCCAGCTTCGCGGTGGAAATGAATCGAGCAGCGGCAGACAAAGCGAGCGATTCGCTTGACTCACCGCTTATGATACAACTTGCGTTGTTCAGCGATGGAAAACTGTCGCGCATGTTGACTGGTAACAGTATTACTTTGCAACTGCAGGCGCGGGATGATCCCCGGTCTAAATCCGGATTACCCAAGAGCGTAAAAATTGAATATGCCTTGGGAAAAGCGTTTACTGAAACTCCGTCGCAAGTTGTGCATTGGGAGGAATTGTCAAGTGAAACTCAGGCTGGCCAGATAGTAGCGCGGTTACCAGATGTTACCGGTGAAAAACTTTTATCGTTGCGTATTACACTTGCTAATAATCAGGGTGTAAAGCTGGTGCAAACCTTGAACGGCGTGGCGATTATTGGAAACAATTCGGAACCTGCGCCCGTATTTGAGTCGTTACCTGCATTAACAGTAGAAGCAACGGGCCCATTGACCGCGTTTACCTTATCGCCTGTCATTGCCAAAGACAGCAAGGGGCAAACTGTTATTGCATCGACCACTAACCTGGGACCCTATGCGTTGGGTACTCATCCAATTCGCTGGCAAGCCAAAAATGCCATTGGGAAAATTACTGAAGCAATCCAGTCGCTCACTATTCGCGATACCACTCCACCCGGTTTGACGGTACCTGCGGATATTCGTATTACTGCTACATCCTCACTTACCCCGGTAGTTCTGGGTGAAGCAACGGCGGTGGATCTGGTGGATGGCGCTATTGTGGCCAGCGCAAGTCACAAAGGGCCTTTCGCGGTGGGCACTCATACGATCAAATGGACCGCTACTGATAAATCTGGCAATGCAGTAACAGCCAGTCAACAGTTGGTTATTGATCCCAATCCGCAAAGCTTCTCGTCGAGTGCTGTTTCAGGGTCGGGTAACAGTGGTGGAAATGCGGGTGGTGGTTCCGGTGGTGGTGGTGGAAATAGCAGTGCCTGGCTATTGCTGTTGCTGGCGGGACTTATACTCAGGCGTTTTGTTCAGCACCAATAACCAATCCCATTGGATTAAAACGCCGCTATTGCCAGCGGCGTTTTTGTTTTCCTTTCCCTCTCTCGTCCCTAAAACACGCATATTACTCAGGCATCTGAGTAGTTCCACGCATATCCTCTTTGTTCTCCTTATCGCATGATGAAACCTGAACATCAGGTTTTCTGTTTTACATAACAAGTAGCGGATAAGGGTGAGAATGAAACGCGTGAAATTGGTTCTTGCAGGTATATTCTGGTTATTGGTCAGTTGGTCTGGTCAAGCGGCGTTGGCTGATGAGCTTATTGCTGCTGATTTCATTCAATTTGCATCAGCCAAAAGCAGGAGTGAAGCTGCTGCTGCTGAACTTGCTTTGAAAACCACCGAGTCGGCTCAGGTTAGAGCTTACGCACAAGGTATTCTGGATAAGCAGCCTGTAGTTCAGGCACAACTTGAGTCGCTGGCGCAGCAGGAAGGAATTGTTTTGGATGAGCGGCAGCAACGCAATGCCTATGTTTTTATTCGCAAAGGCGAGACTTTTGATACGGCTTATGCCCATAAACGCGCTGCTGAGTTAAAGCGCTTGGTGCGTATTACGCGCAAAGCTATGTTTTCAGAAAACCTACAAGTTCGCGCTTACGCCGAACAAACTCTGCCGGCCTTAATGCAGCGCTGGTATCACACTCAGCAACTTGTTATTGCACTCAATAATTCAACCCAGCCTGCAGATACTATGGTGGCAAGTCGCTAATCCACCTTTATACTAGGGAACGGCAATGCCAATAATAATAAGGTGAGTATCATGCAGAGGTTGATGTTTAACCTTATAGCGCCTTTTCTATCAACCATTCTTATCTACAGCAAGCTCGCGCTTGTTGCGTATGCGGCTGAGCCTTTATCGGTAATGGCTCCGGTGGTCACGCGCATTGTTATTCCCCAATCCAGCTCAAAGGATATCAACCACGAAGATTATTATTTCTCCCAATTGCTGATATTGGCCCTGGATAAAACAGAACCGATTTATGGTGCCTATCAATTGGTTGAAGCAGATCATCGCCTGGTCGATAAACGTTTGCGTACGGCCTTAATGCAAGGCAAGGTGGATCTACTCTGGACGCCGACTGAGGCCGAGTTTGAACGGGATATGTTGCCGGTACGGATATCGCTACTGAAAGATTTAAATAATTACCGCTTGTTGTTAATTCGCAAAAATGAGCAGGCGCGTTTCTCGGCAATTAAATCGCTTGATGATTTGCGCAAACTAAAAGGCGGCATGAGCTCCCAATGGGTAGATGCTGTCATTATGCGTGAAAATAATTTGCCACTGGTTGAAGTGGTTGGCTATGGCAAATTATTTAAAATGCTGGCAGCGGGCCGGTTTGATTATTTTTCTCGCGGGCTTTACCAAATTCAATCGGAGGTAAATTTTTACCCGGAACTGGAACTGCAAATCGAGCAGAAGCTCATGCTTAATTATCCCAATGAGGTTTACTTCTTCGTCAATAAAAATAATAAAGCCCTGGCGGCGCGTTTGGAAAAAGGTTTGACGCTGGCACTGGCGGATGGCAGTTTTGACGAGTTGTTTAACAGCATTCCACGTTATCGCTGGGGATTGGATTTACTGAAAAGCCACCAGCGGCGGGTAATTAAATTAACTACGCCACCCATTCCCCGATCGTAATAATTTTACCGTCGCAATCCTTTGCACTGTCCTCCTCCCGATCCTTACCCTCGTGATAGGTTAGTGGTGATTGCCCGCAGGTTCAGCAATGCCGAGCCAAACAATTTTTGCCGGGGTACTGGTAAGTTGCAGGCTGCCAGTAACTTTTGCTTCATCCAAATCAATTTTTTTTATCTGGTTGGCAATCGGGTCACTTACATAAACTGTATGTCCGGGTGTTAATGCCAGTTCAAACCGGCTGCCCGTTGGCAATGCACTCAAATTACTGGTAATGGCCTGGATGCGGGTGCTGATACTCCAGTTGTTGGTGTTTAGTAGCGTCAACCAGCCCTTGTTATCCAGAATCACAAATAATTCGCCTTCATCGGCAAATCCGTAAGCCAGTGCAGTTGTGTCGGTAACTCCAGTAGCTAACCAACTTAGCGGCGTTATCGCGGCAGTTGTTGTATTAATTGCAAAGAATTGGCCAGAGGCAATGCCAACAAATTCTGTGTTGTGCTCATTACCCAACACTGTACCTATGCGCGCAGCGCCGGTAATGGTTGCAGGGTTGGCAATTTTTTTAGCACTGAAACTATCACCGGTTTGCGTAATAACTAAAACACCATCGGTGCAGCCGAACGCAATTTGCGTTTCGTTTTGCGCGCTACCATGCAGGCCAGGGCAAGTTTCAGTAAATACTTGTTGCTCGCTGTAAATACCATTAGCTGCTTTATATAAACCTACTTTGTCAGGCAGAGTGCTCGTTGTTAATGGGTCGCGAATAGTAGAGAGCAAGTAATTGTCGCGCGCTTGTGCCGCTCCATGCATATGGGTGGTGTATTCAAGCTTGTTGCCCGCAGAATTGCTTTTAATGTCGGCCTCTGTAAACACACCCACCTGTGCCGGTGTACTGGTATCGCCATTGCCATCGTAAAAAATAACCGATTGTGTTTCTGTGCCGGTGAAATGGGTTGGGCGAGTTTTGTCGGTGCCAAATGCCATCATGCGTGGAGCTTCGATAATATCGTCTTTATGATTGCCGTGATCCTCTTGCGATAAACCGCTGTCTACCACATTTACCTTATTAGTGAGTCTTTGCATAACAAAGCCATAGCGATAACTTGGGCTGGCATAGAGTGCATTAGCAGGTTCAGTGAGTGTGTATTCCTCTAGCAAGGCTGCATCTTTAATATCCCAAATGCTGACTTTGGGTTGATCTTTAATCGCAACCAGTAAACGGCCTTGCGTTAAATCGTCATCGTCATGATCGTGATCATTTTCGATAGGTATGGGGTCGCGCTCGACGATTTTTGTATCGCCACCACCGCAAGCGGTTAAAGCAGCGGGAATTGCCAGCGCAAAAATCCAGGAGTGTAACTTTGCCGGGTTATTAACTATTGCTTGTAACATCATCAATACCTTTTGTAAGGGAAACCTTAAAAGTTGCCGCTAATGCCGAGTGCATAACTGCGGGCAGGCAGGGGAGCTTTATCTTTGAGGAACGAAGCGTGAACGCGTGCGTATTCGTCGGTGAGGTTGTTGCCTTTCAGATAAATTTTTAAAGTATCGCTAAAGGCATAACTGATTTGTGCATCGACCAATGTGTATGAATCGGTGGTGGTTTCGAGTGCGGCAATTTTATCTTGCTCAAAATAGTGCTGGCCGCTCAGCTCGGCGCGCCAACTACCTAATTCATATTGGGCACGTGCGCCGATGCGCAGTGGTGGAATGCGTGGCAAGTCGCCACCATTTTTAAGTGAGGCGCGAGTGTAATCGCTGGTGAAGCTCAGTTTTAATGCGCTGGTGGTTTGCCAGATAATTTCGCTTTCAAAACCATAAAGGTCCGCATCGCGTGCCTGGTAAATAAACACCGGCAGTTCAGCGGCGTGCTCATGCTCTGCGCCAGTTTCATCGCCATGATCATGTTCTGTTTCATAAACTGCATTGGTTTCAGAGAGGTAGTAATAGTTATCGATTTGGTTGTAAAACGCGTTGAGGATAAACCCAATATCGCCCTCAAATTTTCGCAGCGATAAATCCACATTGTTGGATGTTTCCAGTTCCAGGTCTGTGCGTGCCAAATCAAAATGGAAATCACCATCTGCTGCTTCATGCAATTCTAAAATCGCGCCGACTTCATACAAACCTGAACCCAAATGCGGGCCAAAGGCGAGCAGTTCAGCAGCGGATGGAGTGCGTTCGGCGTGCGTGTAAGAAAGGCCGATATTGTAGCCGGGAGTGAAATCCCACACGGCTCCCGCGGACGCACTGAAAGGAGTGGATTCGTGATCAAAATCGAATACACGAATAAATTCGCTCTGATGATGATCTTCATCTGAATGGCTGTGATCGTTTAAATCCAGTTGTAAATTATTAGCAGAAATTGTTACCTGTTCAACGCGGGCACCCAGTTGCACTAGCAGCTCGCCAAAGTGGCGCTCTTCCATTAAACCCAATGCGAGCGTGCTCGTTTTGCTGGGTGGTGTGAAAGCTTCATCGCCAATTGCTTCAAAATCATTGTGTTTGTAGTGAAAGCTGAGCGCACCGCGCCATTCTGCAATCGGGTGATGAAATAATTCCCAGCGCGCTTCCGCGGTTTCGTTGCGGAAGGTTGTTCCTATTGCGCCGTTTTCAATTTCACTATGCTCGTAATCAGTAAAACCAAAGCGGGTATTGGTTGCGCTAAAAAAATCGTGATCGAGTGTCAGTTCACTAATCAGTTGCACGCGATCCTGTTTTAAATCAGCGTAGACATTGGCCTCTTCGTCACCGTGGCTGTGGCCGGGAATGCCGTATTGGCGCTCGAGGTGGCCGTAAGAGAGACCGACAAATCCTTCATCCATAATAAAACTGCCACCAATATTGCCGCCCTGGGCTTCAGCAAATGAATTGGCAAGGCGCCCGTTATCATGATGTTCATGACCTTCTTCCGCATGTTCTTCTGCGGTTTCAATTTCAGCGGGACCGGGGATTTTGTAGTTGCCGGCATCGCGCCAGAAGCCATCGAGATGCAACCCCAGACTGCCCCCGCCATTAAGTTCAAGTGCAGTATTGCCACTCGCAGACACAAGCTTGTCGTCGGCGACTGAATCCTGTTCCAGTCGCCATTCACCATAGGTATCCAAACCGCGCGGCACCCGGTCATCCACAATATTCACTACACCACCAATGGCACCGCTGCCGTAAAACAGTGTGGCCGGGCCGCGCAGGATTTCAATCTGGCGTGCGGTGGAGGCCTCAGTGGCTACCGCGTGGTCGGGGCCAACGCGCGATGCGTCGCCGGCATCCAGACCGTTTTGGGTGATTAATACGCGCGGGCCTTCAAGGCCGCGAATAACCGGGCTGCTCGCAACCGGGCCGTAATAACTGGAGTGTACGCCCACTTCATATTTGAGGGTTTCGCCCAGGGTGGACGCCTGGCGATCGCGCAGCGTGTCACCGTCTAATACGGTTACTGGCTGGGCAGACTCCATATTGGATGCGTGCCAGGGAAGGCCAATCACATTCACGATTTCCAGGGTGGTATTGGCCAATACCAGATTTACCGGGCCGTCATCTTTGTGCACGTGCAAGGTTTCATGGGTGTAGTCAGGGGCGAACACATGCAGCTCTATATGACCATCGCGTTGGGCAGGCAAACTAAATTCGCCTTGTTCATTCGTTTGGGTGCTGAGTTTGGTACCGACTACTTCAACGGTTGCATTAGTAATCGGCAGGCCCTGTTCATCGCGAACATGGCCCTGAATTTGGGCCAGGGCTTGCTGGCTGCTAAGGAAAAGAGCGGCGTAGATTAGGCTTCGCTTCACTGTGGACCTCGGTTAAGCATAAGGAAATTAACTGTAAGTTGTAGATTTAATGAGATGTTATACTATAACAATTGCAAGTGAAAAGAGTTTTTCGTGAATTTATGTAGGGTGGTGTTGGATTGAGTAGATGATGGCGGGCGCAGTGCTGATGCTAATCCACTAAATAGCAGAAGGAAAAAACAAAACGGGAGCCGAAGCTCCCGTTTTGTTGTAATCAGTTTGGCCTAGTTACGAACCACGTAGGTGCCGGCTAGTTTGTCATGCCAGGTTTGCTTTTTGGGGTCCCAGGCGGCCCATAAAAAGCCAAGTAATAACGGCAGGGTGGACAAGATGTAGGCGAAGTAGCGGCCAACCAGTTGGCCTGCACTGGGTTTGCCACCGGTTTTGGCGCTGATAATTTTTGCGCCGACTACCATCTTACCGGGGGTTGCCTGGCGATAAATCCAGAACGCCAATACCCACACAAAAGGAAAAATATAGCTAACCACTACATCCAGAGGGCCGGCAATAAATGTTGTTTTGGTGAAGTAAGCGGTGCCATACACCAGCAATAAAATAGGCAGGGTAATGATGGTCACTATGATCTGGTCGATGATGACCGCGCCAAGCCTTGGCCAGAAGCCAACATATAAAAGCTCTTGTTGATCTGTCGCCAAGTCTGCTGCAGGTGCTTGATAGGGATTATTCATAATAAAAGTCCTTGTGTTGTTATTGATCGAATGCAATAGGGTTTTGTACAGCCTGATTGTGGGCCAACTATAGCGGCTCAAACATCTAACTGCCAAACGATAATTGTTGTTACAGGTGCCAGAGGAATTGCTTGACTTGAAGGCCTCAGCGCCTTAACTTGCGCGCCGAGGTGTCTGATGGGTGTTCATTCTTTAGTCAGAATGCAAGCCAGGATCAGAGTCAATGGGAAGTTGGTGCGCATGGTTTCAATGAATACTGTGCAATCCCGACACTGCCCCCGCAACGGTAAATGCTGCGATTGTTAATCGCCATGAGTCCGATACCAGCCTCAATCGCAGAGCCATGCTCTTAATTGTTCACTATGTCGCGGAGGGCAACATAGGTGGAAATCTGTTTATGTTTTTGGGTTGATCCCATTGCATCTTTTTCCGCTTTCCCTCCCTCATCCCCACGTCAGGATTGAGGAATCTCATGTTTAGACAATCAACCGTTAAGCCGACCGCATTTGTTATTAGCGCGCTAAGTGCTGCCATTATTGGTTCGCCATGTGCGTTAGCTGCAACACAAAAAGACGACGATAAAAAACTCGAAACCGTGTACGTCAGTGCTACGCGCAGTGAAACCGCGCAAATGCCGGTTGCCACACAAATCAAAATTATTACTGAAGAAGAAATTCGCGTAACCGGGGCAAAATTATTATCCGAAGTGTTGCGCACCCAGGCGGGCATCCAATTAACCGATTCCGATGGCAGCGGCGCGCGTAATGTAACAGCGTCCATGCGTGGCTTATCTGGTACCAATAACGTATTGGTATTGGTTGATGGTCGCAAACTCAATAACCCGTCACTCGCTGCACCCGCATTAAATACTGTTGCAAGATTTCACCGCAAGCATCAGCCAGGGTTTTGAAAATGGTTTGAGCTACAGTGTTTCTGCGCAGAAACGCGATGCGGATAACTATAGAGACAACAACCAGAGCGCTTATGAAAATGCACTCGCCAATTTGCGTTACGACTTCGCTAAAGGATTTGTATTTGTTGAAGGCCAAGCGATTGATGACGAACTGAATCTTGCCGGTTACTTGCTTGATTCCCAGGCCGCAATTGATCCGCGTAAAGCCCGCACCTTAAAAGATTATTCCAATCAGGAAACTGATTTGGCACGCGTTGGTGGTGGCGTAGATATTACCGAAAGCTGGCAATTGTTAGCTGAATATGCAGATCGCGATGAAGATACAGAGTCATATTATGGTTATGGAAATCCGACGTTGGGCAATATGCATGTAAAAAATGCTACTCCCCGAGTAATTGGTAACCTGGCGACAGGCAATGGCAATGCAGTAATTACATTAGGTTACGATCTGGTTGAGGCAGAATATGAGGTGCCGGATTGGGGAACTCACATCGAACAAACTATTGATGCATTTTATGGACAAATTGTTTACCCCATAACCAAGTCCTTGAGTGTGACTGCAGGCTTGCGCCAATCATCTGTAGAAGATACTAACCATAGTATTAATGTTAAACACGATGATGATGTGACTGCAGGTGAGTTTGGCTTAAGCTATCAACTTGATAATGGCTGGCGTTTATTTGGTCGCTATGCTGATGGCTTCCGCTTTGCTAATGCTGATGAAAATGGTTTTGTATTGCCGGGCGTAGAGTTTTTGGAAGTGCAAACCAGTAGTTCGGCTGAGCTGGGAACCGAGTGGCGTGGTGAGGCTGCATCAGTGCAGTGGGCTTTGTATCGCATGGAGCTGGATAATGAGTTGATGTATGACGCAGCAATTCCAAATTCAAATTCCTGGAATGGTTTTGGCGCTAACATTAATCTGGATTCATCTCGTCGTCAGGGTGTAGCCATTGATTCACAATTAATTTTGAGTGATGAAATTAGCTTGCAAGCAAACTATACCTACACTGACGCTGAATTAACCAGCGGTAGTTTTCCGGGAAATAGCGTGCCTTTTGTTGCAGAAAATCGCGCTAACATTGCCATAGTGTTTACCCCAATCGAACCGCTCAATGTGTATCTGGATTCCAGTTATACCGGCAGCCGTTATCGCACTGGTGATGACGCAAATGCACGCGATAAAGTGGATTCATTGGTGTTATTTAATTTGAATCTTACCTGGCACTATAAAGGAGTTGAGGTCAGTGGGCGTATTAAGAACCTGACTGACGAACGCTATGCTGGATTGTATGGCGTATCGCCTACTGCAGGGTATTATCAATATCCGCAACCGGGGCGTAATTATGAGGCGGGTATTACTTATCGCTTCTAATGGAAATTGTTGTTTTTAGTCGTTAATCTAATGCCCTCAAGCTGTGCTTGAGGGCATTTTTCTTTTGATCAATTGGAGGTTCTCATGGTTGCCGATGACAGCAACGACAAAGCCCAGCGTCACAAAGAACGTATGCAACAACGCAAGGAAATTGTGGATGCTGCTATCGCGCGTGCGGATGAAGAGCGTGGTGTGGTGATTGTTCTGACCGGTGATGGCAAAGGAAAAAGTTCGTCGGGTTTTGGTACGGCATTGCGCTGCCTGGGGCATGGTTACAAAGTGGCGATAGTGCAATTTATTAAGGGCACCTGGGAATGCGGTGAAAAGAATTTTTTAACCGAAAGTATTTTTCGCGGTGCCAGCCCGCAGTTGGAATATTTTGTGATGGGCACCGGGTTTACCTGGGAAACACAAAATGCCGAGCAAGATAAAGCGGCGGCTGAACAAGTCTGGGCAGAGTGTGAGCATGTATTTCGCGACCCGGATATTCATTTGGTGTTGCTGGACGAAATTACTTATATGCTCAATTACCATTACCTGGATAAAGACAAAGTAGTTGATGCTATTGCAAATCGTCCGCGTAACCAAAATGTCATTATTACCGGGCGCACTATTGCAAACGTAGAATGCGCATCCTCAGGTGAGAGCCTGAGGAAACATTTACTAATGCAAAAGGATATTTATATGATTACTAGAAAAAATCAACCACAGTGTTTGTCTTTATTATCCAGTTTAATTGGCGCTGCATTTCTGGGATTTTCCAGTTTGGCAGCAGCGGTAAATTGCGATGGTATTCCCCAGTGGGTAAATTCCCAATCATTCAGTACTGCTCAGCAAGTGGTGGAAGATCATATTCTCTACCAGGCCAAGTGGTGGAACCAGAATGAACGCCCCTCGTTAAATTCACAGCAGGATTGGCAGCCCTGGACACGTTTGGGGGAATGCGTGACTATCGACATCAGTAAAGAGTTGATGATTCGCGATTTATCGGTAGTGGATTCTGTTCACGCAAAAACCGGGCAACTTTCTATTCAGCATTTAATTGCGCAGATGATGCCGCAAACAAACCCAACAGCACAGCAACAGTCAGATTTTTTTCAGCAATGGCTGGGGCAATTGTTGGCGGATACTGTTGTAAATGGTGATCTGGCACCTGCACGCCAAAATTTTGATGGTGTGTTCTTGCAAGATTGGCGGCAACGCAGTGCTGGTTCGGGTGTTACATTAAATCCTGCGATTGCTCCCTTCCGTTTATTGGCCATTGTTTATCGTCCTGATTTACATAAGCGCAATGCTAGTGGTGCTGTTCTAAATGCGGGTGAGGTGCGCTTTGTCTACGGATTTAGCGATACCTTGAGATTTCCTGCCACTGTTATTTTCGAATACGGCCTGGAGGCAAATTCCGATGCGCAACTCAATGCGTGGGTAGATGAATTTCATGCATTGAGTAAGTTGCCATTTGGTGAAAATTACAACACGGCATTACTAACCTTGCTTAATAAGGTTACGCGCAAAGGTGCAGTGGCGGGTAAACCTAACGGTAGTGCGATCAACCAGGTGCGTACTAACGAAATTCGTTTTGGGCAAGAGTGGGAGTTACGCGAATTTAAATTGAATGCAGCAACCGGGCAGTTGCGTCAATTTACTGTGGCGCAAACACCTGCAAATCGTCACAACGGTACTGCATTGTTAGCGAGTTATATTAATGCGAACGAGGCAGATATTTTGTTTGGCGATCATCAAATTCCTAACACTTTCTCTGGTCAGGCATTCGCTGGCGCGGCATCCCTGGAAACCCAAAGCTTGCAGACTTTCTGGGATGCTCCCGGCATTAATAATGCTGAAGCGCGCCATGTGTTCTCATTGAATACCTGTTCAGGGTGCCATGCCCGTGAAACCAGAACTATATTCCAACACATTGGCAGTCGTTCGGAAGGTGAGGTTTCTGTGCTTTCCGGCTTTCTAGAGGGCGCTCAGGTGGCTGATCCTGTTACCAATGTATTACGCCAATTCAATGACCTTGAAAAACGCAAAATTGTTTTAACCTGTTTGGTACAGCGTTGTGCTTCATCGCCCCAAGTGGTGTCGCGAGCGGCAGGTATTTCGGCTAACAACTCTAGTGACACATCAGATTTGGCGGCACAGTTTCATGAAATTATGGCTGAACGCCGCAACTGGGTTCACTAGTGCGTTGATCGCGGGTTAATGGATGTAGATTAACCTTGTACTGTAAAAACCCTGATCCTGGTGATCAGGGTTTTTTATTGAGTATCAGTTTAACCAGTTGTTGGTAGTTGCCATCAAAGTGATGATCGCCGGGTAAAAAAATTAACTCCTGGTTGTCTGGCTTTTGCGCACTGTGTTCCTGAATCTCTTCACACAGGCTCGCATTTTTTTCACTATAAAAGCAGCGCGTCGGCCATTGGTTCCAGCTTTTTATCTCCGGATAGAGTAAGTGGGTGGCTTGATCAGAACTGCCCAGCCAACCGCTAAGATGAAATACAAAGTCGACGCTGGTGGAAGGATTTAATAAATTCACGCTGAGGATTTTTGCTTTGGTTGCGTTATTCAGGCGATTAACCATAAAGGGCATAACGTCGGCGCCCATTGAAAACCCAATCAACAACAAGCGTTTTTTCTTCCAGGTGTTGATGTAATAATCAATCGTTGCTTGCAGATCCTGCCCGGCAATAGCGGGTGTTTTTTCCTCCCAAAAATAATCCAGCGAATTCCAGCCGACGCTGGCTATACCTTCTTTAGCTAATTGGTTGGCAATATCCTTATCAATATTGGCCCAGCCACCATCGCCGGAAATAATAATGGCCAATTCATCACCGGTATTGTTTGACGGGATTTCGATCAGGGGTAAATGCGCAATCGCTTTTTTATTTGGGTTTGCCTGAGTCTTATCCAGCGCAGACTCAAATAATTGTTTATCGCTTTGCCAATTCTTCAGTAGTGGATAATCAGGCATCCAGTGTTGGATAAGTGGATGGCTATTAAATAATTGCCAGGGCGTTGACGGTAGCGGAAAGCTATTGAGTGATACACGCTGTTGCTGCGTAAGCCAGGTTATCTGGCTGCTGTTAATACATGGCTCGATGGGCAATGGAATGTTATCGCTCCAGTCAATGCTGTAAGCCCCGCGCAAAATTCCACCGGGGATTTGCGTCAACATAGCAAACAGGTAGCTGCCAGCAGTTCCAAAACCGGTAACAAATGGCTGGGTAAAATGCGGAAATTGATGGTGCTGTTGTATGTCCTGCGCATAAACGGATAAGGGTGTTGCTGCATCAAAACAACTGGCTTTGCGCTGGGCAATGTTTGTCAAATAATTATCGATTGACAATACCGCACTTAAATTGCCTTGCTGGCTGAGTTGCTCAGCATAATTAAGCGCTTGTTGGTAGTGTGGTGTATCGGTCAGGATTAATTGCACACTGTGTGTTCCACCGGCGTAAATTTGCGTGTTGCCAAAATCGCCCCAGCGAAATATTTCCGGCTGGTACTGCGCATAACAATTTGCTGTTATCAACATTGAAATGCACACGCAAATTTTCAGCAGCAAGTGTTTCATCATTTGCTAAAGCTTCCGCGAATACCGCCGGAAATCGCGTTGGTAATGGTGAATATTACCTGTGCCAAATGCCCGCCGCGCGGCAAGGCCAAATACACCGGGTTCCACTGGGGATGGAATTTTTCCTTGTAGTGATGCAAACCTTTAAAGTCATAAAACTCATTGCCCATTCGGAAAATGGATGAGCCCAGTCTATGCCAGAAAGGTGCAAGCTCGTCGTCATCCAATCCGGCAAGTGGCGCCATGCCCAGATTAAATTTGTAATAGGGTTGGTCTTTGGCCCAGAGCATGATATTGATCAACAGGTAATCCATTGCGCCTTTGGGGGCCAGGTCGCTGTAGCGCATCAGGTCGATGGAAATTTCATTGGGCAATTGGGTGTGCAGCAAATTGGCAAAGGCGACGATCTTTCCGTCTTTACTTACCACTCCGGTATCGAAAAAACGTAAATACTGTTCATCGTAAAACCCCAATGAAAAACCTTTCTCGCGCGATTTTTTATGCTCCAGCCATTGGTCAGAAACTTCTTTCAATGCTGGCAGGATTGGTTCTATATCGGCAGCGCGAATAATGCTAAATGAATAACCCTCCTTATCGATTTTGTTAATGGTGCTTCTAAATGAGGACCAACTATTACCTTTTAATGCAAAACTACTCAAGTCGACATGGGCTTCTTCACCCAGTTTGATCAGGTTTAAACCCAGGTCTACATAGAGTGGCAAATATTCAGTGGTGATACGGTAGAAAACCGGTTTGGCGCCGTGCAGATCGGCGCGGGTGCGAAACTCTTTTACCAGCTCCTTAAAACTGGCTGGATTACCACAGGGGTCATTCAGGGCTATCCAGTATTTTTTGGTGGTGATATAGGCAATAAAGCTGTCGCGTCCTTCGCTCCAGAATAAATATTTATCGCCGCTCAAACTAATGTAGTGCTCGGTATTTTTTTGTGTCTGGATAATGGTTGCTGCTTCGCGCAATTCGTCGCTGGTTGGTAATTGCGGTTTGTATTGGCCACGCGATAGCAAGTAATGTAAAAGCGCGCCGCTGGCCAGGATACTGATTAATAAGGTAGTGCGTAAAAAGCGTGAGGCATTCGCATCCAGCTCAAATTGCCACCAAAGTTCATGGGCATAATCCACCTCCTGGTAAGTAATAAAACCAATTACGGTAGTAGAGATAATAATGGCGATGATTAGCAGAATCCACCTGGGCGTGAGCAGATGTGCATCGAGCGTCGATTTGCGATAGAAGTAGGATTTGCAGGGAATAAATAACACCAGCAGCAGGCTCAGAAATAAGGCCTCCTCATAATCCAGCCCTTTGGTGAGCGAAAAAATAATGCCGGTACACAGAAAAATCAGCGTGAGCGGGTAGGCGGTATTAATGCGCAGAAAAATCGCGCGCGCCAGAATTAGTAAGAAAACACCTATAACGCTGCCTAATAAGTGCGAAATTTCGATCAAGGGTAAATTAATAATATCGGTCAGTAGTTCCAGTCGCTCGGGCAAGCCGGGCGTATTGCCAGATAGCAATAAAATACTACCGGCGGTAAGGGCGAGCAGGGATAGAAACACCGGCAAACGCCGGTGCAAAAAAAATCCGGTAGTGGCGAGCCAATGCTGGATGCGAATAACCCCCGGAATTTTTTGCCAGCTCTCTTTGAGTGAGTGGCGTTGGCTGATAAAAAATATCAGCAGTGCGATTAGCAGTGGCAACAGGAAATACATCAGGCGATAGGTTAACAATGCAATCAGGATAATTTGATGGTCGTGGGCGTCGCCTACTAATAGTAAAAATGCACTTTCAAAAATACCTATGCCGCCAGGCACCTGACTGAATAAGCCAATCAGCTGGGCCAATATATACACAGTAAAAAACCACATGAAATGCATGTGAGTGGCCGGGTAGAGCAAACAATAGAGTACCAGACCGGCAAATAATAAATCGCAAATGCCGGCAAGGGTTTGCAAGCTGGTGATGCGTGGTGGTGGAAGGCTAATCGCAATTCGCTTCCAGTGTAACTGAAGGTGACCACTGAGTGTCAGCAACCAATAACCACTTAATAACAATCCTAATCCACCAATAAACCAGACGAGATGACCACCTAATAGTTGCGGGTTATTAACTTCAGCAGGGGGAAGAAAAAAGTAGGCAGCACATAGCAAGCTGGTTGCGCCTAACAGATAAGTCGTGCTGGAAAAGACAATAATTTTTCCAATGGCGGCGGCATTTAATCCTAGTGCTGAATAAAAGCGAAAACGGATGGCGCCACCGGTTACAATGGCATGGCCCGCGTTGTTGCTAACAGCAAAACCAAGGAAGCTAACCAGCAGGGTTTTATACCAGGGAACTTTGTAACCCAGGTGGTGAATTGCCAGCAGGTCATAGGTGGCTAATACCAAATAACCTAAGGCTGTGGCTGCCAGGGCGAGTAATAAAGTACTTCCGCTGAAATCCTGCAAAATCTCGCCAGCGGTGGCCCAGCTTAAATGGTAGGTGTTGATTTCCCGGCTCACCATATAAAAAGCGGCAACGGCAGCCAGTAGCGAAATTCCATTAATAAGAATGTGGGAGTGTTTCAATCGTGAACCCGCCTGGTGTCCTGATGTTGATAAGCAGTCTAGCTGATGGAATTCAGGTGCTGTTCCAAAGACATTAACTGGGTTGGCTGGTTTCGTTTTTACAGGTGCCAATAATTTATTTTTCGGCTTTTTTACAGGTTGGTTATTTATGTCAGATAGCAAAACCCCGATGGCAATGGGCGCACTATTAATGGATCAGGGAACTACATTAATGGTGCAGGGAACTACATTAATGGTTCAGGGAACTACGTCAGACGCCGGTAAATCCACCCTGGTGGCGGCGCTTTGCCGTATTTTTAAAAAACGCGGAATTTCCGTGGCGCCTTTCAAGCCACAAAATATGGCTTTGAATTCTGCGGTAACTATTGATGGTGGTGAAATTGGGCGCGCGCAAGCCTTGCAAGCGCAGGCGGCGGGCTTGCAACCCCACACCGATATGAATCCCATTTTGATCAAGCCCACCAGCGATACCAAAGCGCAAATTATTGTGCAGGGCAAAGCCATTACCGATATGGATGCTGCGGTGTATCACGATTACAAAACCCGCGCGATGGAATTTGTACTAGATTCATACCAGCGGTTACAAGCGCAATATCGAATCATTGTGGTGGAGGGGGCAGGTAGCCCGGCGGAAATTAATTTGCGTGATCGCGATATTGCCAATATGGGGTTTGCTGAAGCAGTCGATTGCCCGGTAATTTTAATTGCCGATATTGATCGCGGTGGTGTGTTTGCACATCTCGTTGGCACATTGGAATTATTGAGCGAATCAGAACGTGCGCGCGTGATTGGTTTTGTGATTAATCGCTTTCGCGGTGATATGGGGTTATTGCAATCCGGTCTGGATTGGCTGGAACAAAAAACCGGTAAGCCGGTATTGGGCGTGATTCCGTATTTACATGGATTGTATCTGGATGCAGAAGATGCATTAACGAATAACGCACGCAAAGCCAATGCAAAATTGCGTGTGGCGGTATTGGCGTTGCCGCGCATCTCCAATCACACGGATTTTGATGCGTTGCGCTTGCATGCCGAAATAGATTTTGGTTGGGTTGGGCCAAACCAGACTATTCCTGGTTGCGATTTATTAATTATTCCCGGCAGTAAAAATGTACGCGCCGATTTGCAGTTTTTATGTGAGCAGGGTTGGGATACCCAGATACAAAAGCACTTACGCTATGGTGGAAAAGTTATCGGTATCTGCGGCGGCTTTCAAATGCTGGGCGAGCAGATTCATGATCCTTTGGGAATTGAATCGGTACCTGGCAGCTCCGCTGGTTTGGGGTATCTGGCAATAACTACGCAGCTTGAAGCCCATAAACAATTACAACAGTGCCGTGGTTTTTTATGGGATTCCCGTTCAGCGGTAGTCGGTTATGAAATCCATTGTGGTATTAGCCAGGGGCCTGCACTGGAAAATCCTGCGTGTTATTTGTATCGCGAACAACAACTTGTTGCCGATGGCGCTATCAGCGGCGATGGTCAAATATTGGGAACCTATGTACACGGTATTTTTGATCACCCGGATGCGCTTGGCTCCCTGTTGGCCTGGGCAGGTTTGCAGGGCGCGGAAGTGCTGTCGATCGATGTCGAGCGCGAAGCCTCTATTGAGCGTCTCGCGGCAGAAGTAGAGGCGGCACTATCCGCAGATTTTTTATCGAACTGGTGTCGCCCCTAATCTGCGCTAGGGGCTGGTGTTTGGGTGAAAGCCAGCAGGGAATATTTTAGGAGTTATACTTTCAAGAAGTTTGTGTGCCAACACTTGGGATTGGCAGTTAAGGAGCTTTCGCTATGCGCCTGATTTTAATAATAATGTTGTTGCTTGCCCCGGTTACCTGGGCTGATCCGGAGATGTTGGAGTCAGCCCCGCAAACGCCAGCATTTCCGCAAGCAGTAAACCTCGCCACCAATATATCTTCCGCATTTAGTTCCGATTTGCCTACCGGCAGCGGCCAGAGTTTGCTGCCTCATCTGCAATGTATTTTTACCGAGATGAAGCGTGATTTTACCGTGCAGGTAATGCCCTGGCGTCGTGCCTATCAGGATGTGAAAAGCAATCGTATCGATGGTTTTTTTACTGCAATTCCCATGCGCCAGGTAGACCCTTACGCGGTACTTTCAGCTCCTATGGTATTGGAAAACTGGTATTGGTTTTGGCGCCCCGACACTATTGCCCCTGAATCCTGGCGTGAAGGTTATCGCTTGGGTTCCATTCTGGGCAGTCAACAGGAAACCTGGCTGGCAGAGGCGGGTTATCGCGTTGATATGAGTGGAAATAACTTGCCGCAAATGATCAAACTATTGCAGGGCAAACGCATTGATGTGATTTTGGCGGACCGCGAACATTTTTTTCGTGCGGCCACTGAGTTGAAATTGAATCCGGATAATTTCCAATCGCGTTTTTTTCGTTATGTGCCACTGGGTGTTTATTTTAATGAGCAGTTTTTAAATAATAATCCGGATTTTCTTACCGCGTTTAATAAAAACATTACCCAGTGTGCAACCGGCCATTTTGCTATTTCGGAATTTGAGAAGATGCAAATTCGCGAACTCTTACAGCGCAAAATAGAGCGCTGGAAACGCCTGCCGAAATTGGAAGAATTTTTACAAGCGCAAAATCAAAAGAACAAGCGTTTGAGTCGGCGTGAAATTGATGAGCGGGATAAAAAATGGATAGCAGCATTCCAGGAGAACGATTTCGCCTATCCCCTTAAATTGGTTGATCAGGAATTGTCAGCGCAACTGCGCGAAATTAAAAAACAATCACTGGATACGATCACTGAAATTATTGTCACCGATGCCCGCGGTTTGAATTTGGCGATTAGTGATATGACTTCTGACTATTGGCAGGGCGATGAAGCAAAGTTCACCGAAGCTTACGGCAAGTCCGCAACTACACTTTACTTCGGCGATATTACTTACGACGAATCCACCAAGCGGTTTCAAATCCATTTGAGTGTACCTTTGTACACAGAAGAAAAGTTTGAACCCCTGGGGACTATGATATTTGGTGTGGATGTGGAGAAAGTGTTGTCGCAAGCACAGTAATTGCGCTTGCGACAACGCGCTGTTAGAAAAGGCTGTGATTTAACCAGAGGTGTGCATACACACTGGCGAAGTATCCCAGTGCCACCACCGGCGTCCACTTTAAATGGCCAATAAACGTGTAATAGCCACGCGCTTGGCCCATCAAGGCAACACCTGCCGCAGAGCCAATTGACAACATGCTGCCGCCCACTCCCGTCGTCAGGGTAATGAGCAGCCATTGCCCATTGGAAAAATCCGGGGCCATGGTTAACACCGCGTACATCACCGGAATATTGTCGATCACTGCCGACACCAAACCCAGGCTGACGTTGGAGACTGTTTCGCTGAAATTGCCGTAGAGCGATTCTGACAGCAGTGTGAGGTAGCCCATAAAACCAAGGCCGCCAACACACATAATTACACCGTAGAAAAACAGCAGTGTGTCCCACTCCAGGCGTGCGAGCGGTTGAAATACATCGAACGGCAAGGGTACTTTGGTAATGGGGTTTTCATCTTTGTTACCAATAAAATCGCTGCTGGCGAGCTCTGCTTTTTTCAGATCCACAATGCCTTTTTTGCGTAGATAAAAGCCGTAGAGTTTTAAATAGGCGAGGCCGAGCATCATGCCCAGTACCGGCGGCATATGGATAAGTACATGGCCGAGCACGGCGCTGGCGATGGTAGCCAAAAATAAAAATAAAATCGGGAAGGCGCCTTCTTTGTAGGTCAGGGTTTCCAGAAAAGAATTTTCGGAATCCTTGTGTGGATGTTTGTTGGCGATAAAGAAACTCATAATCGCGGCAGGGATCAGGAAATTAACCAGTGATGGAATAAACAAATGGAAGAAAGTGAAGAAATCCACCTTGCCTGCTTGCCACACCATGAGCGTGGTTATGTCGCCAAAGGGACTGAACGCACCGCCACTATTTGCAGCAACAATAATGTTGACGCAACACATATTAATAAAGGCTTTTTCGCCCTCGGCAATTTTTAATACCACTGCGCACATCAGTAAGGCGGTGGTCAGGTTGTCAGCTATGGGTGAAATAAAAAATGCGAGGAAACCGGTGAGCCAAAAAAGCTGGCGATAGCTGAACCCTTTTTTAATCATCCAGCCGCGCAAGGCATTAAATAAACCGCGCTCATCCATGGCGTTGATGTAAGTCATTGCCACTAACAGAAATAACATCAACTCAGCGAATTCGAGCAATGTGTGGCGAAAGGCTTGTTCAGCGAGTGCGGATTGTTCGTGTTGGGTGTAAAGCCAACCAATAATGACCCAGATAATTCCCGCCGCTGCCAATACCGGTTTGGATTTGCGCAGGTGCAGTTTTTCTTCCAGCATCACAAATGCATAAGCAAGAATAAATAAACCTACACAAAACCAACCGGCAGTTCTGGCTGCCTTTGCGGTTTTTAACCTTTGAGCGGTTTGTACTTCATCCGCTGCGGTTGGGCGTTTTGGCCCTTACGCTTGATCAGGTCTTCGTGGTAGTCGGTGTAGTTACCTTCAAAGAAGATGATATCGGAATCGCCTTCGTAAGCGAGGATATGAGTCGCAATACGGTCAAGGAACCAGCGGTCGTGCGAGATCACCAGCGTGCAGCCAGGGAATGCCAGAATCGCATCTTCCAATGCGCGCAGGGTTTCGATATCCAGGTCGTTTGACGGTTCGTCGAGTAAGAGTACGTTCGCGCCTTGCTTCAGGGTGTTGGCCAAATGGAAACGGCCGCGCTCACCACCGGAGAGTTCGCCCACACGCTTTTGCTGGTCAGAACCTTTGAAGTTAAAGCGGCCAATGTAAGAGCGCGAAGAAACTTCGTAGTTACCGATTTTCAGGATATCGGAGCCATCGGATACCGCTTCCCACACAGTTTTGTTGTTGTCCAGGTTGTCGCGGCTTTGATCAACAAACGCAACATTGACCGTTTCACCAATTACCACTTCGCCGCTATCGGGTTTTTCCTGGCCGGCGATCATACGGAAGAGGGTGGATTTACCTGCGCCGTTACCGCCGATAATGCCCACCACCGCGCCTTTGGGTACCGTGAAACTCAGGTTGTCGATCAGCAAACGGTCACCGTAGGCTTTGGACACGTTATGGAACTCAATAACCTTATCGCCCAAACGCTCACCCGGCGGAATGTAGATCTCGTTGGTTTCGTTGCGTGCCTGGAATTCTTGCGATTGCAATTCATCAAAGCGAGCTAAACGCGCCTTGCTCTTGGCCTGACGACCTTTGGGGTTTTGACGCACCCACTCCAATTCTTGTTTCAAGGCTTTTTGATGCGCCGCTTCAGTGCGTTGTTCTTGCGCTAAACGGGCTTCTTTTTGCTCCAACCAGCTGGAGTAGTTGCCTTCGTAAGGAATGCCGTGGCCACGGTCCAGTTCCAGAATCCAGCCAGCGGCGTTATCGAGGAAGTAACGATCATGGGTAATCGCCACTACGGTGCCGGTGAATTTCTGCAGGAATTGCTCCAGCCAGAATACAGATTCCGCATCCAGGTGGTTGGTTGGTTCGTCGAGCAACAGCATGTCCGGGCGCGACAGCAGCAGGCGGCACAGGGCCACGCGGCGCTTTTCACCACCGGAGAGTTTGGTTACATCGGCATCCCATGGTGGCAGGCGCAGTGCATCAGCGGCTACTTCCAGGGTATGGTCCAGGTTGTGGGCATCCCAGGCCTGGATAATGTCTTCGCATTTGGCTTGTTTCTTGGCCAGTTCATCAAAGTCAGCATCCGGCTCAGCGTAGGCAGCGTAGATTGCATCCAGGTTTTTCAGTGCATCAACGGCTTCACGCACGCCATCTTCCACGTTGCCGCGTACATCTTTGGCCGGGTCGAGTTGTGGTTCTTGCGGCAGATAGCCGACTTTAATATCCGGCATCGGGCGGGCTTCGCCGTTAAAGTCCTGGTCGATGCCAGCCATAATCTTTAACAGGGTAGATTTACCAGAACCGTTCAGGCCCAGCACGCCGATCTTGGCGCCAGGGAAAAATGACAGGGAAATATCTTTCAGGATTTCGCGCTTGGGGGGCACAACTTTGCCCAAGCGGTGCATGGTGTATACGTATTGAGCCATGGGGCTGACCTCGCGGTGTGACGATTGGATGAACGTAAAATCGCCAATAACAGGGAATAATTTTCGCGCGCGTACTATTTTTTTCGCGCGCGTACTATAAAGAAAGCCATGGGCGAGTGAAAGCATTAGCTGGGAGAAAGCAGCGGTTATGAGTCATGGTGAATTGAGTGTGGACGAGGTTTTACATTGCGCTGCAAGTTGGATTGCCGAAGCTGATTCCCTGGTGATAGGCGCCGGTGCTGGTATGGGCGTAGATTCCGGCCTGCCGGATTTTCGTGGCCCGGAAGGTTTCTGGCGGGCTTACCCCGCATTGGGCAAAGAGGGAATTGGTTTTTCCGATATCGCTAACCCTGCTGCTTTTTATCAAAATCCCGAACGTGCCTGGGGATTTTATGGTCATCGTTTGAATTTGTATCGTCATATTGAGCCTCATGCTGGCTATCAAATTTTGCTCAACTGGGGCAAAAAAATGCCGCACCGCTATCAGGTATTTACCAGCAATGTGGATGGTCATTTTCACCAGGCGGGTTTCGATAAGATGCACGTGCATGAATGCCATGGCTCCATCCATTATTTGCAATGCCTTGAGCCTTGTAGTGAGCAGGTGTGGAGTGCCAGTGAGTTCGTGCCGGAAGTCGATAATGAACACTGCCGCCTGCGCAACCATATTCCACGCTGTAACCACTGCGGCAAAATGACGCGTCCGAATATTTTAATGTTTAACGATGTGGATTGGATTTACGAGCGCACACGCAAACAACACCTCTATCAGGAGCGCTGGTTGGAACAGGTAAATCGGCCAGTAGTGATTGAACTGGGGGCGGGGACTGCCATTCCATCGGTACGTCATTTTTCACAGCGGATGCTGCATGAATTTCAGGGGAAATTAATTCGTATCAATCCTGATGATAAATTGTATCTGGATGAAAAGATGGCGGTTATTCCCTTGGGCGCACTCGCGTCACTACAACAATTGCAACAGCTATTAACTATGAACCAGGGCGATGCCTGGTCATAGTAATGTTGTTGCTGTCTCGGCTCAATCAGGTTTTAACGCCAGACGCTGCGAATGACATATACACTTCTGTTCCTGTTAATTTATTTCGCTCCGCCAATTGTTGCAGCGAGTGAGTGCTGGCAATGACATCCAAACCTACTTCGGTGAGCGTTTGCTCGTTGTGGATATGAGTGGAGAGTAGGGGGTTGGTGTAGATCTGGGTAAAAGCATCATACGACACCATGGTTTCCAGCAGCTCGCCAAAAATAGCATTGTTCTGATGATCTTCTGCAAAGATCCCGGTGATAAATTCCAGGTTGTCGATGTGCTTGTATTCTTGCTGCAATTTTTGTTGCAGTGTTACATCCCTGGTTAATTCAGTGAAATCAGCTAACTGCCGCATCTTGAATTGCTTACGATAGTCGTTGTAGCTGCGCAATTTAAAATCGCGCCCCATTTGCAAACTAACCATTTCTGCATGTTTTAGGAATTCAGGGGTATTGCCCAGCCCAATGCGCCCGGCAGCCTGTTCAGACGCAGCACTTAATACCGTTTCTATGCCCAGTGTTTCCAGTAATTCATTATTGAACCGGTAATCTTTTGCTTCCACTGATTGGTTATTTACATTCATCGCATAAGGCACCATGCCGTGCCAGCGATAGAGCAAATTAAATTCAATGGAAACCCAATTGGTGCGGTACCAGTTTTTCCGCTCTGCAAACTTATGATCCAAACGAAAATTTTTGCTGCCGACTATATGGTTGATGTATTCCTCAACTACCAGGCGCAACACCAAACAAGTATTAATCATGCGTGCGGTTTGAAATACTCGCTCATTAAAATAAGCCGGGTCCTGGTCGCGTTTCCATTCGATGGCGTAGACGGCAATCAACAGATCGCAAATGCGATTGTGCTCGCGCAAAAACAGTGTGGTGATGGCGGTGTAACCTATGGATGAATTGCCATTGTCCAATCCTGTGGCATAGAGAAATTTTTTCCGGTTTATATCGGTGGAGAATTTTTCAAACAGCTCGATGGTTTTGTCCAGGTGCGTAAGCTCTTTGTATCTACATTTTACTTTTAGCTCACCGTTGTCCATTACATCAAACAGCAAGTCGGGAAATTGTGCGTGGGTGATTGCCTCGTTGTGCTGTAGCTTTCCATCTTCCTTTGCTCGCAGCAGGCGACAAGTTTCCTCATTTAAACCATATATTTGACATAAATCTATGTCATGGTTGGAAGAGTTTTTGCGTCTGTCATCGCCATTAACGCGCATAAAACTGTCGGTAAACCATTGCGCAAAAAACATAAATAACACGGAAGATCTATCAGTGCGCACAGGTGTGTTAGTCTCGTGCATAAACAACTTGGTTGCCGCCGCTAATGAGGGAAGCGTAAGTGGATTATTCAGTGGGGGCAAATGGCGGCTGGAGAAGGTGCGATCAGTCAAGCCGGGCCAGGAAGTGTAATCGCAAACAGGGCCGTTGCTATCTTTTGGAGCAGGTACGTCTGACCACAAACTGAATGGCCGTGGGCGGGGGTGAGTGCGTGTAGCCAGATAATGGGTTGCAATACGATTGATGTATTTACCTATGAAAGGTAGTGACCACAAAACCCCTACTAAACTGTTAAGGGCTTTGATTGCTAAGCGTCCTAAGGGCAGGTTTTTAATGATATTGATAAGGCTTCCCAGCAGGTCCATAAATATACTCCGGTTGTTGATGTTATAAGATGTTATTTCAGTTGGTGCGCACCAGTGATATGTTGCTGTTTGAAGTGCCAGTCTGGAAATAATTCACTGACATCAGCAACGCTAATAAAACATTATTACAGCAACAACCCCCAATCAGGTGGCATCTGCAAGTGGCGTATACTAGTAAGTTGGATTAGACGCGATTAACAGCTTCTTCAACAGGGCACGGAAGGTTTGCTTGATGAGTAAATTTCAACTGGGTGAAACTGAAAATCTGCTTCTCCAAAAAATCTATGCAGCGGCCCTGGCTCCTGAAAAATGGCCTGCACTGATTCTGGATGTCGCGCACTACATTTGCGCAGCGGATGGCGAATTGCTTTTTTATGGCTGCCCTCCGGTAGAGCAAACTTGCATTGTCAGCAGCAAAGTATTAAGTGTGCTGAATAAACTCAGCGAGTCGCACGCCGCAACACATTTATCGCCTGACAATGCCCTGGTTGAAAAAACACTCGCCACATTTGCTCAAACAGCGACTACTCCTTGCGAACCTGCCAATCTGGTATGGGTTGAAAATTTTTCCGATTTACCTTTATCCTGCAAGATTCATTTGGCGCTAGTACACTCCGATCACTCGTTGGTACTGCTTAGCTTTTGGGGAGCTAGGGGTACTGATGGTTTTAGTGCAGAAGCCTGCGCTTTCTTACAAACCCTGGCTCCGCATATTGCGCGGGCATTATTTATTTATCGGCAGATGGGCACCTTGTATCAGAATAATCAGTGGTTAGCTGAAACCCTTAAACAGTCTTCATTGGCGGTGCTTTTATTAAACGCTGACTTGCAAGTATTGTTTATCGCCCCTGAGGCACAAAAAATTTTGGCGTCAAATTCATCTGTATCCGTTAGTCGCTGCGGTTATTTATTGGTGGGCGATGCGGTCCAGCAAGCGCAGCTTGATAAGTTACTGCGTCAATCCCTGTTGCCCGGCGCGGTGTTGCCTGATAACAACGGTTGCTGTATTCCGATAAAGCTACCTAATAAACTGCATCCTTTAAAATTAAATATTTTGCCATTTAACCAAAGTGGCTCCGCAAGCCCCGCGCAAACTCGCCTGGCGATATTTATTACCGACCCTGAGCGTCGTATGGTCGCGCCTGCTGAATATTTGCGCCAGGCCTATGGTTTAACGCGTACCGAAGTACAGGTGGCTAATTTGTTGATTAACGGTTGTGATCTCGCCGGCATCGCCAACCAGCGCAAAACCACCCTGGAGACTACGCGCTGGCAAATCAAATCCCTGATGCATAAAACCAATACCAACAGCCAACCAGAACTGGTTCGCTTGCTCATGCTATTGAGTCGCGAATCAGCAGAAACCTCTGCTTTGTCGGATGTTAACCTGCAATTGATTGCCCCCCCATTTGGGTGATGCTTAAACCCTGGCTGACTTTTATGTTGTGCAAAACCTCAACCTATGAAGGATTAGTGAAATGGCAACATTTGAATTGGGTGAGCAGGAGAGTTTATTAATCAGCAGGATTTATGAAGCAGCACTGGAGCCGGGGCGCTGGTGTGTGGTACTGCAATCCATTGCAGAGTTTTGTAAGGTCGGCCAGTGCACGATGTTTTTCTATGATACCCAATGTCGCGCGCGCAACTTTGCCGTAGCGGCACGCAACAGGGAGGGCGTGATCGATAAATACTTGCAGGAATTTATCGATTTGGAGGCGGCCGACTTTCACCGGCAGCTAATTAATTTGCGCGAAGGTGAAGTGGTAACACCTGCTGACCTCATTCATCTCACCGGCAAGAGTTATGACCAAATTGTCGGTGAAGAATATATGCAGACTTTTTTACCCCAACTTGAATTTCGTGCGGGCATTATTTTGTTGCACGACAATATGATGTGCTCAGGCTTGGGCGTTCGCAATTATCAAGGCTCGCCTGCGCTGGAACAGGTATCACTGGATTTTCTTGCGCGCATCACCCCGCACATGGTGCAAGCCATGAAAATTCACAATCGGATTACTGGTGTTAAACAAGTTAATCAGTCCATTCAGGAAGTCCTCAAACGAATTAATCAAGGTGTATTTTTGTTGGATGCCAATCAACGTGTTATTTTTTCCAACGCCGAGGCGGCGCGTATTCTGGAAGCACCTAATTCATTGGATATTGGTCGTTACGGCAAATTGTATTTATCGCGTCCGCATGAAAATGAGCAGTTCCAGCAACAGTTGTTTTCGCTGTTAACGCCGGTGATTGCCGGTGGTTATCCCAACGCAATTGAATTTGTAGCTCCCGGGCAAGCCCGGCCATTGCGCATCACACTTGCGCGAGTCGAGGCATGGAGCGACAAAGAACTTGCTCGTGAAGGTGTGGCTATAGCGGTGTTTGTGAATGACCCGGATAGACCGGGGCGCGTGTCCGATTCCTATTTGCAACAAGCCTATGCACTTACGCCAACAGAATGCAGCATCATGAAATCGCTGTTGAAGAACAAAAGTATTAGTGATATCGCCTGCGCCCGGGGCACTACTTTGGAAACGGCGCGCAGCCAGCTCAAGGTGATCTTGCAAAAAACAGGCACTCACTCCCAGGCAGAGCTGTCGCGCTTGATGGTCGCCCTGGATGCTAATAGCCTCTGAGCAATCCAGCGTTTTCCCTGCGCCAATACTCTTGTCGTCAGTACTGGCCAGGCATCTGTGAAAAATTGTAATAACTGGCTGAATGTCGCCAAATCCAACTTTTTTTGCCAATAAGCACTCGAAATCTCTCCGCCTCTAGCGGTATATTTGCTGCCTTGATAGCGGACTCCCCAAGTCCCCCCATTCTAAAAAAATCTGACACTCCTTCCCTCCGGTTTTTCCTGTCAATGGCAGCGCTTGGCTGGCGGATACCTATGTGGGCAAGCAGATTACGACTACAGCAGCGAGAGAGAAGTACTGACATGGACCACGCAATAATTCTGCAAGAGCTTGAAAAAGGCGCAAAAGCCTGGAACCTCTGGCGCAAACGCCAGGCAGTAGGGGAGATCAATCTCGACGGAATAGTGTTGAGTGGCATGAATCTGGATGACTATGACTTATCCAAAGTATCCTTGCGCAATGCCCATATTACCCACTGCAGTTTTAAAGGTGCGGATCTGATCCAAACCAATTTGCAGTATTCTTTTTTGCAGCACAACGATTTCAGTAATGCCAAATTAATTGCCGCCAACCTGTGTAATAGCGATTTAAGTGGCTCCAATTTATTTCGCACCAATATGCTGACTGCCAGCACCCGCAACGCGCGCCTGGAGAATATTGATTTTCGCGGACACGATATCAGTGGCTTAATGCTGCGCGATGTATCTCTTGCAGGCAGTAATCTGGAAGGCCAGCAATTAGCGCGAGTAGATTTATCCAATTCCAATCTTGAAGGCGTGAATTTGCAGGGAGCCGATTTAACGGCAACCCTGTTCAACAATGCCAACCTCACCAATGCCGATGTGCGCGGAGCAACCCTGACAGGCGCGCTATTTAAGGGTACAAACCTGAGTGGGATGGATTTAAATAATCTCGACCTCACCAAAGCCGATTTTACCGGCGCCAATCTTTCCCATTGCGATTTGCGTTCGGCTAACTTGAGTAAAGCCAAATTGGCTGGGGCTGATATTACCGGGGCAAAATTATGGAAGCTGGTGACTACAGGTTGGGGAATTGCCAATATCCAATGTAATTACGCATTTTGGGATAAAGCTGGTAAAGAAAAAACGATTTATCGCACGCATGAATTTGAACGAATTTTTGCCGAGGCGATTACTATTGAATTGCGCTACCCCTATCGACTCGTGGACCACGAGTTGGCGACCTTGCCGATTTTTATCGAACACCTCGCGGCGGTTTATTGGGGCACTATCATTCGCTTGAAATCCATTAGCGATGTAGCAGGCGGTGCGCTGGTAAAATTTGTAGTGGAGGAGGTGGGCGTACACAACCCCACCGAATTGAAAACCCAGTTACAAGCGGAAGCTGAACGAATCCAGTTGGCGCAATTGATGTTGCGTACCAATACCCAATTACACACTCAACTCAAAGAAAAAATTGGTGCGATTCGCGAAGAATTTTGGCCGCGTTTATTGGAGCTGGCGGCAGATCACGAAAAAGAGCAAGTGCGCAACCTGACCATTTTGTTTATGGATTTAAAAGGTTTTTCCAAGTGGTCGGAAGATGAACTTTCGGAAAAGTTATCCCTGTTTCGCGGCCTGGTAAAACCCATCCTCAAAAAATTCACCGCGGGTCACCCTAATATGGAAGGCGATTCGCTGCGTGTAACCTTTACCAATGCAACTGCCGGGGTTTCCTGTGCCTGCATGATTCGCAACGTCTTGCGCGCTGCCGGTTTTGAATTGCGCATTGGCATGGAGTTAGGCGAGGTGGCTGTGGTACACAATGAAGTGACCGATATTCCTGATCTTGAAGGCGTCGCGGTTAGTATGGCGGCGCGTATGGAAGCGGCTGCGGAGGCAGGCGAGGTTTTAGTCAGCCATAAAATTCGCCACTACGCACAGCGCAGCGATTTATTTCAATTTACACCGCGCCGTGTACCGCTGAAAAAAGCCATTGGCAATATAGAGCAGGGCGATTTCATTGAGTGTTTTGCGGTGGAAACTGTAAAAAATTTGCAGGAAGCATTTGTTTAGTATTTGTGTTTTTTTAAATCTATATGTGATTCTGGCTGCGATTCAAATTTGATTTTCTCCCGACCTGTTGCCAGGTAATACAGTGCTGAACACTGCATTACAGCCAGCCGGATTTTTTAAACCGGTAGTATAGGTAGCAACAAATCACAGCAATCACCCCGAGCGAAACCGGGTAGCCGTATTTCCATTTCAGCTCGGGCATGTGCTCAAAGTTCATTCCCCAAATTCCCACAAATGCAGTGGCTACTGCGAAAATGGCTGCCCAGGCGGCGAGGCGTTTATTGACTTCGCTTTCATCGATACTCACCATGGATAAATTCACTTGAATAGCGGTGCTGATAGTGTCGCGAATAGAGTCGATGGAAGTGTTGATGCGATAGAGGTGATCGTGCACATCGCGAAAATAATCTTTAGTGTTCGCCACTATCGGTGGAACGCGGCCGCCATCCAGTTTCCCCACAGCTTCCATTAGCGGGCCGACGGCGTGTTTCAGGGTAGTGACTTTGCGTTTTAATTCATAAAGACGTTCGATGTTGGCCCGTTGGGAGCCCTTGGTAAAAATTTGCTCTTCAATAATTTCCAGTTCAGTCTCCAGTGCAACCACTACTGGGAAATAGCGATCCACCACCGCATCCATCAATGCATAAAACACAAATGCCGGGCCCTGTTTCAGATGGTGTGGTTCGCGTTCGCAGCGCGCGCGCACACCGAGGAAGTCGGCGCGCGTGCGATTGCGCGTGGAAAGCACATAATTCTCGCCCACAAACACATCCACCTCGCCGATATTTAATTCGCCATCAATCATTTCTACGGTATGCATTACCGCAAAAAGTGAATCGCCATACTCTTCAATTTTCGGGCGTTGGTGGCCGACTTGCGCATCTTCCACGGCCAGTTCATGCAGGCAGAACTCGTGCTGCATGAGTGCCAGTTCTTCGCGGTTGGAGTCCTTGAGTGCAACCCAGACAAAGCAGTCGCGTACCATCAGGTATTCACTGATATCCTCGGCCGGGATACTGCACAGTTTTTTGCCTTCCTGGTAGGCAACGCAATTGATTAGCATGTAAAAGCTCCAGCGTCGGTTATAGTGTTGGGTGAAATGCCTAGCTTAGCGGTTGGGCGGGAATACGTCTGTAGTTATAGCAGGAGTAATAGAAGTTAATGAGTCACAGTAAAACCAAAACCAGTTTTTATCGCCGTATTTATGTGACCTGGCTGATTAGCCAGGGGATTAATAGCGTACCTAAAATCATTGCCGCTACCGGCATGCCGCGCCGTACCGCGCAGGATACGCTGGAGGCAATCCATGAATTGGACATTGAGTTGGGCAATACCAATGGCACATTTTCAGTTGTGCATTGGGGGGCCGTGAATCAAGGCTGGGTTGAAGCCAATATTGCTCATTTGAAACGGGTATTGGAATATCCATAAGGGGATTTTGCCAATCCAAACGGCACCTTGTATCGGCTTGACTATACTCTCGGGTATTACAACAAAAAGACAGTGAGGGTAATTAGATGTCGCGACACGGCAGATACCGCGGGTCGGTCCTGCAGAAGGTGATAATTGCCACCTGTATCCTGGTGTTTGCAAGCATGTCTTCTCTGGCTTTTTCAGAGGAGCGACAAGTCGTCCTGTATTCGCAAAAAGAATTCCGCTACCAGTATTATCAAGTTCTCCTCCATCAGGCATTGAAAGCAACCGAGGGTGACTATGGAGCTGTTGACATCCAGCCCTATCAACCGGATGGTTTGGAAATTACCGAAGCGCGCGGTATGGCTCTGCTCCAGCAAAAACGTATCCAGATAACATTTGTACCCACCAGCCGAAAACGCGAAGAATCATTCCGTGCAGTACCTGTTCCCCTGGATCAAGGGTTATTGGGCTTGCGTTTGCTCCTGATTAAAGCGGCATCGCAACCACGTTTTGATCGCTTGCAAAACGAAACCGAATTGCGTGAAAAAATGCTTGGCGGCTTCAACACTAATTGGTCCGATTACGAAGTGTATGGCAACAATGGTTTGAAAGTATTGCCGGCTACCAAGTATGAAACTCTATTTAAGATGTTGGAGTCTGGCCGGTTTGATTATTTTTCACGTGGCCTGATTGAGGTGTGGTCTGAGTTGGAAAATTTTAAGGGCCAGTATCCGGATTTGCAGGTAGAGAATCGCTTCGCGTTTTATTACAACATTCCGGTGTATTTCTTTGTCCATAAAGATAACGAACAATTGGCGCAGCGAATCGAAGTTGGGCTTCAGCGCATTCAGGCTAGCGGTGCATTTTCCAGGTTGTTTCAGGCCCATTATGGCGAGCATATTGCGCGCGCAAAACTTGATAAGCGGCAGATTATTATTTTACAAAGCCCGCAGGGGCCCCAGGGAATTCCAGTCGTTAAACCCTTTTGGTGGCCAGCGGGAACTGCATTCCCGTTAGTTTCTACCCGTTAAATGGCCCGCACTTGTAGCGGCTATCCGGTAGGCTCAGGATATGTTTATATTTGTAATATTTATCGCAATAGTGGCCTGAGTGATGAAAAATACTGCGCGAGTCATCCCCGCATAAGGCCGGGCTTAAGTCAGCCATGGCTATCTATAAACAGACTCAACCCCTAAAAAGCTAATAAACACAGGAGAACTTCATGGCCTCTATTCGGTTGCTATCCGCCGCTTGCCTGCTTGTGGCAGGTGTGGCGAATGCAGAAACCTACACTGTTCAATCCCCCAATGCGCGTATCCAGGTTGCCGTCACCAATGACGCTAAAGGCCTGAGTTACGCCGTGACGCTGGACGGCAATAAAGTGATTGCCGATTCCGCCCTGGGCTTAATTATCAATGATGTTTCCCTTGGCAATAATGAGCTGGATTTTCTTGGCAACAGCAAGGAAAAAGGTAAGGACACATTTGAATTATTTGGTCGCACCAAAAAAGTGGTGGAGCAATACAACAGCATCACCTTGAAGTTCGCCGGCAAAGATGAGCGCAAACTTAATGTGAATCTTGTTGTGCGTGCCTACGATGAAGGCGTTGCGCTGCGCTATCTATTGCCCAATCAATCCGGTTTAAATCAATTTACGATTCAAAATGAATTAACCCGTTTTGCGTTTGCGAATAATTACACCTGCTACGGATTAAATCTCGGCAAATTTGCCAACAGCCATGAAGGTGAATTTGATCCGGTTAAAGCTTCCAGCATTCGCGAACATAATCTTTACGATAATCCTCTTGTGTGTAAAACCGGTGTAGGCCAAACGACTTTTGCACTGGCGGAATCAGATGTGCGCGATTATCCCGGTAGCTGGTTTATCGGTCGCGGCGATGGTGGTTTGGGTGTAGATGTGAAATTAACCCCGCGTTTTGATAGCCGCCCCGATGGTTTGGAAAAAGCCGGTGTGCGCGCAACTATGAGTGCGAGCGGTGTTAAATCGCCCTGGCGGGTCATTATGTTGGGCGACACTCCCGGTGCGTTAACGCAATCTTCATTAATTGCTGCACTGGGTGAGCCAACAAAGATCAAAGATACGCGCTGGATTAAACCGGGAAAAACTGCGTGGGATTGGTGGAATGATAATCAGGTAGTGCTGGAAAACACGAATGTAAAACCCGGTATGAATACCGAAACCTACAAAGCCTATATCGATTTTGCTGCGACCCTTGGCCTTGAATATATTTTGATTGACGCCGGTTGGCATGAAGGCGCTGCCTGGACTAACACACCGGGTGCCAATGTTATAAAACCCATTGCAGCTATGGATATGCCGGAAATTTTGCGCTACGCAAAAAGTAAAAATGTCGGCGTCTGGGTGTGGCTGCAATGGAAGCAATTGGATTGGCAAATGGAAGAAGCCTTAAGCACTTATGAGCAGTGGGGCATTAAAGGAATTAAAGTGGATTTTATGGACAGGTCTGATCAGGAAATTGTGGACTACTATCACAAGCTGTTAACCATGACTGCGAAATATCACATCATGGTTGATTTACACGGTGCTTATCCGCCGAATGGATTGGTGCGTACCTATCCACACTTTTTAACACAGGAAGGCGTGATGGGTGCTGAGTACAACAAATGGAGTGAACGCGTTACTGCTACGCACAATGTGACCCTGCCATTTACGCGTATGATTCTTGGCCCCATTGATTACACCCCGGGTGGTTTCCGTCATGCAACCGCAGAAGAATTTCCACAATTGCGCCGCAATACCTTGCCCTACGTAAAAACGACGCGCGGCCAGGCGTTGGCGATGTTTGTGGTTTATGACAGCGCGTTGCAAATGCTGGCGGATTCTCCTATCACTTACAGCAAAACCAATGGCAAGTGGCCGCAGCCACAAAGCGAATGGGAAGAAGGTTTGGAATTCATTAAAGATGTTCCTGCGACCTGGGATGAAACACGAATCTTGCAGGGTGATATTGGTGAATTTATTGTTTCCGCGCGCCGCAAAGGTAATAACTGGTATCTGGGTGCAATGACTAACGAGTCAGCGCGCACAGTAACTATCCCGCTGGATTTTTTAGGCAAGGGCAATTATCAGGCGCACATTTGGCAAGATGGAAAAACGATTTCTACCCTCACAAAAAGTGAATCAGTCACTTCAGCAAAAGAAACGATTACTGTGCAATTGGCATCGGCCGGTGGTGCAGTGGTGTTATTGAAAAAGAAATAATTGCAGTGGGTTCAGCGGGATTTGCTCAGCCAATCCCGCTGTTCTATTTAGTAATCCGCTGTGCTATTTACAGCTTTGCTGGTTAACGCTTCGCTGGATTTTTAATTTCTCGCTAGGCAATTGCCTGTGTGTAACCCAGTCCCAAAAATTGTTCAAACTGTAACGCGGGCATTGGTTTGCCATAAAGATATCCTTGCCCCTCGTTGCATTTCTCGTTCATCAAACAGGTGTGAATTGCATCGGTTTCGATTCCCTCCGCAATAGTTTCCAGATTAAAACCCTGCGCCATATCCAAAATTGCGCCCACCACAGCTGCATCGCGTTTTGATGCCAGCATACCCTGTACAAATGATTGGTCGATTTTAATACGCGTTAGCGGATAACTTTTTAACAGGCTAAGTGATGCATAGCCAGTACCAAAGTCATCGAAAGCAATACCTAAACCGTGATCTTTTAAGCGCTGCAAGTCGGTGAAAATAACTTCATCATTTTCCAACACAATATTTTCGGTGACTTCCAATTCCAATGCGGCGGGTGGCAGGCCGTGCCTATCCAGTGCCTCCATTATTTCATCGACCAATTCGCCGGAGCGAAATTGCGCACCAAATAAATTAATCCCCATGCGAAAATGCGGTGCGCCCAGTCGACGCCAATAAGCAGCTTGCCCGCAGGCTTCATTGATAATCCAGGAACCCACTGTTGCGGCCAATGGCCCGGACTCCAGCGCGGGCAAAAATGCGGCGGGTGTTAATATGCCGCGCTTGGGGTGGTTCCAGCGCAGTAGTGCTTCAGCGCCGCTGACTACACCGGTATCCAGTTGGATTTGTGGCTGGTAAAACAAAATAAATTCGCCTTCATCAACAGCGCGATGCAACTCCAATCCATAACGACGCCTGGCTAATGCTTCAGCGCGCAATTCAGGCGTGAATAAAAACGGTTGGCCGCGCCCGGAGTTTTTGGCTTTGAATAATGCCAGGTCTGCATCGCCCACCAATTCCATCGCTTCTTGCGCTTGCGCGGGGGCAAAGGCGAGACCGCAACTGGCGGTAATACGTAAGAGTTGGCCAAGGATGTTGAGTGGTTGAGAAATTTGGTTGAGCATATCCATGGCCATACGAATAGCGCGTTGTGTATCTGTCAGGCCCGGTGCCAGAAGTGCAAATTCATCGCTGCCCATACGGCTCAAGGTAAAACTGGTATTGGTGTGAGCGGATAATCGCCGCGCAACTTCACGTAAAATATCATCGCCTGCTCTGTGGCCCAGGGTATCGTTGATATCTTTAAATCCATCCAGATCGAAAATAAAGACTGTCGCCGTTGCAGATGCGATCAGCGTTTCTTCTACGGCGCGATAAAAACGCGCGCGATTGGCAAGGCCGGTCAGTGAGTCGCGATTGGCTTGCTGCTCCAATAATTCTTTTTCGCGCTGGTCAGCCCTTAAATCTTTCAGTATGGCCTCGAATTTTATTTGGCCAGCTTGCTTCCAGCAAAATAGCGAAAATCCAAAATGCAGTTCCTGCGCGCCTTGATCAACGCCATTAATTTCAGTGGGAATCGCTAAACCTTCCAGTGAGCCAGCGTTAATCGCCTGGTTAATGAGTTGATTCAACGCGGGGCGATCTGCCGGTGCAATTAATTTATCAAACAACAATACATTTTTATCATAGCGCTCGTAGCCCAGTGTTTTAACTGCTGCCTCATTCCATTCAAGTATGCGCCGTTTTTCGTCAAACCAAATAACGGGTGTGGATGAGCCAGCGGCATAGTTTTCAAAATCCGGGCGCGCTTTTTCGCTATTAAATTTTATGCGTTGCAATTCCAATCGATCACCCACCATTTTGGCGAGCTCTGTCAGGCGCTGACAATCTTCGGTAGAAAAATCGTGGTGGGGTTTATCGTCAATAATGCAGAGTGCGCCCAGTGCCAGGCCTTCGGGGGAGTGCAGGGGAACACCCGCATAAAACAGTATTGCATTGCTAACTACCAGGGGGTTGTCGTGGAAGCGCTCATCCAGGCGTGCATCGGGAATTATCATGGCTGCCTGTTGGTTGATGGCGTGGGCACAAAAAGAAACATCCCTACGCATATCCACTTCGCCAACGCCGACACTGGCCGCAAAAAAAACATGATCGTTGCCAATCATATTTACCGCAGAGACGGGCATATCAAACATTCGCGCCGCTATTTGTACTACTGGCTCCAGGCTTTGCAAACTCTGTTGTTCACTGAGCCCATAACTGGCCAGCGCACGTAAACGTTCAGCCTCATTGGGAAATATGGCAGGGCATTTCATCGGGGCATCCTCACTTTTTTGTTTCCTATACCAACAGCAGCCGACAATCGATAACAACCAATTTCTGGCGATAACAACCAATTACCAGTATAGGAAAGCAAAAAAAGTGAGTATCACCAAGTTGTAATAAGATGTGCCATTTTTTAAGCAATTTTGTGGGCTATAGATCCATATTAAATGTTGCTTAGCTGTTCCTTGATAAAAGCTTCTAACGCGTATTGTTGCCGTTCCAGGCTGCGAATATTTTGCGCCAGTTTTTCATCGGCCATGGTGCTCATAGTGAGATGCCAGCGGAAATCTTTTTCGCTCATGGATGGTGGCGGTTCATAGGTTTCCATTGGTTTTTCCAGCGTTCGCTCCAGCGGTAATTCATTCTTTGCCAATTGCTGTGCAAGCTGGGGGCTGAGCGCAAGGCAATCACAGCCAACAAGGCCATAGACTTGTTGCGGGCGATGAAGCTCGGTAGCCATGATCTGACTGGAATAACCCATGTATTTTAAGTTGGTGTAGATATGACTCGCGGTGGCAACACCCGGATCATAGGCTTCGGAGAACTGTTCAGGTTCATTTCTTTGGAACCAGTCACTGGCCGGGCCTACCGGGATGGATAGCAAAGATGCCCCTGCTTCTGCACCGGCCTGCGCCTGGATTGCGCTGTACACCATAACAAGGTTGGTTTTGATTCCCATGCGCTCGATGGATTGTAGTGAACGAATACCCTCCCAGGTTGCCGGAATTTTCAGGAATACCCGCTTGGGATCCACGCGTAAATTGCGGCAGTTATTGATCCAGTATTCAGCCTGGGCGATAAGCCCGTCAGTATCGAATGCCAGACGGATATCCGTTTCTATTGATAGGTGACCGGGAATTTTTTCGGAAAATTGTTTTAACCGGTTTTGAGTCAGCTGATCTATTACTGTTTTTTCGTAGTTACCGCTCCAGCGTTCGTGTCGGGTTTCGTTAATTGCACTTTGTAACAGCTGAGCCCGCTCCGGGTGTTGGATGAATTCAAGCAGGTTGTGTGAATCCAGAATGGCATCACTGGCAGGAAAGAACCCCGGTGAGTGGATATCTGCTTGCTCTATGGCAAGACGACTGAATTTTTTTAATTGTTCCAATTGATTGGGCATGGGTTTTCCTTGGTCATGTGAAAAGTGTGAGGCAGGGAAAACTGTAGCACTGGACCAAAGAAAATGCCCGGGATAGCCCGGGCATTTTTTGTTGCAACCCCTGTTGCCAAGTGGCAACAAATACCGATGTATTTATTGGCAGGGCGTATTGGGTAATGCGTAAAACCGATCGGCCGCCAGAGGCGAGTTAAACGGCGTTGCACCTTCTTTACCGGCGGTTGCGCTCAGGTAATTTTCCAGATCTTGCCCGGCAGCGAAACGCCAGTTGCCAATCACTGCACGTGAGTGAGCGTTATAGTGTTGGCTCAAGTCTGCCACGCTGCCGGAGGTGGCAGTGAGAGATGTTTTAGTGGTTTCATCCAGGTTGCAGGCGCCATCGGCAAACCAGAGATAAATACCCTCGCCACGATAATTGCCACCGCTTACATCGCGAATCATATTGCTTTGCAATTCGGCTAGTGATGCTTCGAGTGAACTCTTTTCCTGCAGGCTGCGATTCACCACAAACATATTGTCTTCAAACAATACGCTGGCGCCCACGCGAATACTCAACAAGTCCTTGCGATAATTCACAAATAAATTGTTGAACATGTGAGTGGTGCCGCGACGAATCAACGGAACACGACGCAGTGTATTGCCGAGTGTGTTGTACTGGTCATCTGTGGTGACGAAGGCGTTGTGGTGCATGGTGGTTCTAATCTGCGCATCAATGGTATGGCTATCGCTGGAGCTGTGCAGGGTTGCGCGCTTTACGTTTTTCACTTTGTTGAACGACATGGTGATGTTGTAAGCGCCCACCTTCACATCGAATGCGGAATCGCCGGTGGTATCAAAAGTATTTTTGTGAATCCAGATTTCATGTGATGCGCCGGTGGAGCGAATCATATCCGGATCGACATAATGGTCTTCAGTGTGACCAGCGCCTTTGAAACTCAGGTGGGTCAAAATTACCTGCTCGGCAGTTTGGGTTGGTGTGCCGGTAGAATCTTTTCCTATCGCAAATCCGCTAAACAGGAAATAGGCTTGGCTCATACGACCATCCAGGGTTTTATTGGAGCCAATGACCGGATTGCGAATCGGATTATTGGATTTGTTCATGGCAGTATTAAAAAATGTCGTTACACACGCTGATTCGCTCACGCCATTTTTGGCACACCATTGCTGATAATTCACGCACTCAGCTTCAGTTGCACCCAGGATGGATTGCACAGTCGCGTTGCTACAACCTAAACGATACATACCGATTTCGGAAGCTTGGGCAAATTCAACTTTATCGAACACAATCCAGTTAGGCTCATCGCCGCTAATCGCTTCCAGCACTTGTTGCTCAACGGATTTGCTGGAGTTTTTGGTAATTACAGTGAGTTTGCTGTTGCCGCCGGCGTCGTATCCACCGCGCGCATTTTCACCATAACCCACAGCGGTTCCCAAGGTCTTGTGCAAACAGGTCACAATTTCCTGATCGGTTTGCAGGGCGGTATCTCGCCAGTTCACGCTGGGGTTAGTGGCGAGATTAATACAGTCTGCACTCAGGTTTACATTCTCTGGAATATAAACACTGCTGGCGGATGAGCTGCTCAGACTGGAATTAACCGCACTGGTAGAAACGCTGGATACGATTGCGGAAGTCGTTGTTGCACTCGATAAAACACTGGAGCTGCTGGCCACACTTGATGAATTAGCACTCGATGAATTGGCAGCACCAGCATCGGTATATTCCACCTGCAAATTATCAATCGTCACCGAGGCCGAACTTTCTGTGCGCAGGGCAATAAATGAATTTGCAGTGCCCACTGTGCGCAGAATTTCAATGCGTTGGCCGGCGGTCAAACTGTTCGCAACCACTTCAAATACTTTTGAATTGGCGCCGTGGATGGAATTGCCCTGGCTGGTGGTGTTGTTATCAATATACACCTGTAATTTGCCCGAGCCGGATGCTGCAACAACAGTAAAGCTAACGCGATAAGCGCGGCTTAAATCAAAATCACCGTTTGCATTAGTATCGCTCGCTGTTGTAGAAGCACGTGGAGGGCGGTTACCAATAGTAAAGCGTGCACCTGCCAGGGTGAGTTCATTATTGGCAATAGTAATGCCGCTGCTGCCTCCGGTAATGAAATAGAGCGGGGCAGTGGCATCAGTGGAAATAGCCTGGTAACCCGCACTAAATAACGTGACTTTATCTACAGTAAATGCTTCGTTAATCAACAACGCATTAGCGGTTGATGATGTAGAACTTTGCGCTGCGCTGGATACAACTACGGCTTCGCTGCTGGCAACTGATGAAGCAATGGAGCTGGCAATTGAGGAGACAGTTGAAGAGGCAGTTGAAGAGGGTGTTGATGAGGCAACAGCACTGGATGACGCTGGTGCACTGCTGGATGCTACAACAGACGTTGTTGCTGAACTGCTGCTCACTACCACAGAGGTAGAAATTTTACCTACACCCGCGTTAGCCATCACTATCTCAGGCACAGTAGATGAGTGATCCATATCAACGCTGTAAGGTACAGTCACGCTACAGGTAGATTGCAATTGCCCATCAACGACTTCAGGCACTACCAGGGCACCATTACCTACAGTGCGGCTGTAATAAATGTAAGGTAGTACGGTGTTGTCATTATTGGTTTGCCAGCAGCCGGGTTGGCTGGAATCATCAGATGCAATCAGCGGGTTATTTACGTTGTAGAAATAATTGCTTTCTACTAATGCTTTGGCGCTCATGCGTGAATTGATCGCATGG
Organism: Gammaproteobacteria bacterium; assembly: GCA_021151625.1. GTDB lineage: Bacteria > Pseudomonadota > Gammaproteobacteria > Pseudomonadales > Cellvibrionaceae > Cellvibrio. The sequence continues at coordinate 21,686 of JAGKWY010000055.1, read as the reverse complement.
AACATATAATCAATTCTGTCGTTGGACCAATAGTTGTTATACATGTGTACTAACGCATGGCGAATTAACGGCGTGCGCTGCTCAATATTTTTATACCAGTTATGGTGGAAGGTAATATTGGTATTTTTATTGTCGCTATCGCTGGAGCCAATCAGGCCGGCACGGCTGGAATCGTTATAGAGGTTGTAAGACACAGTAACATTGGTAACGCCGGCCTTCATATCCAGCAAGGAATCGTAACCATCTTTTTCACCGCCAGAAGCTTCCAAATGGTTGTGGTCAATCCACACGCGATCCACATTGGTTTCCATACCTATGGCATCGCCGCCATTGGAAACCGGTGAACCACTTTTCTTCACGTTGCGCACGTGCAGGTTTTGCAAAATGATGTTGGATGCATCGCGCACATGAATACCAATTTCTTCAAACAGCGCATTGGTACCCACACCAATAATGGACACGTTGCTCATTTGTTTGATTTCAATGACATCGGCCTGGGTATTACAACCCTGTGCAGTGGTATTGGCGTGGCTGATAGTGCCGTTTACCAAAATCACAATCGGTGATGTCATAGAGGCACGGCTACAGAGCGCTGCATTTAATTCGGTACCGGTAGTCACTGTCACAACCGGGCCGCCTTGGCCACCAGTTACACCCGCGTGCGCTGCAAAGCCTTCCATTTTTGCCGGGCGAATAGCGCCGTTGTAAGAAGCAACGCTGCTGGATGATTGGTTCACAACCGGTGCACTGCTTTGCGCGCTGGATGAAACTGCAATTGAAGTTGCAGTACTTGAACTGGATTTGCTGCTTGCAATCGGTGTTGATGACGGCACTGCTGATGATTTTGAAGATGATGACAGTGCGGTAGCAGAAGCGACTGATGAACTGGTGACAACAGAATCCAGATATTCAATAACCAAATCATCAATGGTTACCGATGCAGAACTTTCAGTGCGCAATGCGATAAACGAATTGGCAGTACCCAGTGTTGGCAATAATTCAACAATTTGACCTGCAACCAAACTATTTGCCGGGGCGTTGAAAATACGCGAAGCGCTGCCGTGCAATGAGTTGCCTGCGCTGGTGGTGTTGTTATCCACCATGACTTGCAAAGCTCCAGAGCCGGAACTGGCAACTACACGAAATGAAATGCGATACGGCTTGCTTAAATCCAGATCGCCATTGGCACTGGTGTCACTGGTAGTTGTAGATGCGCGCGGCGGTTTGTTGCCAATAGTAAAGCGCGCTGCAGCCAGTGTGAGTTCATTATTGGCAATGGTAATGCCACTGTTGCCACCGGTTACAAACAATAAAGGTGCGCTGGCATCGGTAGAGATAGAACGATATGCCGCGCTGAATAACGTGGGTTTATCCACATTAAATAATTCACTGAACAGAATGCGATTTGCAGCACTGCTAGCGCTGGATGAACTACTAACTTCAGTTCCACTGGCATTCCACACCAATGCCGATTGATTAAAAGCAAGGCTGCGGTTGTGACGAACCGTAATTGTATCGGTCGGTGTGATTTCTTCATTGGGCGCTAAATTACCGATAGCAACATTGCCATCAATAATACTGGAACCAGTACCAACAGCGGTGAGCGTTTGTGCGGCATTAGTTACAGCCTTGCTGCCATTTTTTACGGTTACAGCAAACACATAATCATAGTTGGTGCGATCGACACGGGTTTCGCTCAATTTATTGAGCGTAACCACATTGACGTCCAGCGCCGTGGCGGTCCCGGCGATAAACAGCGAAGACACTATCGCGCTATTGAGCAGTTTTCGTGTAGTGGCAGCGCGTGTAGTGACTGTCCGTTTAGTGGCTGTGTGTGTAGTGAGCGCGCGTGAGAATAATTTTTTATAATTCATGTCATCACCTGTTTATTAATGGCTGATTAAGCGAGCAACAGCGTGTTGATGAAAACGGTTGCGCGCCACATGCAAGCGGCGATGTAATGCGATCGCAAATAATCCGCACAGCATCAATAACAGCGACGAGGATTCGGGAACTGATGCGCTAACCTCTGTGGCAGTGCCTGAGGAAACGATTTGGAAATCAGCGTTGTACAGATCGTAATTCAACGCGGGCAGGGCGCTGCTGCCAATGAAAGTAAAGGCAATGCGCGCACTTCCGGACACTAACCCGGCAAGATTAAAACTGTCGAACAAGCCAGGGCCGAGCAGCGCATCAGGTTGGAATACCAGGCTGTCCCAGTTAGTGGGGCTGAATACTATGGATATATCGCTAAATTGATCTTCAGCGAAATAGAGTGAGAAGCCTTCAATCGCTTCGCCCGCAGCGAGGTTTAACTGAACATCTACAGTCCCTTGATTGCCTGTTAGCGCAGAAAAATCAGTGGTGATTAATGCTGCCTGGGCAAGATTGATACTGCTCCACAAAAGTGCAAATGCCAGTAGTAGTTGTTTAATTGTAAGCGGTTTCATAAGTTTTCCCCGTTATTTGAAATTATTAAGCGCGGGTACTTACTGAATAACATTGCCAATCAAATTATGCGGCAGGATAAAGAAAATGCGTCATATCCATGCGTGCATGATAGTTATTAGTATTTATCTTGATATTTCAATTGACCGGAAACACATTGCGATTAGTGCAACCATTAACGTGCACTTGTTTGATATAACCTGTCTCTAAAGCGAGCAACAGGATTTTATAATTTTTATGATGCGAAATACTGATTTATTGAACCCTATGCGTAGGGTGGGTGGTATTTTAACCAGATGAATAGTGTCTAGGCTAGGAAAATTTTCTGAATTGCTAAATGCTGAATAACAGGATAAGTAAATTTTCTGTTATTCAGCATTTCATAAGCTTTAAAAATAGACATTAAATAGATTTTTGGTTTTGGGACTTTGTTTAATCCAATAACTGCATTTAGGCAACTATCGCTTTATATAAATTGAACAATGAAATCCCGCTTATCAATAATCCCACCAGAATCAGCAAGGTTCTGGTAGAGAACTTTTTGCACGCATAAGCGGCAAAGGGTGCGGCAAACAATCCGCCGATAATCAAGCCAGCCACCACATGCCAAATGGTTTCATCAACCAGGATAAACAAAGACGCGGCGCTGGTCAGGGTCAGGAAAAACTCGGCAAAGTTAACAGAGCCAATGGTGGTACGTGGGTCGTGGCCGGTACCAACCAGCGTTGTAGTTACTACCGGGCCCCAACCGCCACCGCCTGAGGTATCTACAAAACCACCGAGTAATGCGAGTTTGGCAACGTGCTTTGGCTCGCTGTTGCGGGTGGCGATATGTTTGCGAAACGCTTTGCTTAATACATAGATACCCATCAGCAACAAATACACGGTAATAAACGGTTTCAGGGTTTTGCCATCGATTTGGGTTACCAGCAGGGCGCCAAGCAAGCCGCCGATAATGCCGGGAATCAGCAGACGCAAAAATAATTTCTTATCCACATTGCCGAATTTGGCATGGGAGATTCCGGAAACACCGGTAGTAAACACCTCAGCCATATGTACCGAGGCACTGGCCAGGGCGGGGGATGCGCCTGTAGCCAACAGGAAACTGGTAGAGGTCAGGCCATAGGCCATGCCGAGGGCGCCATCGACGATTTGTGCGAGCAGGCCGACCAATAAGGCATTCCAGAACATGGAGTCATTTAACGTGGTTTTGATGGTGGCGACACCATCCGCCCAACTGCTACCAAATAGTTGTGCTGCACCCAGGGCGACCAGGCCTATCAGGGTCAGGATGGCAAACCATACGGCAGTGCGGATTACCGGGTGAAGGGGGATTTGCTCTACCGGAGGTAGGCCCAGGGCTTCATGCTCCTGGTTAATGGGGCTATCGGATAAATCAAGGTCGCGGATTTTCATTATTCAGTCCAGTTGTCTGGTGGGTATTGCCGTTGTGCCGGGGCGTTTATTGGGGCTGTGTGAGCTTGGTTGGCATCCTATAGAAGTGGTTTTGTGCTGGGAAATACTAAGTTTTTATGTGCTTATAACTTTCGATGTGAGTGCATTCGGTTCTAAGCAAAGTCCAATGAAGCACCCGATTTTGTGCAGGAGTCCACGCAGGGCCCGATTAGTTTTCACCAATGGCTCGGTGATGGCTGGGGTGTGTTGTTTTCCCACCCGGCAGACTTCACCCCGGTGTGCACCACCGAATTAGGTTTGACGGCCAAATTGAAAGATGAATTTGCCAAACGCAATGTGAAGGCAATCGCGCTGAGTGTTGATCCGGTGGATTCGCACAATAAGTGGATCAACGACATTAACGAAACCCAATTGACCCAGGTGAATTTTCCGATACTCGCAGATGCAGATCGCAAAGTGTCCAGCCTCTACGACATGATTCACCCCAACGCTAACGCCACCCTCACTGTGCGTTCGCTGTTTATTATCGACCCGGCGAAAAAAATCCGTTTGATCATCACTTACCCGGCCAGTACCGGTCGCAACTTTGATGAAATCCTGCGTGTGATTGATTCGCTGCAATTAACCGAACACCACAAGGTGGCAACACCAGGCAACTGGAAATCGGGTGAAGATGTAGTGATTGTTCCCGCATTGCAAGATGCAGAGGAAATTGCGCGTCGTTTCCCGAAAGGCTACAAAGTAGTAAAACCCTATTTGCGTCTGACTCCAGATCCACGGGGATAATTCGCAGCACTAAATTACTCTCGTCATGCACGGTTAAAAAAGTGAACAAACAAGGGCGCCGGATGCGCCCTTGTTTTTTTGTATGGGGCTGGTACTTTTGATTAAATCCATTCTATTGACGCCATTGTGGAAAAAAGATGACAACAAAATATGTAGTCGATGCAAACTACCGTTTTATTGCTGCTTATCAGGAAGTGAATGCGCGCATTAACCAGCGGCAGCAAGCACTTGCGCTTTATGTGACCCTGGTGGTGAGTTTGCTGGCGGCGCTGGTTGCACTCAAACCCAGTGAAAGTAACGCACAGGTGCCGATTGAATGGTTATTGGCGGGCTTTCCCGTCGCATCTATTTGTTTGGCATTTCTGAATTACAAAGCGGAACGGGCCATTTCCAACTTGCGTCGTTTTTTATCGGCTCTGGAGCAACTCAATGATGCCCATGAGCAATTGCCCAGTTACAACACCCATGAAAAATGGTCGCAGGGCGCCAACAAAGCCAGACGCTTCCACGATTACGCCGCAATTATTTTGGTGATTGGTGGCAATGTAATTGGCTTGGGGGCGGCGGCAACAATTTATCCGGAGCGGATTAGCGAAATGTCGATTGCCTTATGGTTATCTATTGCGGTGGCGATAGTGTCGGTGTTGTTGCTATTGATTACTCCCAAATGGAGTTACAAACCGGAAATTTCTTGACGAACATATTTTCTTTATTCAATAAAAAGCACTGCAGATTTTGTAACCCAGTTAACTAACACTCTTAATCTCCCCCAGCCCCTCTTTGTTAAAGAGGGGAGCCAGTAAAGGCTCCTCCCTTTGACAAAGGGAGGTTGGGAGGGATTTAAACAAAAAGAAGGGGAGGGATTTAAACATTACACCTGATTCAACGCATGTTCCAAATCTGCCAGTAAATCATCGATATGTTCGATGCCAACAGATAACCTTACTGTGTCCAGTCCAACACCGGATTTCGCCAATTCCTCTGGCGATAATTGCCGATGAGTAGTGGAGGCAGGGTGAGTGGCCAGGGATTTTGCATCGCCGATATTAACCAGGCGGGTAAACAATTGCAGTGCATCCAGAAAGCGTGCACCGGCTTCACGCCCGTCATCGGCTTTTACACCAAAGGTTAATAAGCCCGAGGCTTTGCCCTTGAGGTATTTGCGTGCAAGTTCATGATAAGGATTGTTGGGTAAACCCGCGTAATTCACCCAATTCACTTTGGGATGTTTCTGCAAGTATTCCGCAACTTTCAATGTATTGTCATTAATGCGCTCCAGGCGCAGGGCGAGGGTTTCTATTCCCTGCAAAATCAGAAATGCATTAAACGGTGAAAGTGCAGCACCGGTGTTACGCAAAGGTACTACGCGCGCGCGGCCAATATACGCAGCAGCGCCAAGGGCTTCGGTATATACCACTCCGTGGTAACTCACGTCCGGCTCATTCAAACGTTTGAATTTTTGTTTGTATTTCGCCCAGGGGAATTTTCCCGAATCTACTATGGCGCCACCCACGGTAGTGCCATGCCCGCCTAAATATTTTGTGAGTGAATGCACCACTATATCGGCACCGTGCTCAATAGGACGCAATAAGTAGGGCGTAGCGACAGTGTTGTCCACAATCAATGGCACACCCTGGCGATGGGCAATTTCTGCAATGCGTGCAATGTCGGTTACATTACCTTGCGGGTTGCCTAACGACTCTACAAAAATTGCCTTGGTGCGTTCATCAATTAAAGGTTCAAACGTATCCGGATTTAAATGATCTGCAAAACGGGTGGTGATTCCATATTGCGGCAAAGTGTGTGCAAATAAATTGTAAGTGCCGCCGTAAAGTGCAGTGGAAGAAACAATATTGTCGCCCGCTTCTGCAATTGTTTGTATCGCATAGGTTACTGCGGCCTGGCCGGATGCCAGTGCCAGTGCCGCAATTCCACCTTCCAGCGCTGCAATGCGTTTTTCCAATACATCATTTGTCGGGTTCATAATGCGGGTATAAATATTCCCGGCAACTTTCAAATCAAATAAATCCGCGCCATGTTGTGCGCTATCAAACGCATAGGCCACGGTTTGATAAATAGGCACTGCAACTGATTTGGTGGTTGGGTCTGGCGTGTAACCAGCGTGTACTGACTGCGTTTCAAATTTCCAATGTTCAGACATGAAAGACTCCGTTTTTCTAGTGCGTGTATCTGGATTGTTGTGGGGATATTGTTGTGAATGTTGCAGGAATAGTTGCTGGAAAAAACACACTGCCAGCCGATTCTAGCGACCTGCTTTGTATTTCTGAAAGCCAATTAATTCATAAGCTTATGCCATTTTTTAAATACTCCTTTTAGTCTGGGTTCAAATTATCCACTGCTTTTTTTTAAACAGAATTTAGCACTCTGTGTAGAAATTAACTGCTTAATATCCAGCAATTTTTCTGGTTATAAACCAACAATTGCTATCCGTATTTACTGATTTATTCGGTGTGAAATTCTGATTTATCGCATCACCCGAGCAATAAGCCGCCTGTTTTCAAGGGTTTAAACACTGACGCTTAAAAAAATTATTTTTTGGCACGCTTGCTGCAAAACCCTATGCAGCTGTGAATGATTATGCCAGCACACAATGCTGGGTAAGCATTTACAAATTGTTGTTTTTTGTTATCGCCACAAGCGATGCCAGTGAGCCCAACTCCGGGCGGGAGAGATTTATGAGTGCCCATGCATACTCAGAACCCTACAGTTATGACCGTCGCCATGCGCGCCATCAACTACGCCACACGCAACCTGACGCAAAGCCGCGCAAATCCGCTGAGATCGTCAAGTTGGTTCCGCGCGAATACAGTCTGGATAAACAAATTGAATTGGTTTACCCAAAATATCGCGGTGCATTAGGTGTTGTTGCCTTGGCATTTATTATTGGTTTGCATTTTGCTGTGTTTGCCTATTTTTATTTCAAACCGGAAGTGCCCATTACCAAAGCGGAAATTCCACCCATGACTGTTGAGCTTTATCGTCCACCGGTAGAGCAACCACCACCGCCGGTCATTCCACCGGAAGAAATTCCGCCGCCACCAAAAGTGGAAAAACCCAAGCCGAAACCGGTGGAAAAACCCAAACCTGTGCCGGTGCAACAAGTGGTAGAAACACCACCGCCTCCACCACCGCAACCGGTTGCGCCACCACCTCCACCGCCGGTTACTCCGGCAACGGCAAATCCTGGTTACCTGCGTAACCCTGCGCCGGAATATCCAGAGTTGGCAGTAGAACGCGGTTGGGAGGGCACAGTTATTTTAAATGTGCATGTGTTGGGTAATGGCAAGCCTTCATCGGTGGAAGTGAAAACATCCAGCGGACGCAACGTGTTGGATAAGGCGGCAATAGATACGGTAAGACGCTGGTCATTTGTGCCTGCCAAACAGGGTGAAACACCAGTGGACTCCTGGGTAGAAGTGCCGATTGATTTCAAACTATCGAACTCATAACGCGCCACTGGTTAGTAAATATTGTTTAAAAGTTTGATTATTTATTTTTTGTTAAATCGCAATTAATTAGGAAGAAAGATTATGTCTGAGCTGTACCAACATATCGTTGAGTGGACTTTGTGGGCGCTGATTGCGTTTTCAATAATCACCTGGACGCTGATTGTCATTAAAGGCATTCAGCATTTTACCCTGTCGCGCCAGAATCGCCGTTTTACCAAAACCTTTTGGTCCGCGGCTGATCTGCATGCAGCAGCCTCCTTTGAAAAATATGTAGGCGCTACTGCACGTGTTGCAGCGGCCGGTTTCCAAACCCTGCGCAATGCCGATGCCAGCACGGCGACTGATCTGGAGCACAGTTGGGATCGTCAGGATTTACTGGAGCGTCATTTGCGCCAGCAAATCCAGAAGGAACGTCGCTCATTGGAAAATGGTTTGGCAATTTTGGCATCTATTGGTAACACCGCGCCCTTCGTGGGTTTGTTCGGTACTGTGTTTGGCATTATCCAGGCGCTTACACAAATTACTGCCACCAAATCTGCCAGCATTGAAGTGGTTGCAGGTCCTATCGGTGAAGCTTTGATCGCGACCGGTATTGGTATTGCCGTGGCAGTGCCCTCGGTATTGGCCTATAACTTTTTCTTGCGTCGTGTGAAATTAATTGCTGCCGACCTGGATGATTTCGCTACCGATTTTGTGAGCCTGGTGCAAAAAGCCGGCTTCCGTATCAAGGCTTCTGCTCCGGTAGTTAAAGCGGCGCAGGTACAACCCAATACGCGTGAAGCAAAATCGGAGTTGAATAAACCCGACAACGGTAAAGAGGTATTTGCGTAATGGCCATTTCTACTGGTAGTGACAGCGATGAAGTATTAAGCGAGATCAATATTACCCCCATGGTGGATGTAATGCTGGTACTGCTGGTGGTGTTTATTATCACCGCGCCGCTGATGACCAATGCCATCAATGTGAATTTGCCTGATACCGAAACTACGGTACAAATTCAGGAACCGAAAAAACCTATCGTCTTGAGTATTGATGCCCAGGGAAAAATTTATCTTGATAAGGATGAATACTCATTGGAAATTATCCAGCAGGAATTGGAAAGCCGTAAGGCTGCTGACCCGGAATTGCGTTTGAACCTGAATGCCGATGAGGCTGTTAACTACGGCACTGTTGCCAAGGTAATGGTGCTGATTGAGAAGGCGGGAATAGAGCGCTTGTCTGTAGTGACCGAGAGCGGTAGTTAAACTGTTTGCTCTCAACACCATCACCAACTTCAGCATCAGATGAAGACACGGTGGACAGGGACGTCTTTTTTTATGCGATGACTTTTACCCGAAGACATTGAGCAGGTTATTATTGTGCCCGATACCCTACACAGGAAGCATCTGGTCATAGTGGGTTGTGGCGCTGCTGCGGTAATTTTGCTGGCAAATCTGGCAAAACAATCGGCAGCGGTTAATGCCCCGTTATTGTCTATCAGTATTATTGATGACAGCCCTTCGGTTCCCTGTGGACTGGCTTTTTCTGTTTCTCACCCTGCATTTATTTTGAATGTTCCAGCCCAGCGTATGGGGGCCTTTGTTGATAACCCCGCGCACTTTTACCAGTGGTTGCAGAGCACTAGCCAATGGCGAGAGTTGCATCTGGATTTTGCCACCATGGCAATTGGCCCGGATGATTTTGTTCCGCGGATGATTTATGGGGCCTATTTGCAACATTTATTTCACTCTGCGCTTGAGCGACTTAAAGCAGATGGCCATAACATTGAGCTAATTGCTGAACGAGTTGTTGCCGTTGAACGCGCAGGTTTCAACGCTGACGTGCGAACGCAGGGATTGAGTGTGGTGACTCATCGCAATAAACGTTTGCCGGCCGATGCATTAGTAATGGCTACCGGAAACTGTCCTGCTTTTAATAACGCTGCTTTTCATAATCAGGATTTTTATAAACCTGATTCAGCAAATGCAATTTTTTCTTCACCCTATTGTACTGCGGCAAATCAATGCGACTGGAAAAGCTTGCGCGATCTGGTTGTAATCGGTTCTGGTTTAAGTATGGTAGATGCAGTGCAATTTACGATTGCACAGGGCTTTAGCGGGCGGTTCCATATTTTTTCTGCGCATAATCTTTTGCCTTTGCCTCATCTCCACATGCACACACATTGCCAACTGCCGGTATTTCGAACGACAGCAACATCGGCTGTGTCCTTGTTACGCGATCTGCGTGCTTATATCCAATCAAACATGGACCAGGGAATTGCCTGGCAAGACAGCATTAATCAAGTGCGCACAGGCAATAATCTGATCTGGAGTAATTTGCCGGATAGGGAGCGCAAGCGTCTGCGTAAATGCTTGCCCTGGTGGAATATTTTGCGGCACCGTATTCCTGCGAACGTTGGGCAGCAACTCGACAGGTTAACAATGGAGGGGCGTCTGTATTTGCATAAAGCAAAAATTAAGCGGATCGATGCAGTTGCCAGTGGTATCCAATTAACACTGGAAAATAAGAAAAAGCCACCGCTCAATGAGCAACACCAAACTATAAAAATACGGGCAGACAAGGCAGTGATTTGCGCCGGTTATTTGCCAGGGTTCCAGCGCGTGCAATATCTCTGTACAGGGCTCTTAAACGACGAAAATGAATTGCGAATGGAGTTGGGCAAGCCGGGGCAGGATTTTCTGCTTGCGGCAGATTATGAAATTTATGGTATAGGGCCTGCGCTGGGCGGGGTGTTATTTGAAACCACCGCCATCCAGGAAATTCGCCAACAGGCACAGCAAATTGCGCAGGCGATTTACACCAGAATGCTTTTAGCTAGCCCTAGCAATGCACAAACAGCAATCACTTTAATCACGCCCGTTTTATAGCGAAACAGCGCAATACCGGCACCTAACGCAATCACAGCGGATAACCAATCAAATTGACCACTGAAACCTGTTGGCCATAACACGTGGTAACCGAAAAATAAGGCGAGGTTTAAAATTACCCCCACTACTGCAGCGGTGATGGCAGTTAGTGGTGCGGTAAATTTTATGTCGTTGTGGGTGGTTTCAATAAAGGGAGCGCCGGCGAAAATAAAAATAAAAGATGGCAAAAAGGTAAACCAGGTCACCACGCTGGCAGCAACGGCGCCGGCTATGAATAACATATCCGGTCCAAACACGGCTTTTACATAACCGCCTACAAATCCCACAAAAGCCACCACCATAATTAACGGCCCCGGAGTGGTTTCACCCAAGGCCAAACCATCAATCATTTGCGTGGGTGTTAACCAGTTGTAGTGACTGACTGCGCCCTGATAAACATAAGGCAGTACGGCATAGGCGCCACCAAAAGTGAGCAATGCGGCGGTGGTAAAAAACCAGGCCATTTGGGTGAGTGTGTGTTGCCAGCCAAAATAACTCCACAGCAGTGCAAGGGGTAGGGCCCACAACAATACGCCACACACTGTGATTAATAACAAACGTGACCAGCTAAACAGGGCGTGAGCAGGTGTTGGTGTGTGGTCATCAATTAAGGCTGCACCAAAATTTTTATCGGCCTTGCCGTGCCCACCGGATTGGAAATACTCGGGTTTAATTTTCCCACCAAAAAATCCCAGCAAAGCGGCGGCGATAACGATATAGGGGAAGGGCACATGCAGCGCAAAAATAGCAACGAATGCGGCAGCGGCAATGGCCCACATCCAATTATTTTTTAATGCGCGTGAACCAATTCGATGGGCGGCTTGTACAACTATGGCAGTAACCGCTGGTTTGATGCCATAAAATAATCCGGCTACCCAACTCACATCGCCATAGGCGATATAAACCCAGGAGAGACCAATCAAAATAAACAGCGAGGGCAGAACAAATAATACGCCGGCCACAATTCCACCCCAGGTTTTATGCATTAACCAACCGATATAAGTCGCTAACTGTTGTGCTTCCGGCCCGGGTAACAACATGCAGTAATTCAGCGCATGTAAAAAACGTTTTTCGCTAATCCAGCGCCGGCGCTCTACCAATTCCTGGTGCATGATGGCAATTTGCCCGGCGGGTCCACCAAAGCTGATAAACCCGAGTTTTAACCAAAATAAAAATGCTTGCCAGAAGCTGACTGGTAGTGGCGCCTCTGTGGGAGAATTTTCGTTAGCTGAAATGGCGGGCGAGTGTTCGCTCATGATTATTCCTTATTGCTGAACGCAGAAAAGAGCGCATCGAATACTGATGTTGCAGCTGTTAAAAGTTGATCGTCATCGCTAATGCTGTTGCGCAGTCCCCACAGGATTTGTTCCAGCCCACTGGCTTCCTGCGGTTGCATACCACCGGCATCGAGAAAATGAATAATGGCCGCAAGGCGTTTTAATCCCTGCTGTTCCAATGCAAAGCTGGCGAGCAATACTTCAAATGAAACCAGGTTGTTGATATGGGTAAAACGCGCGCCGTCAAAATCAAAACCCAATGCATCGACCGGGCAATCTGCGGGAGAGTCCAACCAAATAAATTGCGCGTGCGGATCAATAAAGCGGCGAATTAACCAGGCGCTGGCGAGCCTGTCTACCCAAGGGCGCTTACGCGTGGCCCAGTGGCGCTGTTGGTAATCAGCGATAGACAGCAGCGCAATTTCACCTGAATTTCCGTGCGGCTCATCGGGCGATAATTGTCGATTCAAGGCTTTTTCCAGCGCTTGCAATGCATCTTGCGCGCGTGTTTGTTGTTCGTTGGGAAAAAAATCTATCGCCACAATTGCCGCAAAATTTTTGCGCAACTTACGCAGTTGTTTGAGTAAATCAGAGATTGATTGTTGCGGTAATTGTTGTTGTGGTGATTGTGGTTGCAACTGTTGTTGCTGTAATTGTTGTTGTAGGGGGGTGAGTTCGACCAGCAAATTCTGATATTCGGTAGTGCGGTCGAACAGGGGCACGAAATCTGGCGCTACCACGGCAAGTTCAGTGGCATCTGCGCCGGTTTCGGTTGGCAGTAACTGGGCACTACCCTGATTGAGCTGTACATCCCGCGCTATCTCATCCAGCAATTGCCAATGGGCGTCGCTGTGCGGCAGCAGGTAGACCCCATCGCGCAACACAGCGGCACCCGACGCTTTTACGGCCCGCCATACCCGCATGCGAGCCGTGGCGTTATGGGTGGGCAGTGAAATAATAAGTAGTATCCATTTCATATTTTGTAGTAGTCATAACAAAATTTGAGGCAAATACTAACCTGATAAATAGGGAAGTGAAACCCCCGTGAGCGCACGGGGGGCACAAAATGAAAGAAAAAAGCGGTGGAAAAAGATGCTGGAAAAGCGCGGGAAATTAGAACCTGTACTCGATTTTAGCGCGCAGGGTGCGCGGCTCAGCGGGGTGGTAGTGCAGGTCATCGACACCTTCTTCAGGCTCGCCGGGTAAACGTGAGGCATAGTAGTAGTCAATATCGTGCTCGTTGCTGTCGAGCAGGTTATGGATTTCCAACTCCACACTGATATTGTCCCAGCGATAACCCAGCCCCGCATTTACCGTGCTGGTTGAATCCGCTTTTATTTCATCAAAACTTTCCAGCACGCGCGCACCAAAATAGCGGTAGCGCAGCGACCCTTGCCAGCCTTTATTATTACTGCCGTAACTGATACCGGTGCTGGCTACAAAGGGCACTGAGCCATCTAGGTATTTACCTTCTTCCTGTGTGTTTTCGCTAAAACGCGCGCGCGTCCAGGCGAGTTCTACATCCAGGCTCCAGCTGGGATCAAACCAGAAATAGCTGGCGATTTCGGCACCGCTGCGTTTGGATGCGCGGCTGGCTTCGTTAAAGCCGGCATCACCCACAAAGACCAGTTCTGATTCGGATTCCAAATACCATACCGATGTGGAAATATTAAAGCGCTCTTTATCAAATACGCGCACACCAATTTCTCCACCTTTTGAAGGAACTATTAATTCCACCGCATTAGCTGGTTCCAGTGTTACAGGGTCGAGAGTGAGCGTTGCGCCGCGTGCATCGTTGGAGTGAAAGCCCTGGCCGGCATTAATAAAGCCTTCCAGTTGATCGCTAAATAAATAAGTGGCGCCCGCTTTTAAACTGAATTTGCCTTGGGATGCATCACCGCTGTTTTCATTAATGTTGCTGCTGACGTCCACATTGAAATAATCGTAGCGAGCGCCCAGGTGTGTGGTGAATTTATTGGTAATACTTACTGTGCTCTGCGCAAAAATTCCGCTGGAGGCTTCTTTTACGGCATCTTCACGTACAGTGCTGACCCACTCGCGCGCGTTGGTTTTATACAAACCGACCTTGCCAATATCGTCGTAACGCACTTCGCCACCAACCAAATTGGTCACCGGTTTACCCAACCATTCTGCTTCCCAATTATGTGAGAGGCTTCCACCATAAATATTGCGTTCGTCTTCCTGGGTAAATTGATCGCCGTTAATGGGATCATCAAGGAAATAAGTGAAATCGGAACTTAACTGCAGGTCTGAATGAATGGCATAGGCATTGGCTTTCCAATTCAGATTATTCCACTGGCTGGATAAACTGTAGCGACTGGATTCGCCGCCATCGCTGGTATTCAGTGAGCCGAACTCATCGATGATACCTTGTTCAACCGCGCGTGCCGGAATCTGGTCAGGTGCATTCCAGCTGTTATCGTAGCCCATCAAGGTGAGAGTGAAATTTCCTTCTTCAAGTGGATTAATAAAACGTGCGTTAAAAGAGGTTTTATCAATATCTTCTTTTAAATCGGTCCAGGGACCATCGGAAACCTGGCGTTCAACACCAATTAATAATCGGCCCTGAGTCAGTTCAACGTCGGTTGCACCCAATAAACGGCCGTAATTATTTTCACCGCCGGTGAATGCCAGAATATTGGTGCCCAGACGATTTTTTAAACTAAAGGCTGCAGCACCGGCACTGGAAAAATCGCCCACTTCGGCGTAGTAAGCACCTTTGCGATAATCAATATTGTTAATTAATTCGGGGATAATAAAATTTAAATCGGTGTAGCCCTGGCCATGGCCATGGGTGCGCATATTGATGGGCATACCATCGATACTGCTATTAAAGTCAGTACCGTGGTCCAGGTTAAAACCGCGCAAAAAATATTGGTTAGCTTTACCGGAACCGCTGTGCTGGGTAACCACCATACCGGGTACAAACTCAAGTAATTCACCGGTACGTAACACCGGGCGGTTTTCAATATCCGTACTCCCGACAGTACCCTCGGCAGCGGAAAGCTTTTGTCCGATTTGATTTACCTTGTGCCCAAGCACCACCACACTTTCCAGTTGAGTGCTTTTTGTGCTCTTGTCAGCGGTTTTGGTGGGAGGTTCAGCTGGGGGCTTGTTATCCACATCTGCCGTCAGGGCATAAGTTGAACAACTGGTGATGGACGCAATAAGCGCCAAAGATTTCAGTGGAAAAGAGTTCATGCACACATCCTGGTAAAAGAAATAATGAATTGGCGCAGGCTACCAGAGTGTACAAAATTAAACATTAGCGAATTTTTTGATTGGATCATAAATAGCGTGTGAAAGATTACTGCGCGAATAGCTTCACGCAGTAATCAGTTTCCATTGTTGTGGTGCAGGTGTTGTTGATGAGCGATTCCGCAGGCAGTTGATACGCAGATTAACTGGCAAAACTCGCATCCAGCACAGCCAGGTTGGATTCGTTGTCCGGATGTTCACTGTTTTTGCTAAACCCGGTATCTACTAATAATCCATGGCGTTTTAACAGGGTGCGCATGACGTTGCGTGAAATTCCCAGCAGCGCCGATGCGTGAACCTGATTTGAACGCACATGGGCAAAGGCTTCATGCACAATCAAACTTTCCAGGTTATCAAAGTGATTGCCGTTACCTTGCTCGTTAAACAAGCGACGCAATTGTTTGGCAATGGCAGTCATAGGATCATCGCCATCGTTACCACCCTGGGCATTGACCGGGTGATTGCCAAAGCCATTCGCCCCAAATCCATTTGCGCCTGCACCATTCACATTGCTGCTGTTGTAGCTGCCAGTATTGTGCGCCGCTTGGGGTAAATGCTGGGCAAAAGGTTGTACAAACTGTGGTGCATGTACGGGCTGCGGAACCTGTTGGAAATTATTGCTAGTATTCCATCCGCCGGTCACTTTTAAATGTGATGGTTCAATTTTTTCACCACTGGCAACCAGCAAGGCAAAGTGCACCACGTTTTCCAGTTCGCGAATATTTCCCGGCCAGGAATAATGCAACAGCAATTCAATTGCCGCACTGGAAAATTGCGGCAAACGATGGCCCATTTTTGTGGCGTAGGTTTTCAGGAAATGCTCTGCCAGCGGCATAATATCGCCCGGGCGCTCACGCAGCGGTGGCAGTTTTACATGGGCAATGTTAATACGGTAAAGCAGGTCGCGGCGGAAGTGCCCGGCGGAAACGGCGTAATCCAGATCCACGTTGGTAGCAACAACTAAACGTACATTCACTGGAATGGATTTGCGCGAGCCGATACGCACCACTTCTTTTTCCTGCAGTACGCGCAGCAATTTTACTTGCAATGGCAGTGGCAGGTCGCCGATTTCGTCCAGAAATAAAGTGCCTTCATTCGCCGCTTCAAACCAGCCCTCGCGCTTAAGGCTTTTGCCCGCACCGATAAGGGTTGTGCATTGCCACCTTCCAGGGATAAAAGAACCGGTTGTTTAAGTTCCTGGCTCACGATAAGTCCTCAAAAAATTTAGCCCACAGAAATTTATTACGCGTGTTGTTATCAACAGTGTTTATGTAGTAATTGCCGCAATGACCGTTTGTTAATTGTGTGGTAGTGCGTTTAGCCGTTAATAAGTTGTTTAAGGAAGATCATTAACGGGGTAAATTTGTGTAAGCATTCTATGCGTTAAATTGCACAGTTAAGAAGGAATTTAAATCTATAAACTTATAACAAAATTGTGCGAGGAAAATGATTGGTCCGGTACAAGGAGGAAATGTAATTTTAAGCGCAGGTTTTCACTAATCACCTGATTAAAAATAAACAGATCAGTTGAAAAACAATCAAATTAAATGGAAAAACAACAAGAGTAAGCAAAGCAATAAAAATAAGTAAAACAACAAGAAAAAGGGAAAAACAAGAAAAAGTAAAAACAGCCAGGACATTGCACTGCAATACCACAGGAATAAAAAAGGCGATGGCTCGCACCATCGCCTTTAGCTAACGCAGGGGAAACTATTTCTGCAAAAACACTTTGCTATTGGTTGGACGAGCAAATACCTGGGCACCTACGCTCAGGTTTAGCGAGCGCTCCTGTGCGCGTGGCAACTCTACGTGCAGTACATCGCTATTGAGCTGGTGCTGTAATTCAATGCGCAATACTGCACCGGCAGTGCTTACGTGAGCTACCTGTGCTGCTATGGCGCCCTCGCTCGGTTGTTCGCTCAACTCAATATCGTGCGGGCGCACATAGGCAACTGCTGCCTGGTCATTGATGCCATCATGCTCGGGTGCAGGTAATTTGTAATCGCCGATATGGGCCCAGCCGTTATTCACGCGGCTGTGGAACAAATTCACCTGGCCGATAAAATCGTACACAAACGGACTGGCCGGATTGTTGTAGATATCGTCCGGGGTGCCAATCTGTTCAATCTGACCTTTGTTGAGCACGACAATTTTGTCGGCGACTTCCATGGCCTCTTCCTGGTCGTGAGTTACAAAAATCGACGTGATGTGTAACTCGTCATGCAGGCGACGCAACCAGCGACGTAAATCCTTACGCACTTTTGCATCCAGTGCCCCGAAAGGTTCATCGAGTAGCAATACTTTTGGCTCAACAGCCAGTGCGCGCGCCAATGCAATACGCTGGCGCTGACCACCGGACAACTGGTGTGGATAGCGATCTGCCAACCAATCTAATTGCACCAGTTCCAATAGTTCGTGTACGCGTTTGTTAATAAATTCTTTGCTCGGACGTGTCTCTTTGGGGCGGACGGTTAAACCAAAAGCGACGTTGTCGAATACCGTCATATGACGAAAGAGGGCGTAGTGCTGGAATACAAAGCCGACATTGCGCTCGCGCACATGCACATTAGTGGCGTCTTCGCCGTGAAAATGTACGCTGCCGGCATCCGGGTTTTCCAAGCCGGCGATAATGCGCAACAAGGTTGTTTTGCCACAGCCAGATGGGCCGAGCAGGGCGACCAGTTCGCCAGTAGGGAAATCGAGAGATACGTTATTCAGTGCAGTAAAACTGCCAAAATGTTTGTGTAAGTTGCGGACTTGAATGCTCATAGAGTTTTCTCGATTTGAGATTGAGACCCCCTCCCAACCTCCCCCTTTGCAAGGGGGAGGAGCTAACTCCCTCCCTTTTTTAAGGGGAGGGTTGGGGTGGGGTCATATTTTCATCGCTTATTGAGCACTTGCCGCACGTACGGCCAGCTCATGTTCACGCGCTGCTTTCCATTCCAGCAGGCTTTTTAATACCAGTGTGACCAATGCCAGCAGTGCCAGTAGTGAAGCAACGGCAAAGGCGGCAGCGAATTGGTATTCGTTATACAAAATTTCAATATGCAGCGGCATGGTGTTGGTTTGCTCGCGAATTTTTCCCGATACCACACTCACCGCGCCGAACTCGCCCATAGCGCGGGCGTTACATAAAATCATGCCGTAGAGCAGGGCCCATTTCACCGAGGGCAAGGTCACGCGCCAAAACATTTTCCAACCGCTGGCACCCAGGGTAATGGCCGCTTCTTCCTGTTCTTTACCTTGTTCTTGCATCAGCGGAATTAATTCGCGTGCAACAAACGGAAAGGTAATAAATACCGTGGCGAGTACGATGCCGGGTACTGCAAACATAATTTGTATATCGTGCTCGCCCAGCCAGGGGCCAAAAAATCCCTGGCGACCAAACAGCAACATATAAATCAAACCGGCAATGACTGGCGAAACGGCAAAAGGTAAATCGATCAGGGTGATAACAAATTGTTTGCCACGGAAATCAAATTTAGCGATCGCCCAGGCGGCGGCCAAACCAAAGATAACGTTACAGGGTACGGCAATTGCCGCTGCGATAAGCGTAAGTTTTATCGCATGTGCTGCTGCAGGTTCACTGACCGATGCGAAGTACACATCAATACCTTTGGCAAAGGCTTCTTTAAAAACCACTACCAGTGGCAAAAATAAAAACAGTGCTAAAAACGTTAATGCAACACTGATTAATACCACGCGAACCCAGGGTGCTTCACTGGTAGCGGCATGGGCAGTACCGGTTTTACGGCTGCCAAGGGAAGAAATTGCACCAGCCATGATCAGCCTCCTGTACGTTTGTGGCTCCAATGCTGGAGCAGGTTAATAAGCAATAACAACACAAATGAAAACACCAGCATCACCGTGCCTAAAGCAGCAGCACCGGCGTAATCAAATTGTTCCAGTTTGGTCATGATGAGTAATGGGGTGATTTCAGTTTTGTAAGGCATGTTGCCGCTGATAAAAACCACTGAACCGTATTCGCCCACTGCGCGGGCAAAGGACAGTGCGAAACCAGTGAGTAGCGAGGGAATTAATGCCGGCAGTAATACGCGGCTAAAGGTTTGCCAACGCGAGGCGCCCAGGCTTGCGGCGGCTTCTTCTACTTCTGCTTCAAGGTCGGCAAGTACCGGCTGTACAGTGCGCACCACAAACGGCAAACCAATAAATGTCAGTGCAACGGTGACACCTAACCATGTGTAAGCAATTTTAATATCTGCTAACCAAAACCATTGGCCAACCCAGCCTTTGGTAGTGTAAAGCGCAGTAAGTGCAATACCGGCAACGGCGGTGGGCAATGCGAAAGGTAAATCCACCAGGGCATCTACAACACGCTTGCCAAAAAAATCGTAACGCACCAAAACCCATGCGACGATCAAACCAAAAAATAAATTAATTCCGGCTGCAGTGAGTGCCGCACCGAAGGTGAGTTTATAACTGGCAATCGAGCGGGCATTACTAATGACTGCCCAAAGTTCTGCCCAGCTTAATTCCAGTGATTTGAGTACGAGACCTGCGAGCGGGATAAATACAATCAGACTGGCGTAAAGTGCAGCGAGTCCAAGTGATAAACCAAAACCCGGCAGAACACTTTTTTTGACCCAGCGCTTCTTAGGGCTGGAAAACGGCGACGCTGTTGCCAACGCCGTAGAGGTAAGTTCACTCATGTACAACTCTCTAATTTAGTACCTGTGGTCAGGAAACCTGATTTTTCAATCCCCTAAATCCCTCCCGGTCCTCCCTTGGCTACGCGCTCCGTTTCAAACGGAGGGAGTGATTCCCCTTCGAAAATGTTTGGGAGGTTAGCTCCTCCCCTTTGTTAAAGGGGAGGCTGGGAGGGGATTCAATTACTGATAAATCTGATCGAAAATTCCGCCGTCACCGAAATGTTCCGGTTGTGCTTTTGACCAGCCACCGAAATCATTAATGGTTACCAAATCCAGTTTCGGGAAAATTTTTGCGTAGGCTTCAGCAACTTGTGGGTCGCGTGGGCGGTAGTAATTTTTTGCTGCGATGTTTTGGCCTTCTTTGGTGTAGAGATATTGCAAGTAAGCTTTGGCCACTTCAGCGGTGCCGTTCGCCTTGGTGTTTTCATCCACTACCGCTACTGAAGGTTCTGCCAGAATGGAAATGCTGGGTACAACAATTTCCACTTCATCTGCACCCAATTCATTTACCGCCAGAAACGCTTCGTTTTCCCAGGTGATCAGCACATCACCAATACCGCGCTGTACAAAGGTAGTGGTTGAGCCGCGCGCACCGGTATCCAATACTGGAACGTTTTTAAACAGCGAGCGCACAAATTCTTTTGCACCGGCTTGATCTTTACCTTGTTTCTTTTCTGCAAACGCCCAGGCTGCCAAATAATTCCAGCGCGCACCGCCCGAAGTTTTCGGGTTAGGGGTAATAACCTCTACGCCTTTTTTGGTCAGGTCATCCCAGTCTTTAATATTTTTCGGGTTGCCTTTGCGTACCAGGAATACAATGGTCGAGGTATAAGGCGCGCTGTTTTGCGGCAACTTGCTCACCCAATCTTTGGGCAATAAATTACCGATGCTGGCGATAGGATCAATGTCGCCGGCGAGTGCCAGGGTGACTACGTCCGCTTTCAAACCGTCGATCACCGCGCGCGATTGCGCACCCGAACCACCGTGCGATTGGTCTACATGCACATCGTCACCGGTTTTTTCTTTCCAGTGCTTGGCGAAGGCCGCGTTAAATTCGCGATAGAGTTCGCGGGTTGGATCGTAGGAAACGTTTAATAAGTTGATGTCTTTTGCCAGTGCGCTACCAGCCAACAAGCTGGCGGCAATCACAGCAAATGCTGATTTACCAATTGTGCGTGCAGAAAATTTCATAATCTCGTTCTCTCTGAAAATTTTTTAAAAATTTACGCTGATTCTTAGAAGCGGAAATCAAAACCTAATGCCGAGGCGGTATCTTTGGTGGCCTTGGTGCTGATTTTTTCATCGCCTTCAACTTCTACGCTCGCCACTGTGGCGAATACGCGGGTGTTGGGGTTGAAGTTGTAATCCACACCAACAATCACACCTTCCAGTTCTGCGTCTTTATACAGAGCGTTGGTGGGTGTAGTGGTTGAA